>NBLJ01000038.1 GCA_002084545.1 Desulfobacteraceae bacterium 4572_123 | reverse complement strand
GAAAATCCGCTGGGCCCTTCGCCCCTGGCTATTGCGGCGGTGGCAAAGATTTTGAATAATCTGCACCGCTACCCTGACGGAGCGGCCCATGATTTGAGTTCAAAGCTGGCCGATCGGCTCGGAGTAAAACCGGAAAATATAGTTATAGGTAATGGATCGGACGAGGTGATCGCACTTCTGGCCCAGGCATTGCTGCAGCCCGGGGACGAGGTGATTATCCCTGATCCGTCCTTTTTGATGTATGATATTACGGTGCGTGGTGCCGGTGCAACACCTGTCCATGTTCCCCTGACAAAACTTCATATCGATCTGGATGCCGTAAAAGAAAATATTACAAGTGCAACCCGCATGATTTTTATATGTAATCCCAACAATCCCACCGGAACCGTGATCTGTAAAAGTGATATGGATCGTTTTTTTGCGGATCTGCCGGAAAATATCGTTGTGGTGCTGGATGAAGCGTACCTGGAATTCGTGCGTGATCCAAAGGCGGCAAAAGGGAGCGACTATATCGATGAAACCCGTCCAGTGGTTGGCCTGCGCACCTTTTCCAAGGCGTATGGTCTGGCCGGAATGCGGGTGGGTTACGGGATTATGCCGGCCAAGTTATCAAACCTTCTTCATCGCATACGGCTTCCGTTTAACGTCAACCTTCCGGCCCAGGCTGCGGCCGCGGCCGCTCTGGATGATGACGGATTTTTGGAAAAGAGCGTTCGGATGGTCCATGAGGGGCTGGAATTTCTGTATCACTCACTGGATAAAATGGGTCTTACTTATTTTGCCACTCAGACCAATTTTTTTCTTGTTGATGTGGCCCGCGATGCACAGGATATTTTTGAAAAATTGCTGAGGCATGGAATTATTGTCCGCTCCATGCGATCCTACGGATATAATGAATATCTGCGGGTCAATGTGGGACTTCCCGAAGAGAACAGACGGTTTATAGCAGCCCTTGCAAAGGTGCTGGGGCGGGACTTATAATGAAAACCAAGGGTTTAACGCAGGATCAACAACTGAAAAATAAACAGCCCGCGGGACTGGTTATCACTATTGACGGGCCGGCCGGAGCCGGTAAAACCACGGTCAGCCGGGCCGTAGCCCAAAGGCTGGGGTACCGCTATGTGGATACCGGCGCACTGTACCGGGGAGTTGCTCTTGCGGCAATGTCCAATGGAATTGCCGGAGATGATGATGATGGACTGGATCGGATGTGCACCGATTTGGAGCTGACATTTAGCAAAAGAGAAAACGGGAATCCGCGTCTTATTTTAAACGGCAGTGATGTTACCGGCCTGATACGGACGCCTGAAATTTCCATGTTGGCCTCGGATGTATCCGCAAGGCCTGTTGTCAGACGGTTTCTTCTGGAATTGCAGCGGAAAATGGGGCGGGAGCAATGTGTGGTTTTTGAGGGCCGGGATATGGGGACCGTGGTTTTCCCCGAGGCTGACGTTAAAATATTTTTAAGCGCATCCCATAAAGCACGGGCCCTGCGGCGTTTCAATGAAATGGCGGGCGCAAGCGATCAAAGCCTTGATCAGGTGGCCGATGAAATCAGGCGCCGGGATGAGAATGACAGCGGCAGGGAACTGGCTCCTTTAAAGCCTGCCATTGATGCGGTCATAATCGATTCCACGGCACTTTCCATCGATGACGTCGTTGATAAAATTTTAGAGCAGGTAAACAAAATGCGAACGTTCATTGATAAGAAGAATGAAACTGAAAAAGCTAAATAAGTTATTGTCATTCCGGATATGATCTGCTATAGGCCTACGGTTATGCTGTGCTATATTGTAAAGAACAGCAAAAAAAATCGGCTAAGGGGGTATTTTGTTAAATGGAAGAATTAATTAAAGATGATGCAACCGAGCAATCCGCTCAAAATGTGGTTCCTGAAGAGGCAGCGATGTCCGTAGAAAAAGAAACAGAAGCAGACGCGGGTGAGATTCAAGAGGAAGCAGCCCAATCCGGTACGGATGATGCTGAAACTGAATCATCAACAGATGATCCGGGCGCTGAAGAGACCATGGAAAGCCTCATGGACATGTATGAGGAAAGTTTCAAACGTTTCGCCGAAGGAGAAGTAGTTGTCGGCCGGATTATTTCGGTTGATAAAGATTATGTACTGGTCGATATCGGCTACAAATCGGAAGGCCAGATACGAATCAATGAATTCAAGGATGAAGAGGGTAATGTAAACGCCAGGGTTGATGATACCGTTGAGGTCATGGTGGAATGGTGGGACGAAGAAGATGAAGTCGTTGTCCTTTCCAAGGAAAAAGCTGCCAAGGTCAAAGTATGGGAAGAGATTAAAAAGGCCTACGACGATGATGGGATTATTGACGGCGTTATCACCAACCGCGTCAAGGGCGGTTTTTCCGTTGATATCGGTGTGCAGGCCTTTTTGCCCGGTTCACAGGCGGATCTGCGGCCTATCCGTAATCTTGACGAAATGGTGGGGCAGACATTTACCTTCAAGATTCTGAAATATAATCGAAAACGCAGCAATATTGTTCTTTCAAGAAGAGTTATTCTGGAGCAGGAATTAGAGTCTCAACGTACCGAGACCCTTGCCAGTATTGAAGAAGGCAAGGTTATCAACGGAATAGTCAAGAATATTACCGAATATGGTGTTTTCGTCGATCTTGGCGGTGTTGACGGCCTGTTGCACATCACGGATATTTCCTGGGGCCGGGTCAAGCACCCGTCTGAACTTTTTGCTGTAGGCGATGACATTCGTGTGAAAATTCTGACTCTTGATCTGGAAAGAGAGCGTGTTTCACTGGGTATGAAACAGTTGACTCAGGACCCGTGGATCAGAGCTGCCGAGCAATATCCGGTAGGGTCTAAAATTGAAGGGCGGGTTGTGAGCCTCACCGAGTACGGAGCATTTATCGAACTGGAAGAGGGAATTGAGGGACTTATCCATGTATCGGAAATGTCATGGACTCGCAAGGTACGTCATCCTTCCAAGATTGTCAGTGTAGGTGAAGAGGTTGAAGCGATTGTTCTGGATATCAATCCCGGTAACCGGCGTATTTCCCTGGGTATGAAACAGGTTTCTCCGAATCCCTGGGATGTAATCAGCGACAAATATCCCGTAGGCACCATCATTGAGGGTAAAATCAAGAATATTACCGATTTTGGATTGTTTGTCGGTATTGACGAGGGGATCGACGGACTGGTTCATATTTCCGATATCTCCTGGGTCAAGAGAATCAAGCATCCTTCCGAGATGTTTAAAAAGGGTGATCTTGTTCAGGCAATCGTGCTTGAGATCGATAAGGGCAATGAAAGATTCTCTCTTGGGATCAAACAGATGCAGCCCGATCCCTGGGAAACCGTACGGGAACGCTATGCATTGAACAAGGAGATCACCGGTACGGTGACCAATGTTACCGATTTTGGTGTCTTTGTTGAACTGGAAGAAGGTGTCGAGGGCCTTGTGCATGTTTCTGAAATCAGTAAAGAAAAAATCAAAACACCCGTGGGCCAGTTCAATGTCGGCGATCTTCTGACCGCCAAGGTCATGAATGTCAACAGCGATGAACGGCGCATTGCACTTTCCGTGAAGCGGCTTAAAATTGAGGATGAAAAAGAGCTGCTCAACGATTATGTAAGCAATATCAAGCCTCCCACATCCAGCTTTGGTGAAATTTTGCGTGAAAATCTCAAAGAGAAATTCAGCGAAGATAGCGAATAAACACTCTTAAGAGAAAAACGCAATATAAAAGGCGGGCCCAAACACGGGTAGTATTGTCTGGCCTGTTGCGTATACGATCCTATCTATACAGGTGTCACGTAAAGTGGCACCTGTTATTTTTACTCACATCTCCTAATCCGTGATTTTATGTTTTCACGCAGACATCCATATCTTTATTTTGTGATCACCTTCAGCGGCATTGCGGCTGTGACGGTGATTGTTCTGGCCGGACTGGCTGTTTTCGGTCTGCGCGGGTGCAGTTACCCTGCTATCGGAAAAATGGGCGGTGGAAAAGTCGGAGTTGTTGAAATTAACGGGGTCATCGCCGATGCAGCCGTTGCTATAGGGCAGATCAAGAGTTTTCGTGAGGATGATTCCATTAAGGCCATTGTTATACGGATAAACTCGCCCGGCGGCGGAGTGGGACCCTCCCAGGAAATATGCCGTGAGGTACAAAAAACCGTCAAACTTAAAAAAGTTGTAGCTTCCATGGGCGCAGTGGCCGCATCTGGAGGATATTATGTCGCCGCCGGCACCAGCGGCATTATGGCCAACCCGGGTACCATAACCGGAAGTATCGGCGTTATCATGGGTTTTACGAATTTCCAGAAATTACTGGATAAGATCGGATTGACCCCGGTGATTGTCAAAAGCGGTGAATACAAGGACACCGGATCTCCCTCGCGGCAAATGACCAGTGCCGAGAAAAAATTGCTCCAGGATGTTGTCGATACCATTCACGGTCAGTTTGTGACGGCTATTGCCAATGGTCGCTCTCTGGAAATGGAAAAAGTTGAAAGCATTGCCGACGGACGGATATTTTCAGGCGAGAAAGCCATTGAGATCGGCCTGGTTGATCGACTCGGCAATTTTGAGGATGCTATTGAGTGGGCCGGTCGCCTGGGGGGAATAAAGGGCAAAGTCACAGCCGTTTATGCAAAGGAAAAAAAATTGCCCCTGATCAAATACATTACCGGCTCATCTTCCATCAGGTCCCTTATCGAGAGCGCAGTACGGCCAAGGATGTATGCAGGGTACCTGTACCGGCCGGCGGAGGATTAGGCGCTTAATTCTCTAATATTTATTTTTCGGGATAGTTATAACCTTGCCCACCGGTTTTTTGCGATTGATTATTCAAAACTGCCGACATCCCCAAGACCTTTCCTTATAATTTCGGGAATATCATCTATCAGAGAGATCACACTTGACGGTTTGCCGGCAACCGATCCTCCTTCAATGACCGCATCCAGCCTGCGTCCGAAATCCTCGTGGATCAGGGATGCATTATGATAGGGCATGTCATCGGGCCCGATGGCACTTGTTGTGATGATTGGATTGCCCAGTTGTCTCACCAGTTCAAGGCATATTTGATTGTCGGGAACCCGAATACCGGCGGTTTTGCGTTTGGTCAGCATGATTTTAGGAACCAGCTTTGAGCCTTCCATGATAAAAGTGTAAGGGCCTGGTAATAATCGCCGCATGGTTTTATAAGCATAGTTTGAAACTTTAGCGTAATCACTGATGTTTTTAAGCCCGGAACATATGAAGCTGAAGGGCTTGGATGGGTTGCGCTGCTTGAGCTGATATACTTTCCGGATGGCTTTTTTGTTCATAATGTCGCAGCCGATTCCGAAAAACGTATCAGTGGGGTAGGCAATGGTTCCGCCTCTCTTCAGAATCTCAACTGCTTTTCCAATGAGTCTTTGCTGGGGAGTTTGTGGATTTATTTTCAGCAGCATCATGGCACTTTCGATTAAAAGATTTCTGTCCAATGAGAGCAAATAGCATATATCGAAATATTTCGGAGATACTAACCGAAATTATGAAAGTCGTCCAGAAGTGTTTTTAAACAAGCACTGATTTCTTGTCAAGCTGCAAATAATTTTTTATGACGCCGGTTTATAAGGGTTATGGCATTTTATTGATATTGTCACCGGCTGTCATATAAAGATTGATAAAAATCATTCCATTTGTTATCCATTTCTCAAATTATTTTTTCCTTAAAACAAATGCCGGGCAGGATGACTGCCCGTTAATTTAATTAATTAGATATTCATGGAGGAATCCTGTTATGATTAAAGTATCGCCGGAAGAGGCCTATTCGTTTGATGATGTTCTGCTGTTACCTGGTTATTCCAATGTGCTGCCCAAGGATGCCGATGTAACTACCCGGTTGACAAAAAGCATTGCTCTAAACATCCCCATTGTCAGTGCGGCAATGGATACCGTAACAGAGGCACGCGTGTCCATCAGCATGGCCAGAGAGGGCGGAATCGGGTTTATTCACCGTAATATGAGTATTGAAAGCCAGGCCCGGGAAGTTGACAAGGTGAAAAAGTCCGAGAGCGGTATGATTGTGGACCCGGTCACCATCGGTCCGGATCGCGAGGTAAGTGAAGTCCTTGGACTGATGAAACGATATCGCATATCAGGTGTTCCGGTGGTCAGAGGCGGGCAACTGGTAGGTATTGTTACAAATCGTGATTTGCGTTTTGAAACCCGGATGGAGAGAAAAGTTTCCGATGTCATGACAGGTGAAAATCTGGTTACGGTAAATGAAGGGATTTCACTTGAGGATTCCAAAAAGATGCTGCACAAACACCGAATCGAAAAACTTCTGGTGGTGGATAAAAAAGGGCGGCTTACCGGAATGATTACAATCAAGGATATCGAAAAGATCAGAAAATTCCCCAATGCCTGCAAGGACAGCCTTGGCCGTCTGAGGGTTGGTGCCGCCATAGGGGTCGGGGACGACATGATGGAGAGGGCTGACAATCTGCTTAAAGCCGGGGCCGATGTCATCCTCATCGATACTTCACATGGCCATTCGAAAAATGTAATAGATGCTGTTAAAAAACTAAAACAGACGTTTAACGATATTGAACTGATCGCCGGCAATGTAGGCACCGCGGGAGCAGCCGAAGATTTGATCAAAGCAGGTGTGGATGCATTTAAAATAGGGATCGGTCCGGGATCTATCTGTACCACCCGGATCGTGGCTGGAATTGGTGTTCCGCAGATGACTGCCATCATGAACTGCAGATCGGTTTCCGAAAAAACCGGAGTTCCCATGGTTGCCGACGGAGGTATTAAATATTCCGGCGATATTACCAAGGCTATTGGAGCCGGCGCACATTCGGTAATGATCGGAGGACTCTTTGCCGGTACGGATGAAAGCCCGGGAGAGTCGATTCTTTTTCAGGGGCGCACCTATAAAGTATATCGTGGAATGGGGTCTCTGGAAGCTATGAAAAAGGGCAGCCGGGACCGCTATTATCAGGGTGAAAAACCTGAAGACAACAAACTGGTTCCCGAGGGGATAGTCGGACGGGTCCCCCATATCGGTTCCCTGTCATCCAACCTTCTGCAGTTGATCGGTGGACTGAAAGCCGGCATGGGCTATGTGGGCAGCCGAAATCTTGACGATCTCAGGGAAAAGGCCCGTTTTATAAAAATAAGTGCTGCCGGGCTTCGGGAAAGCCATGTTCATGACGTGATCATCACCAAGGAAGCACCCAATTACAGGCTCGAATAGGGGTAATTTATGACGGATATGCAATCAGACACACCTTTTGTTCATCTTCACGTTCATACCCAGTACAGCCTTTTAGATGGTGCCATTCGTATAGATCCGCTTTTAAAAAGGGTGGCTGAATTTGGTATGGATTCCGTGGCCATCACGGATCATGGCACCATGTTCGGAGTCCTTGAATTTCATGAAAAAGCTATAAAAGCGGGAATCAGGCCGGTTATCGGCTGTGAATGCTATGTGGCGCCTCGGACCATTAGAGACCGCAGCGTTCAGGATAACAAAGGCTTGTCCCACCTCCTGTTGCTGGCTAAAAATCAGGAGGGCTACCGCAACCTGTGCAAACTTGCCACCATTGCCCAACTCAAGGGTTTTTACTATAAGCCCAGGGTGGACAAGCAGTTGCTCCAGGCCCACAGCAAGGGACTGATCGCCTGTTCCGCGTGTCTGCACGGTGAAATTCCCATGCACATCAAAAACGGCCGTATCCGTGAGGCCGACGAAGCAGCCTGCTGGTTTGTAAAGACTTACGGCGAGGGGAATTTTTTCCTGGAAGTCCAGAACAACGGTATCGAAATTCAGGAAACCGTCAACCGGGCACTGCTGGATATGAGTCTGCGGCTGAGCATCCCCCTTGTGGCCAGCAACGACTGCCATTATCTGGAAAAGGAAGATTTCAAGGCCCATGATGTGCTTCTTTGCATTCAAACAGGCAAAACGATTCATGATGCCGATCGATTCAAATTTCGTACAGACCAGCTCTATTTTAAATCTCCAGGAGAGATGTACGATTATTTCGGAGATTATCCCGGTGCCCTTGAAAACACGGTTAAAATTGCTCGCCAATGCAGCTACGAATTTGATTTTTCTTACCATTTCCCCCAGTTTTCAGGCGGTGAAGACAACAGTGAACCGGATGCGAATGCCCTTTTCGATAAGAGAGTCAGGCAGGGTTATGCCCTGCGCATGAAGCAGGTCATAGCCCGCAATCCGGATGTCGATACAGCGGTCTATGATAAGCGCCTGGAATATGAGATCGGTATAATTATCAAAATGGGATTTCCCGGATATTTTTTGATTGTAGCCGATTTTATTCAGTATGGTAAGGAAAATCAGGTGCCGGTCGGTCCCGGCCGCGGATCGGCCGCCGGCAGTATCGTGGCCTATTCCATGGGAATTACGGAGCTGGATCCCATTGAGCACGGTCTGATTTTTGAGAGATTTCTGAACCCCGCCCGTATCAGTATGCCTGATATTGATGTGGATTTCTGTATTAACGGCCGTGAAAAAGTTTTCAAATATGTGGTGGATCGCTATGGGGGGGGAGATTATGTTGCGCAGATCATTACTTTTGGAAAACTCAAAACCCGGGCCGTTATTCGCGATGTGGGCCGGGCCCTTGATATCCCTTTAAAAGATGTTGACGGTATTGCCAAAATGGTGCCGGATGTACTCAATATCAGCCTTTCCGATGCCATTAAAACGGAACCAAGGTTTTCGGAGATGGCGCGGCAGCGGCCCGATGTCAATGAACTGCTGAAAATTTGCCGGGTTCTGGAAGGCCTGCCGCGACATGCCTCGACACATGCGGCCGGGGTCGTGATCGGTGATAAGCCCCTGGTCGAATACCTGCCCCTGTATAAAGGAAAAAAGGGCGAGGTCGTGACTCAGTTCGATATGAAACATGTGGAGATGAGCGGCCTTGTAAAGTTTGATTTTCTCGGGCTTCGCAACCTTACCGTCATTGAAGATGCGCTGCAGTTGATAGTCAAGCAGGGAAAGGAACCGCCGGACCTTGAAAATCTGGATTTTAATGACAGGAAAACCTACCGCCTGCTGGATTCCGGCGATACCACCGGCGTATTTCAGCTTGAAAGTTCGGGGATGAAGGAACTGCTTGTGCGCCTCAAGCCTGAACGGTTTGATGATATTACCGCCCTGGTGGCCCTTTACCGGCCCGGTCCTCTGGACAGCGGCATGGTGGATGATTATGTGGAGCGAAAACACGGACGCGAGCCGGTAGAATACCTGCTGCCCGAACTGGAACCGATCCTGGAGGAAACCTATGGCGTTATTTTATACCAGGAACAGGTGATGAAAATTGCAGGGGAGCTTGCCAACTATACCATGGCCGATGCCGACGGGCTGCGCAAAGCCATGGGAAAAAAGATCGCATCCATGATGGCCACGCACCGTGAACTTTTCATGAAAGGATGCGCGGATAATAATCTTCCCGTGGATAAAGCCGGGGAAATATTCGACCTGATGGAAAAATTCGGAGGGTACGGCTTTAATAAATCCCACAGTGCCGCCTATGCTCTGATCGCCTTTCAGACCGCTTATCTAAAGGCTCATTTTCCGGTTGAATTCATGGCGGCTCTCCTGACCAGTGAAATGCATTCCACTGACAGCGTGGTCAAGTACATTGCCGAATGCCGGAGCCATGATATACACGTACTTCCGCCGGACATCAATGAGGGCGGAAAAAAATTCAATGCATCCGGCAGCCAGATCCGGTTCGGGCTTGTGGCTGTCAAGAATGTTGGAGAGGGAGCCATTGAAGCCATTCGTGACGAACGCATGACAAACGGTAGATTTGCCTCCTTGTTTGAATTCTGCGAGCGGGTGGATCTGCGCAAGGTCAACAAACGGGTCATGGAAAGTCTGATCAAATGCGGGGCGTTTGATTCCACCGGGGCTCCTCGTGCCGGGATGATGGCTTCCCTTGAAGACGCCCTGGAATACGGTCAGTGCATTCAAAAAGAAAAAAACGATCCCCAGATGGGATTGTTTGATATGGGCGGTTCAAACTCCAGGCTGAATGTTCCGGTGATGCCGGAAGTCGAAGAGTGGGACGAAAAAGAGCTTTTAGTTCAGGAAAAAGAGATCCTGGGCTTTTATGTCAGTGGGCATCCGCTGGAGCGTTACTCCAACCTGCTTGAAAAATTTTCCAATGTGAATGCCATTTCCATTCAGGAGAGCGAAGATAAACAGATGGTGCGAATCGGAGGTGTTGTCAGCAGCACAAGGCGGCTGATTACCAAAAAGGGTGACCCCATGGCATTTGTTCAGGTTGAAGACCTGCATGGCATTGTTGAGGTGGTCGTTTTCCCCGAAGCTTTTGCCGCCTGTGAATTCCTGCTGATCGAAGATAATCCGATTTTTGTTCAGGGTGAAATTCAGAAAGATGAAAAATCGGTCAAAATCCTTGCCGAATCAATTATCGAACTTGGCCGGGCAGAGGAGACCTGGACCGCCAGTGTGCATTTCAAACTGGACGTGAACCGTACTCGAAGTGAAAATTTGCTGGATCTCAGAAAGATTATGGAAAAACATATAGGTTCCTGCAGGGCTTATATTCATCTGCAGCAGCCGGGTGTGGACGAAACAATCGTGGCCGTGGCGGATAATATAAAAGTCAAGGCGGGAAAATCATTAACACGGGCAGTTCATCGGATGCTGGGATATAAGGCCGTTGAAACCAGGTGCAGCCCGGCAAAGCCCAGGGAAACAGCACCGAGATATCGAAACTATAATGGAAATGGCCGAAAAAAAAGTATGAAGTGAGAAGTGAAAATTTTAGGAATTCTATCGATTTTATTATTTCAATTTCAGTACTATTACAAGGGCAATAACCTATGAAAGTACCGCTGCTTGATCTTAAAGGACAGTATAAAGCTATAAAAGAAGAAGTTTTAAATGTGACCGAACAGATATACGAGAGCCAGTATTTCATCCTGGGGCCTCATGTGCAGGCACTGGAGGAACAGATTGCAAAATATTGCCAAACCGCTCACGCAGTGGGCGTATCCTCCGGATCGGATGCCCTGCTGCTCTCCCTGATGGCCGCGGATATCAGACCGGGTGACCGGGTGCTGACCACTACATATACCTTTTTTGCAACGGCCGGTTGCATTGCGCGTTTGGGCGCCATACCCGTATTTGTGGATATAGATGCGGATACATTCAATATCGATCCCGGTCATATGGCGGGAGTGATTGAAAATATGACCAGGGATGAAAGATCATCTGTAAAAGCAGTGATTCCTGTTCACCTGTACGGGCAGTGTGCCGACATGGAACCGATTCTTGAGATCGCCGCAGAGCACGATTTAATCGTTATCGAGGATGCGGCCCAGGCCATTGGATCCGAATACAGGGGAAAGCGTGCCGGATCCATGGGGCTGTGCGGCTGTTTCAGTTTTTTTCCTTCAAAAAACCTGGGTGCTTTTGGCGATGGCGGCATCATCACCACCGATTCCGATGAATTTTTCGAAAAGCTGAAAATATTGCGCGGTCACGGCAGTCATCCAAAATATTATCATAAACTGGTGGGGGGAAATTTTCGACTGGACGCACTGCAGGCGGCCATAGTGTCGATTAAGTTAAAGCATCTTGACGACTGGACGGCCAAACGCCGGAAAAACGTGGTCCTGTATGGCAGTCTGTTCACCAGCGAAGGACTGACTGATATAGTGAAGCTCCCGCTGGATATTCAGGACCGGCATATATACAATCAGTTTGTTGTTATGCTCCCCGGGCAAAGAGATGCTCTGCGTCGTTTCCTGGGAGAAGCGGGTATCGGAACCGAGGTATATTATCCCGTACCCATGCATCTCCAGGAATGCTTTGATTATTTAGACTGCAAAAAAGGAGGTTTTCCCGTGGCGGAAAACGCAGCCTCAAATTCTCTTGCCCTGCCGATCTACCCGGAACTGACCGATGCGCAGCTCGCATATGTGGTTGAGAAGATAAAGGCGTTTTATGACGCCGTATAGTTTTTAAACGCAGCCATGGCTTCACGGTACAGGAGATTTTCACGGCCGGTGTACCGGGGTG
This sequence comes from Desulfobacteraceae bacterium 4572_123, assembly GCA_002084545.1. Classification (GTDB taxonomy): domain Bacteria; phylum Desulfobacterota; class Desulfobacteria; order Desulfobacterales; family 4572-123; genus 4572-123. The sequence continues at coordinate 13,423 of NBLJ01000038.1, read as the reverse complement.
AAAAATGAAAGGGTGTTAACTGTTTTACGCCGGCCTCTGCTGCCAGTGTGCCGGCCTGTGCTGCCGTGAGATGATATTTCTTGCGGGCTGTGCCACGGTGTTTTTCAAGAAAGGCCGCTTCGATGAAAAGGTGGTCTGAGTTTTTTACAAGTGCAATGATTTTTTCAGCATTGGATTTGCTGTATACCACATCTGCTATATAGCTGATCTTCCGGCCCGGTGTAATCAGCGCTATCTGCCGTGCCAGTTCTCCCAGAACAAATTTTTTGGCTCTGTTTTTCTTTCCGTAAATTACCTCGAATTCCGAATCAGGGTCCTGGCGATCATAAAGGGCCTGCTTGAATTGCTTGAGCCATGGGCCGATTTCAAGTCCCAGGGACAGCAGTCGTTCCTTGATGATGTTGATATGAAACCGCTCGCTGACCGAAAAGCCCAGACAGGGAATATTGTGGTCCAGAATTGCGGCGGAAACCGTTAATGCCGGCTCTTCAAGGAGCCTGCCGCAAAAGTTCTTTTTTTCAGGCCCGCGGGCCGGGAGAAATTTATTATGGCAGGTGTAGCTGTTAACAAGAAGATGGTCATGATGGACTTCGATTGCCCTGATGCCGAAACAGTATTTGAAATTTTCCACCAGATTCCAGGTATAGCCGGCGAGTTTCCCCTCTATGTTTTTTAGAAATCCGCCCGGACCATATAGATGAAGCTCTTTATCCCGTCCTAAAAAAAGACGCAGCAAGCGGTCAAAGCCTGCAAAATGGTCCATGTGCGTGTGGGTGATAAATATGTGACTTGTTTTGAGAATGTAGCGTGGTGAAAGAGAGTCTATATTACCCAGATCAAACATTAATGCCCGGTTTTCAAAAAAAAAGGGCATAAAAAGTCCGGGATCGTCAAAGGGGCCGTTGACCAGTTTTGGATGCAGAAAAGAAGGCATTATGAAGGCAGAAATTTTGTGATCTGGAAGTTGATACAGTTGTAAATGTCTTCATCACTTCCGAATATATCAATAATGTCCCTGTGATTGATAAGCTGTTCAATAACAAAGGCGGTAAGGTAAAGACTGACGGTGTGTGGATGGGGCACCAGGTGTCTGAAGGGTGCCATCTGGTAATCCACATCAAAGTCATCCGCATGTGACAATTTGTCGAGGCAGTTGTTGATCTGTTCTTCAAGGCTGTTTTTATTGTCCGTTTCCACGAGTTTGTTTTCCACGAGTTTCATGGCAATGGCGTTGGAAAGAGGTTCAATAAGATCCTGAATTGCGGAAATCGCCTTTTTGCGGGCATATTCCTTGGATGATTCTATTTTGGAAAGAATTTTTGCTTCTCGTGAACTCGGGCGAAATATTTTGGCCATGGATGGGTACCTCTCTATCTTAAAATATACGGAAAATTATTTTTCGGGGGCATAATAATGATAACGCCACTGGATTGCAAGAACAAATTTAGACGTTAAATTTCAGCATCCTTTATTTGCCCGTTTGAGATGGGTGAGATTGTTTTCATTCCGGTATGTACGAATCGGATGTTATCTTATTTCTTCAATGACGAGTTGTATGGATCGACTTTTTTTCCATCGGTTCCAGCGCAATCGAAACAAGATTTCGTCAAACTTTCCTGCATTGACCTGATCGGCATTCATGTGAAAGATAATGGCTGTAAAATTTTTACCTGTTTTAGCAGAAGTCTGCCTAAGATTCATGCGGCAATGATTCTGTCCGACAGTGGATGCAGACAGAACTTTGATGTTGTCGGCAATAAAAAGCGGTTCGCGGTTTTTTTCACCAAAAGGCATCAGGGATTCGAGTTCATCAAGCAATGTTTCGTTAATAGAATTAAAGTTGATTCGGGCATCAATTTTGATCACCTGCTTAAAGTCATTGCTCCTGGTTTGCTTTTTTACCTCCTGGATCAAGGCTCCATGAAATTTGTCGATATTTGCAGGGTCAATTCGTAAACCTGCCGCCATGGAATGACCGCCGAATTTTTCAAGACAATCACTGCAGTTTCGCAATGCATGGTAAAGATTAAATCCGGGAATGCCGCGGCCGGAACCTTTACCCATGCCCGACCGGGTTGAAATTAATACAACCGGCTGAAAATATTTTTTTGCGAGTCTGGATGCAACTATGCCAAGCACGCCTTCGTGCCACTCGGGGTCGGAAAAAACAAGTGCATTTTTATCGAGCAGATCAGGGGAATCTTTGATAATGCCGCAAATTTTTTGAAAAATATCCTTTTCAATTGCTTGGCGTCTGGAGTTCAGGTCGTTAAGTAATTCAGCGGTTTTACGGGCTGAGTGATGCTCAGCGACCGTGATTAGATTAAAGGCGGTCAGGGCATGTTTGATCCTCCCTGCGGCATTAAGACGGGGTCCCAGACGAAATGCAACATCTTCACTGGTGGTAAAGCCTGCATTGACATTGCTGATACGCAGCAATGCCTGTAACCCGGGTCTTGGACTGTTGTTGATGACAGCCAGTCCGGCTTTTGTAAATATTCGGTTTTCCTCGACCAGGGGGACCATGTCGGCTATGGTGCCCAGAGCGACAAGGTCACAGTAATTTTTCAGATTGATTTCAGGCTGCCCGGGTTTGAAATTCATTTCGCGAAGATGTTTGCGCAGGCAGATTAAGAGATAAAACGCCACTCCAACACCGGCTAAATTTTCAAACCCTGCCATACAGTCGCGGCGTTTGGGATTGACAACGGCGGCCGCCGCCGGAATGGGCTCCTGTATTTCATGATGATCGGTAATTACAACGTCGATACCTGCTTTGCCCGCAGCAAGAACGGCGTCATGAGTTGATGATCCGCAATCCACGGTGATAATAAGGCCGATACCCGCAGGCCGTGCCATAGTATCAATATGCTCAGGCTGCAGGTCATAACCTTCATTGATTCTATGGGGAATATAACATGTGACGTTTGCTCCGCAATTTTTCAGAAATTCATACACTATGGCGCAGGCGGTGATGCCGTCGACATCATAATCACCGAAAACAAGAATTTTTTCTTTGTTGATAATGCCGGAATAGATACGGTAAACTGCTTTATCCATATCACGAATGGCAAACGGCGCCCGAATGTTTTTCAGGCCCGCATTGAGAAAAGATCGGGCTGCTTGTGCTGAAACAATGCCTCGATTGACAAGTATCCCGGCGGTTATCGGAAGGCAGTTCAGGGTAAATGACAGATTTTTTACCAACTGTGGATCGGGCTGCAGTATGTCCAGGTATTTTTTCATTAAAAGGGGCTATAGCCTATTAGTTCCGCCAAGGCAACCGTGTAAAGTATGCTGATGCAGATGGAACATGCTTGAAAGTTCGATGTTTCAGGTTTTATAAATTATTTTTTATTGAAAAAAAATGTTTCATAGTGATATTTTATGCTTATATTAACTGAATCTGAAATTACAAGACCATTGCGGCTTGAGAATTGGTATGAAGCAGATGAGTAGAATATGGAAACGACAAAAAAATATTTTCATGTGGACCACCGGGATATAAGTTATATAAAATTTATTATCGAAGCCTATGAAGGTCTTGCAGTGATGACCACGGTTGACCGGGGCAGGGGAGTGGTTGAAATGAATATTGCACCGGGGTGTGAAAACGAAGTCGATCTGATTTTGCAGGATTTGAAAAAAGATCTGCTTATTGAACCCGTGAATCAGTTTTAGTGAAAGAGAGTAGATGCAAACCAAATACCTTTATATCAATACCATCGGGTGTCAAATGAATGTATATGACTCCGAAAAAATTGCCGTTGTTTTGCAGCCTTTGGGATATGAATTGACCCCTAGCGTTGATACCGCGGATTTAATTATTGTAAACACATGTGCAATCAGGGGTAAGGCTGAACAGAAGGCGTTCAGTTTCTTAGGTCGCATGGCTAAATTGAAAAGAAAACGCCCGGGCCTGATAATCGGGATGGGCGGCTGTGTGGCCCAGCAGGAGGGACGGAAAATTCTGGAACGTATGCCTTTCGTGGACCTTGTTTTCGGTACACATGTGATTAGTCGTCTGCCGGAGATGGTAACGCGGATAGAGCAGAAAAGATGTCATCTGGTGGATAAGACAGTGTATCCGGGAATCAATGAATACGATTCGATAACCGGCGCCGGTTCAAATGGATGTGACAATTACTGCACTTACTGCGTGGTGCCTTATGTGCGCGGCCGGGAGACCAGCCGGCAGCCTGAATTTATTTTATCGGAGATACTGGAATTGATCGGCACGGGCGTAAGGGATGTGACCCTTCTGGGCCAGAATGTAAACAGTTACGGTCAAAAAGAGGGGTTGTGTTCATTTGCCGGCCTGCTGGAAAAGGTGAATGCTCTAAAAGGCCTGGGGCGGCTGAGATTTACAACATCTCACCCCAAGGACCTTTCCGAGGATTTGATGCTTGCCTTCAGGGATTTGGATAAGCTTTGCCGGCATATTCATCTCCCGGTTCAGTCCGGAGCCAACACCGTATTAAAGCGCATGAACCGTAAATATACACGGGAAACATACCTGGAAAAAATTGAAAAACTGCGGCAGATCTGTCCGGAGATAGCGATTACATCCGATTTTATTGCAGGTTTTCCAGGCGAAACCGAAGCCGAATTTTTAGAAACCCTGGATTTGATTAAAACCGTCGAATATGACAGCCTGTTTGCCTTTGTTTATTCAGATCGTCCAAATGCTCCGGCAGCTCATTTCGGTGATAAAATTTCAGAGACTGAAAAAAAGGCCAGATTGCAGGTCCTGCTGGATCTGCAGGAAGAGTTGACACACAAGAAAAACAGATCAATGGTAGGTTCCATTCAAGCTGTTCTGGTTGAAGGCCTGAGCAGAAAACAGCCCGGTCATATGGAATCCGGCAAAGGGCCTATAGTCCAGTGGAGCGGCCGCACCGAGGGCAACAAAATTGTTAATTTCAACTGTGCCGATGACCGGGAAACAGCCGTTCCGGCGGTTGAAGCCGGTTACCTGGTTGATGTTAAAATTAAAAGGGCACTGTCCCACTCCCTGTGGGGAGAACCGGTTGGAGCCAAAACGGAAACAGCAGACTTGAAAGGAGATAAAAGTTATGCTGCATAAAGTCAGCATTGCCGGTCTGACGATTGATCCGACATCAAACACACCCATTGTTGTTTTAAAATCAGATGAAGATGATCGGACGGTCCCCATATGGATCGGGTTGCTGGAAGCCACTTCAATTGCCGCTGTGCTTCAGGATATAAAATTTGATCGGCCCATGACCCACGATCTTTTCAAAAATTTTGTTACGCTGCATGATATGTCCGTGTCCGGGGTCGAGGTTGTTGATATCAGAAACAATACATTTTATGCCAGGATAAATTTTATTTGCCGTGACGGAAATTTCAGCATGGATGCCAGACCTTCCGATGCTATTGCCCTGGCATTGCGTTTTAAGGCCCCCATTTATGTGGAAGATAAGATTTTTGATCAACCCGTGCCGGGTAAGGGCAAGACGGAAATCCTCGATCATAGCGAGGAGGGGAAAAAGTGGGCCGAATATCTGAAAAATTTATCTCCGGATAAATTCGGGAAGGTGTGACCGCCCTTCTTATGCCGGAAATAGAAACTTGGAAATAGAAGATAGCAATGTGGCGGTTCCAGTATTTACCGCCGTGGTTTTTATCTTAATGCGCGTTGTCTTTCAGAAAAAGGCGATGGTATTCAGGTTCGGACAGATGCTTTTTCATCAGGCCCGTAACAAGGGAAAATATCTCTTCAAGCTCAAGATCGCTCAGCCTTGGGATCAGTTCCCGCATCAATGCATCATCGGAAAATTTTTGCAGATAGTACAAGATGGTTTCTTCATCGGATTTACGGTCAAGACCGAAACCCACAAACCCCTGGTGGGTTTCGACAAAGTCATGAGTGTGAACAGAATCTGATATTTGTTTGCTATTCATTATAAACCTGCCTGGAATCTAATTCAGTGAATCGGAAATCTCATCAAGAAAGCGGCTCGGCTGGTTGTACTGTCCTTTTCTGAAGTCGGCGGAACTTAAAAACAGATACTGTTCGGCCCGGGTCACGGCCACGTACATGAGACGGCGTTCCTCCTCCAGACCGGTGGGCGTTTCCATGGATCTCCAGTGCGGGAAAAGCTGCTCCTCGCAGGCAACAATAAAAACAACTTTGTACTCAAGACCCTTGGATGCGTGAATCGTTGAAAGGTTGACGCCGTTTCCGGTGTTCTCCTGTTCGTCGTCCTCCTTGTCTTCACGGATAAGGGCCGCCTCTTCAAGGTAATCTAATATCGTATCCTTCTGACCGGCGGAATGGATCAGCTGTTCAATGTTTTCCTCCCGCGCCGTGTAATCCATTGCCGATGATTTTAAATATTGTTTGAGATAGTCCATATACCCGGTACGTGTCAGGACTTCTCTGATGGCAGTATCAGGACGCATCTCCCGGATATCGTCCAGGAGGTCTGTAACGAGGCGGACGGAATCATATATTCTGGCCGGCAGCACTTTTTCTTTTAATGATTTCCGGGCAGCATCCTGGAGGCTCATGGAACCACTTCTGACTTTATTGATTTTGGCCAGGGCCCCGGGGCCTACACCGCGTTTTGGTGTGTTGATAATGCGGTCAAAGGCCACGTCATCCTTGCTGAAAAAAGAGGCGGTAAGGTAACAGGTGATATCAAGGATCTCCTTACGTTCGAAAAAACCTTTTCCCCCGAGCATGCAATAAGGAATACCAGCCGAACGGAAAGCCTTTTCGAAGGCCAGGGAGGAAAATTTGGTACGATAAAGGACGGCTATTTTTTCGTAAGCCATTCCCATTTGCCTGAGATTTCGAATTTTGCCAAGGACCCAGGCTGCCTCTTCGTATTCGTCGTAAAAATCGTGACGTTCGGCAATGCCGCCTTTTCTGGCGGAGAAGCATTCCTTGTCCATCTTGTTATCGTTATGTCCGATCAGATGATTCCCGATTTGGACAATTTTATCCGCCGAACGAAAATTTTCTTCCAGGCGAAAAATTCTGGCGCCCTGATATTTTTCGGAAAATGTCATAAAATGGTCAAGATTGCTCATCCTGAACGAGTAGATCGACTGCCAGTCATCGCCCACGGCAAAAAAATTGCCGTTGCTTAAAAGCAGAGTGGTCAACTCTTCATTCAGGTTGTTGGCATCCTGGTATTCGTCACAAAGGATATATTGAAACCAGGAACGGTATTTTTCCCTGATTTCGGAATTGTCCCGGAGCAGATCCCGGGTCAGTGTCAGAATATTGTCAAAATCAACCGCGTTTTTCTCTTTAAGCTCTTTTTCATACAGACCATAGACATCAATCAGCCTGACGGTTGAGACTTTGGGGTGTAAATCAAAACTGCAACGGCGGTTTATAGCCAAGCAGGGTGCAGTGACGCTGCAGGATTTTATAGCAGGCTGAATGGTATGTTCGTACCCACGGGAAATCATTTGCGGATAAACCCGTCATTTGAATCAGGCGGTTTTTCATCTCATCGGCGGCCTTGTTGGTGAACGTAATGGCCAGAATGCGTTTTGGATCATAGCCGATGGAGATCAGATGCTGTATTTTGGCGGTCAGGGTCCTGGTCTTGCCGGACCCGGCACCTGCAACCACCAGGGCCGGTGATCCCAGATGTGTAACGGCAGCTTTTTGCTGCTTTGAAAGTTCCATTTTATTTTTTCAGCAGTCGGTGAATCGTTTGAGCATGCCATTTGCCGCGGCCTGAAAATGTAGGAAGATTTTCTTCTTCCAGGCGCAGGGCGATCCCGCTGTAGGTGGCTTTTTCTTTATACATTTTTTTGATTATTTTCAGTATTCTGGCGCGCTGAGCATCAGTGGCTTTTTTAGTTACCGGAGGATCCTGGGAGGGGGCCGCAGAAGATACCTCCTCTTCGAGTTTCTGCACTGAAACTGAAGATTTTTCTTCGGATAGATTCTCTATCTCAGGTACGGATTCAGGTTCGAGTTCCGGCTTGGATTCAGCTTCCGGTTCAGGCTCCAGCTCAGGCTTGGATTCGGGCTCGAGTTCAGGCTCGGATAAGGATTCAGGTATAGACCCGGTTTCCGGTTCGGGATCGGATTCAAGCGGTGCAGCATCCGCGGGTATCTCACCTTGAAAACATGCCGCGATTCTTTCCAGTGCCGCGGCTTTGCGCTCTTCGGCATCTGCCAGCCGCTTCTGGCTTGCGGAAATTTCATCCAGCCTGGTTTTAAGTTCCGGCGCTGCTTTCTTCAATAACTCACTTAGTAATTCCGTCGGATCGTTTTTGCGATTGGAAAATTTTTTACGATGGCTGGGATTCTGGCGGTCGTGGCTGATATACTGGGGATGTTCAAACTGCCGGTTGCCTCGATCGAACCTGCGGTCCGGGGATCGATATTTGGACGGATACTCTTTCATGTAAAAACTCCTTTAAAATTTTATGCTGTAATTCATTATAACTTCAAATAATTCAATCAGTTTCCGGCTTTTTCGGTCAAAGTCGGCACCGTTGGATTCCGAGAATTTGCTATTGCATGCGGTGAGCTGCTATGAAAATAAGAAAAGCTTTTGTATCTTGCGGTCTATTTATATGGAAAGCTTTGGATTCACTGTCAGCTACAGAAGTTACAAGATATTTAGCATATTTTCTGCATCTGTCAAGAAATATTGTATGGAAATTACAACTAACCGCTAATTGCAGCTAAGAGCTAATCGCGCATTTTAGTATTTTAGCGGCAGCTTCAAGAGCCAGGTAGTATACCTGGACGCCGAATCCGCAAATTTGGCCGACGGCAATGTCGGTGATCATCGATTTTTTGCGGAATGCTTCTCTTTTATAGATATTGGAAAGATGTACCTCAATTACCGTCATGTCGGTTGCCAGAAGGGCATCGCGGATGGCGATACTGGTGTGCGTGTAGGCGGCAGGGTTGATTATCACGGTACCGCAGGTCCCCGCGGCTTCCTGAATTTTGTCTACAATACGGCCTTCATGATTTGACTGAAAGGTTTCGACCTCCAGGTTCAGGCCGTCGCCAAGGTTTTTAAGTCTTCGATTGACCTCTTCCAGGGTGGTCGTACCGTAAATATCCGGTTCCCTTTTACCAAGCATGTTTAAATTCGGGCCGTGGATAACCATGACTTTTCCCGGTCTGTTATTTTTCCGCATGGATTTTCCCCTGTTTATTCGTCGAGCAGCCGTCGGAATTCAGTGATCGCTTTTTTATAATCCGGTTGGCCGAAAACAGCAGAACCCGCGACAAATACATCGGCTCCGGCATTAGAGATTTGTGCTATTGTTTTATTGTTTACACCGCCGTCAACCAGAATGTGGGTGTCAAGCCCCTTGTCGTTGAAAACACTGCGCAAAGCTCTTATTTTATCCAGAGTATTAGGGATAAAGGATTGTCCGCCGAATCCGGGATTGACGCTCATGAGAACCACCAGGTCGACATCATCCAGTACCCAGTTGATCGCGGACAGAGCGGTAGCCGGATTGAGCGCTGCACCCGCAAGGCTGCCGCATTCCTTGATAAGATGAATGGTGCGGTTTAAATGAACACAGGCTTCCGCGTGCACTGAAATCAGGTCAGCGCCGGCATCGGCGAATTCGCGGATAAAAAGATCTGCGTTTTCGATCATCAGGTGAACGTCCACGGGAAGGGTAGTTATTTTTTTAACAGCTTTGACAATCAGGGGTCCCATGGTGATATTCGGGACGAAATGTCCGTCCATCACATCCACATGTATCCAGTCCGCGCCGGCGGCCTCGGCCGCCTGAACTTCATCTCCGAGTTTTGAAAAATCAGCGGATAATATAGAAGGTGCAATAATTTTCATTAGTAAGAAATCTCCAATTGGATTGCCGATTGCAAGAATTTGTGATGCCTATATCTATAATTCAATCAAATAGCAAGCCTGAAAAGTTTTCAGCCTACAGCCTAACAGCCTAACCAGCCTAAAATCGATAGCGCACAGAAAGCATCAACCCCTTTCCCCCCGGGGTGGCTGAGAGGTTTACCCGGGTATTTTTGCGAATATTTTCTATGAAATTTCCTGTTTTTAAGCGATTGTATTTATGGGCGCTGCTCACGGCGCTGTATATATTGCCTGAATAAAATCCAAGTTCCGTAATTCCTATAATCGTTCCAAGGGCATCCAGGTTCCTGTCAAAGGATTGACAGGCTGCCCAGATCAGACCGCCGTTAATTAAAAATGCAACCAGCGCATCATGGTACCGCTCACAGTAGAGTTGGCCGGTGCCCGGTAAAATCGAAAGCATTCCGGCAAGGGTCGGATTTTTTCGAGGAATAAAATGGTATCGGGAAATTGAGGCAGTCAATTCAGCCGTGTTGTAGCGGTCAGCATTTTGTAGACTGATTTTGTGGAAATTATTTTCCGCCTCTTTCCAGTCGGCCCGGTCAAGGTAAATCCACCCCAGGCGGTAGTATGTCTCATCCAGTGTGTCGATCTCTTTTGCCATGGCTGCAAGATTGCGCAATTGGATAACGGCTGGGCCGGGTTCACAAAGCTGCAGGTGGCACCTGCTGATCATTAATGCGGATTTGATTGTAACGGGAGATGACTCTTTAGCGTCGGCGCTTCTTTTAAACGAACGGATAGCCTTCCGGTATTGTTTTTTAGAAAAATAAGATTCTCCGATGGTGTAATGTGCAAGAGTCACACGTTTGTCTTCAGGGAAAAAATAGATAAAGCGTTTGAATTCAAAGATGGCGGACGCATAATCACCGCTGGAAAAAAGATCCATTGCATAGGTAAACTGGCTGTCACTGTCAATCGTCAGTGTGCTGCCGGCGTAGGTTGTAGGAGGCAGCAGCATGATGATGAAAAACAGAACCGCCTTTATATAGCTGCCCGACGCGAAAAAAATTTTTGCTTTATTGATTTTATCTGTTGTAGGCATGGATTATTGCTGCGTCACTCTGAAAATTTCCTCGATGGTTGTGACTCCCTGCAAAACTTTCTGAATGCCGTCCCGGCGCAGGGTTGTCATACCCAGTTTTGATGCTTCATGCTTTATCCGGCCGGCGTCGAAGTTTTTTAATATCAGATGCTTCAGGCTCTCGGACATATCCATTATTTCAAAAATTCCTATGCGCCCGGAATAGCCTGTGTTGAAACATTTGACGCATCCTGCGGCTTTGTAGATCGTGTAGTCCTTAATCTGGTCCAAGGTTATGCCGATGCTGTTTAATGCCGTCTCATTCGGGGTGTAGGATTTCCGGCAGTGAGGGCACAGCACCCTGACAAGCCGCTGGGCCACAATCCCGATCACCGAGGATGAAATAAGAAACGGTTCAACGCCGATATCAACCAGCCGCGTGATGGCGCTGGCCGAGTCATTGGTATGCAGTGTGGAAAAAACAAGGTGACCGGTCAAGGCGGACTGGACGGCAATATCAGCGGTTTCGCGGTCCCGGATTTCACCGACCAGTATGACGTCCGGGTCCTGACGCACAATGGATCGCAGGCCCCGGGCAAAAGTGAGGTCTATTTTGGAATTGACCTGGATCTGGCTTATGCCCTGTATCTGGTACTCCACAGGGTCTTCAATGGTGATGATATTGATGTCCGGCTTATTGATGGATGACAAAACCGCATATAATGTGGTGGTTTTGCCGCTGCCCGTGGGACCGGTGACAAGTATAATGCCGTTGGGAGATTTGGCCAGCTTTTCCAGCAGGTTCAGTTTTTCCGGCACAAGGCCCAGGTCGGTCATATACAGCAGGGAGCTTGATTTGTTCAGGAGCCTGAGAACCACCCGTTCACCGAAAGAGGTGGGAATCGTAGACACCCGGACATCGATCTGCTGATTGCCTATTCTGATATCCAGCCTTCCGTCCTGGGGCAGGCGTTTTTCGGCGATGTTCATCTTGGCCATAACCTTGATTCTGGAGATCAGGGAAGCCTGTATCCATTTGGGCGGTGTAAGAAGGTCATACAAAATCCCGTCTACGCGGTATCTTACCTTGAAACTGTCCTGGTACGGTTCAAAGTGGATATCGCTGGCACGGGCTTTCACGGACTGGGAAATAATATGATTGACCAGTTTGATAACCGGGGCATCACTCGTATCATCCAGCAGATCGGCTGTGCTGTCGATGTCGCTGATAATCGTTGCACCGTTTTCTTCCATATCCTGGACAAGCTGCTGGGCACTGTCCTGGCTGAGATCATAGGCGATATTGATTGCAGAGAGAATCGTTTTCCTTGTGGAGAGAACGGTTTTGCAGTTTCTGATACCCAGAAGCCTTGCAAGGTCGTCAACGGGCTGGAACAGGGCCGGATTGTTCACGGCGATAATAACCTCTCCGGGAAGCAATTTGTCAAGATCACCGGTGCCGGTTCCTTGCTCCCGGAAATCGTCAGACAAAGTGGGCTGTGCGGTTTCCAGGGGCACCATAATGAATTTTTTTAAAAACTGGATGGGTACGTGCCGGGTAAAATCATTGTCCAGGTTTTCCAGTGGCAGTTCCGGCCAGAACGGCATCTCGTGCTGGATGCTCAGGGCCTCGAGAAGCTGGGTTTCCGTGATGATTTTTTTACGCATCAGTATTTCACCGATGGTTCCGCCTTTGTCCGCTTTGAACTCAAGGGCGGATTCAACATCTTCGGACGAGATCTCAAACTTACTTTCCAGAATTTGTAATAGTGTTTTGTGCATATGGGTTTTGGGTTAATGGGTTTATAATATCAATCATCCGCATCGTACATTTTGATCTGCCCGGTGGACAGCTTGTTCATGTGATCCATTTTATCTTCGTAAATTTTTTTGGCCTCATTTTCGGTTTCGATCACTTTCGGAGTCAGAAAAATATATAAATTGGTTTTGGAACTTCCTTTGGCTTTTGATTTGAACATCCATTCAAGCATGGGAATGTCTCCCAGGCAGGGCACCTTGTACTCGATATTGGATATGGTATCGTCGATCAAACCGCCCAGTACCACAGTGTTTTTATCCTTTACCAGCACAGTGGTTTCCATGGTGCGCTTTAACGTAGTGGGCCGGTTGTCCGTTGTGCTTTCAAGTGTCTCCACGGTAAGTTTCAGCTCCAGCCGGATCATGCGGTCCTTGCTGATCTGGGGCGTTATTTCAAGGGTTTTTCCCACGTCCTTGTACTCGTAGGAGTTATAGGTGTCGTTATCGCTTGTGCTGGTTTTGGTCTGATATGGAACGTTTTTTCCCACGGTAATGGACGCCTGTTCGTTGTCGGTGGTCAGGATCTGGGGCGTGGAAAGTATATGGACATCCTTGTCCTTTTTGTATGCCTGGATCATGGCGGAAATGCTGGGAAAAACCACTGACCCAACCTGGATCGCCTCTCCCATTACGCCCATACTGAATCCACCGGGGAGGGGAACGGCGATTGTTGAAACGGCTGTTCCGACGACTGCGGTCCCTAAACTGAGGTTATCAT
>NBLJ01000037.1 GCA_002084545.1 Desulfobacteraceae bacterium 4572_123 | reverse complement strand
ACTACTGCCACCAAACCGCTCAGGGGCAGGTGCTGGGCAATGGCAAAAATGGCGCTTTCAACGCCGTGCTCCTTGATCACGCCGGTTACATCAAAGCTGATGCCGGCTCCGCCGATGACCCCGTACCACAGAAAATCGCCCAATGTGGGAAGCAAAAGAGTGGCTGCTACCGTGGCCCGGATCGATCTGCCCTTGGAGATACGGGCGATGAACATAGCCACAAACGGTGCCCAGCTCAGCCACCAGGCCCAGTAAAAAATAGTCCATCCACCGATCCAGTTGCCCTCGATGCCAGGGGCCAGGTAAAGGCTCAGGGGAAGAAAATTATATAAATAAGAACCTATGGAGTTGGTGGTCAAATTGATCAGGAAAACGGTCGGGCCGAAAACCAGAATAAAAAACCAGACGCTGACAAAAACCCACATATTGACGTTGCCGACAAACTTGATGCCCTTTTCAATGCCGGTATACACGGCAATGGTAAAAATCAGAGTGAGCACGCCGATAATCAGATAAATTCCGCCGGTACCGATTTCCATACCGTACTGATATTTAAATCCGCTGGAAAGCTGCAGCGCGGTCAACCCGGTGGTGGTGGCCAGCCCTCCTAATGTAGCGAAAACGGCAAAAATATCAAGGATTTTTCCCCATGTGCCGTGAATTTTGTCGCCGATTACATAATAAAAGGCGCTGGAAAATTTAAAGGGCAGATTTTTAGTAAAACAGGCGTGGGCCAGGGGAACGGTGAGCATCACGTAGATGGCCCACGGGCTCAGGCCCCAGTGAAAAAAGGACTGAGTCATGGCATTGGCCCCGGCGATGGCGGTTTTGGGTTCACCGCCGAAAAAGGGCGGCGGCGTCATGTAGTGATAGGCAGGTTCGGCCGGCCCCCAGAAGACAATTCCTGCGGCAATGGCCGATCCGAACAGCATGGCGATCCAGGAAAAAGTTGAAAACTCAGGCTTATCTTCGGGTAATCCCAGTTTCATGTTACCGTATGTATTACCCATGAGCACAAAACAGGCGATGACCAGCAGAAAGACGGAAAGCAGATAAAGCCAGCCCCAGCCCTTGGTGGTCCATGCAAATACTGCGTTGATGGTTGCAGTCATATTTTCGGGAAAGGCAATGGCCCAGATGATAAAAAGAATCGTTACCGAAGCCGAAACCCAGAATACCAGTGGGTCAAATACTTTTGAATTGTTGGATGTTTGTGACATATGTTTCTCCTTTTTAACTATTGGTGGTGGAAAAGTTTGGTGTCTTGTATCTAAACATTTTAACCGGCCGTTTAAAAATGTTTTCAGGACATCGTTTTTTTGACAATAGTTAATTCAGCAAAAAGTATGCCCACATTAAAAAAAAATAATTGTGGATGGCGAAAAACAAGAATGCCGGCTTAACCACCTTTAATTATATGGCATTTTAAATAATGCATCAGGTGGATCGGCAGGTGGGGCAAGGTGTGGGCGCAAAAAATTTTTCACTTTCGGCAGGGACTGGAGGTGAAAAATTTTTTGCAATGGGTGAAAAAAAATTTGCGCTGAATGCTGAAATATGAGTTTTTGTTCAGCCCAAGGTATAAGTCTTTTGTACACGGATGGCTTTATGAGGGATATTTTTTAAGAAGTTCCCGGGTCAGAGACGGTTTCAGTAAAATTGGTTCTTTTGAAGCTGTATTTTTTGATTTTGTAGTTGAGCAACTGGCGGGAAATGCCCAGGCGTTTGGCTGCCTGTGTAACGTTACCTTTGCAGGCTTTAAGGGCTTGGAAAATTATAATTTTTTCACTTTCGGTTTGAACCTCGGAGAGTTTTTCCAAAGGGTCGCGGTGGTCATCAGGGAAGGTGATGCTTGTTTTATTCGGCCGCCGCTCGCTATTTTCATCCGGGAACAGGGGGGCGGCGGTTTCGGACATTATGCCGGTAAATTTTTTAAATTCAGGGGTAGCGGAAAAATGGGGAGACAGGTGAGTTGTTCTCAGGGTGTCGTCCCGGCCGACCATATTCATGGCCCCTTCGATAATATGTTCCAGTTCCCGGATGTTTCCAGGCCAATTGTAGTTTTTGAAAAATTCAACAACCCGGCTGGATATTTTTGTTACGTATGTACCCAGTTGCCGGTTATTTTTACGGATAAAATGCCAGGTCAGTTCAATAAGGTCCTCCGGTCGTTCCATGAGAGATGGAAGCCGGATAAGGACGACTCCGAGACGGTAAAACAGATCGTTGCGCAGGGAGCCTTTTTTGATTGATTCATGGGGGGTTGTGCTGACCGAGCTGATGATTTTGATATCGATGCTGATTTCCTTCAACGATCCGACCCTGCGGATTTTTTTCTCCTGCAGGGCACGAAGTAATTTGGCCTGAAGCCCGATGGGCATGGAGTCGACTTCATCGAGGAAAAGGGTTCCTCCGTCGGCTTGTTCGAAAAGACCGGGTCTTTCAATGGCGCCGGTAAAGGCCCCCCTGGCGGTGCCGAACAGGTTGCCTTCAAGCAGGTTTTCAGGTATGGCGGCGCAGTTGATGGCTATATACTGATTTTTTCGGCGATGGCTGTGGGAATGGATGGATTGGGCAAAAAGTTCTTTGCCGGTGCCTGTTTTACCGTGCAGCATAATCGACGACGGAGTGTCGCAGGCCATTTTGGCGGACTTTATGGCGCCCTGGAATTCGGAATTTTTGCCAATGGCGTCAGAAAAAGTATATCGCGTACCGGCAGGGGATTTATAGGGGGTCGATGGCGTGAATTTGGAGCAGATAGTCTTTTCAAGAACGGTATAATCCCTTACATAGCAGATCGCACCGAATAGTCGCATGCCGGTGTATAGCGGGAAGACGCTGACGCTCGTGTTGGCGACTTTGCCCAGGCGGGTCCGGTAGAAAAAGGTGTGGTTGACCACGGGTTCGCCTTTTTGGATGCACTGCATGATCACGCTGGTTTTATCAGTCAGGTCATAAATTTCGGTCGCTTTTTTACCCAGAGCGTATTCCGGGGTCAGATCGTCGATTCGCCCCATAGCCTTGTTATAGAAAAGGATTTTACCGGTTGCATCGGAAATGATGATCCCCTCGTCAAAAGCGGAAAAAACATCTAAATAATTTACCTTTGAAAGGTCCGGGGCGTTATTGCAAAACAGCGAATTGGGAAATAATGAATCGGCTGCCATGATATGATTTACTCTGTCTGCCCGAAATGGGGGTTAAATGAATGATAAGAATTCGCTTTCTAACGCGAATCAGACAAAAATTACAGTTGTGTGACGCATGGGGGAGACAGCAGCATATTGTACTGCCACTGATGCGGTAACAGGTTCAAATCAGCTTCAGACAACCGAAATTCAAATATCGAATGAAAATCGTATTGTCAAGATGGCATTTTGTTCCAAATCGGTCGAAAATATGAGATTTCCATAAGAATTCAAACCGAAGGAGGAGTATCCCCATTGGAATCCGGCTGTTCACGGTAAGCAGGAAAACATCAAAGACGGGACATTGGCCGCTTAAAAAATAGCAGTTGACACTGGGTATCCCAGCTGGTATATCAGATAATCATTCAGCCGATATATTGTTTGCCGGACAAAATTTCACCGTCGGTTCTAAATCCGCATACATGAAAAAAAGCCGGAGCTTTCATGAGTTCGAGCATGTCTTGCCTGAAAAACCCCGACGTGGTTACCATGATGGGGCTCGATTTTGGATCAACTACCAGCAGTGCCATGGTGGCAGAGGCAAAGGTAGGTCTTAACTCAGTCAGCGGAAGAATGGAATTTGGAAGGCCGCAGGTTGTATATCGATCGGATTCTGTTTTTACGCCGTTTGATGGTGAAAAAATTGATGCCGTTCGGGTGGGACATTATCTCGATCAGTGGATTGCGGAAAGCAATGTGCGCTGTGAGGATATTTTTGCAGGCGGGGTCATTATTACCGGACTGGCCGCAAAACAGGTCAATGCCGGTGCGCTGGCACGCCTGGTCGGAAAGCGAATTGGAGAGGCCGTCATCGCCACGGCGGATGATCCCTGTCTCGAGTCATGGCTCGCGTTTATGGGAAGTTGCTCGGCTCTGTCACGATTGTATCCGGAAACTCCCTTTATCAATCTTGATATCGGTGGTGGAACCACCAATCCCGCCATGGGTATTAACGGTAACGTCCTCCATACCGGCTGCTATTTTATCGGAGCGCGCCATTTCCGGTTTACACCCGGGACATACCGGCTTAAGGCAATTTCATCCTATGGGCGTTCAATACTTAAAGATCTCGCGATTTTTAAAAAAACCGGAGATACGTTTTCCGAATCGGAAACAGATGCCGTTTTAGGATTTTACGTTTCCGCTCTGGAAGCGATCGTTACTGGAGATGCCGATTTTTTCAATACTGCGGCAGGTCGTTTGCACCGGCAGGTTCCGTTTGAGATAGATACAGACGGGCAGTCATTACCGACGCTCACCTTTTCCGGAGGAATAGGTGAATTGATCTATCGAAGCAGCCGGGGCCGGGAGCTGCCGGGCACCACGTTTTATGGCGACCTCGGGATTGATCTGGCCCGAAAAATTATGAAGTCGCCTGTTCTGTCAGCCCATATCAGGACCACGATTCCGGAAAATATGGGACGTGCTACCGTATACGGCCTGGCACTGCACAGTACGGAAGTTTCCGGCACGACGATTTTTCTATCGCGCAGCGAGTGCCTGCCCTGCAGGGATCTTCCCATTGTTGCACGACTGTCGCTTGATGCCGGGCCAAAAGAGATACAAAAAGCTCTTTTACTGGTTGGAAACAGCAATAACGGTGCCTGCATTCAGATCCTGTCTGACAGGAATGAAAAAAGGCCGCAGGCGGGAATTACCCTGCCTCCCGGTGAAAGTCTGGCAAGGATAAAATATTTTGGTAAAGGTTTGGCTGAAAACTGTGAACGGCTGCGGTTTTTACTCCATCAGACACTGGTTCTTCTGGTGCCTTTTAATTATGGTCAGGCCCTGGGCAACTATGCCAGTAACTGGCGGCAATCGCCGGTTAATTTTATTGTTATCGATGAAATTCCGGACAGATCGGCCCATTTTGTTAACATCGGCAGGCTCCATGGCAACATTGTACCTGTTTCCTTTTACGGGGTATCATAGATTTTCATCCGGGTGAAAATCTGTTTTACGGGAATTTTTTGGAAAAAAGAGATAATATGAAAAAAATTACACCACTTGGCGATATTCATGTGCCGTCGCCCAGACCTGATGAAACCTATGCAACGGCCATTCTGGACAGACAGATCAGTTTCACAGGGCTTAAAAAACTGCTTGGCGCGGCGGATATCAGCAAGGCCGGCGACCGGAATACCGGGCTTGCATCGGAAGATGAAATGGTGCGTGAAGCAGCCCGCACTATCCTGTCCTCTCTTACATTGCAGCATATCTATGATTATCCCCTCACCGATGATAAGGGGCGTGTGGATACTGTCATGCACGTGGGATATGATATTGATTTAGACGTTTTTAAATCCATTGCCGCAATGACCGTGGGTGAAGTCAAAAACCATCTGTTGCGGAGCGATGGATGTGAAGTTAAAAAAATGGGCCAAGGGCTCACACCGGTCATGGCCGCGGCCCTGGTAAAGCTGATGGATGCCCACGAACTCATCTGCATTCCTCGAAAAGTCTCCAGCCCCACCAAGGCCAGAACCCTTATCGGGTTGCCCGGCAGCCTTTCTTTCCGGCTTCAGCCCAATCACCCCAAGGATAACCTGGATGCCATATCCCTGATGATTTATACGGACCTGGCTCTTGGCATGGGCGACTGTCTGATCGGTGTGAATCCATCCGACGGTTCAGTGGACAATATCAGTTCAATCCTGCGGCATATCGACAGGCTGCGCCGTGAAACCGGCGCACCTACGCAGATCTGTGTCCTGGGACATGTTAAGGCTCAGCTTGCCGCATTGAATCAGGGGGCCCCTGTTGAAATTTTGTTTCAGAGCTTTGCCGGTACGGAAAGCACGCTCACCGATGAGTTCGACGTTACCGTGGATTATATGGATCAGGCCTGCGCAACCATGGCCCGCAAGGGGCCACTTAAAGATGTGGCACGGCAGTTTATGTATTTTGAAACCGGCCAGGGCAGCGAAATGACCTATCGCAAGCATAACGGCATGGATATGACTACATGCGAAGCCCTGTGCTACGGGCTTTGCCGCCGATACGATCCCTTCATGGTCAACAGCGCTACAGGTTTTATCGGGCCGGAAACACTTCTCAATGATTTTGAATTGATGATGGCCAATTTGCAGGATAATTTCATGGGCAAGCTTCTGGGGCTGCCCATGGGCATCTCTCCGAGCTATACTCTGCATGCCCAGACGCATCTGGAAGGCCAGCAGATGACCACCCATCTGGCTGCCGCCGCCGGAGCCAATTTCTTTATGGATATATATCTTGGTACCGATCGCATGCTGGCGCATTTTGTCAACAGCGGACATGACGACCAGACCCTGCGCGAAGTGCATAACCGCAGGCCGGCCCCCGAATTTCTGGCATGGGCACTTGAAAAAGGAATATTCGAGCATTCGCCCGGCGGCCATGTCTGTCGCGGCCCCAACTGGGGGAATCCCCGCCTGTTCTGCCCTTCGGATGCCGAGTTTCAGCGGCTCCATGATGTTTTGCCCTCGGCCCCTGGGTTTGAAAGTGCGGGGTCCCGCCCTGTCAATGCGGTTCAGCGTATTCTGCGATTGAACCAGTCTGTGGGGCGCGAGGCGGTGCATTGCGAGCTGCGTCCGGAAATACTGGCGGATTTTTCTTTTCGCACCTTTACGACTCTGGCGGAAAACAAGGCAGATCACCTCAGAAATCCCGAACTGGGCTCACGGTTGTCGGCAGAAAGCCTGAAAGGTCTGACCGTTGAGAAAAAAGATATCCAGATCGTCATCACCGACGGCCTCAGTGCCGAAGCGATCCACCACAATGTCCCGGAAATGCTGACGGTACTTGAAGACGGATTAAAAAGCCGCAATTTTACCATGGGTGAGCATATCCTGGTGCGATACGGCAGAGTCAAGCTGGCGGAAAGCATCGGGGGTATCCTTGAACCGGGGCTGATCATTTTTCTGGTGGGAGAGCGCCCCGGAGGCGATGCGCTGGCCTCCAGGAGCATGTCTGCCTACCTGGTCTACAAGCTCAACGACCCGGATGTCCAAAGGCTTGCAGCCGCTTACAGCCAGAGTCCGAATATCGAATATGAATATACCTTGATCACCAATATTTACGCAGGGGGACTGCCTTCGGTGGAAGCCGGCAGCGTTGTGGCGGAAAAAGCCACTGAAATTATGAAACATAAGGCTGCGGGCAATCGGCTTGAGGATATTCTCTCATCACTTTAACTACAGCAGAAAAAGAAAGGAGGGATAACCATACGCAACAAGAAGTTCGTCGGTAGAATTAAATGAAATGAATTTTTTAATTTACTTAAAAAGGAGATTAGATGATGTCAAGTAAATTCAGATCGGGAAAAAAATGGTTGAGTGTTTTTTCGGTGCTTATTATGGTCATTGCATTCGGGGCGGTCAATGCCGATGCCGGTAAAATTAAAATGAAATTTTCCCACCAGAACAACGTTTTTGACGCTGACCAGCTGCTTGCTGAAACATTTAAAAAAATAATTGAAGCAAAATCAAACGGCGAAATCAAGGTTACCATCTATCCGGGTACCCTGACAAACAGTGAAGAAGAGGCTATTGAATTCATCAAGTCCGGCACACTGGATATTTCCGCCAACAGCGGCGGGCACATTGCCGGATTTTATGAGGATATTCAATTTCTGCAACTGCCATACCTGTTTAAAAGCCCGGAACATTATAATGTCGCCCGGCAGTCCGGCGTCGTCAAGCAGATCCTCAAGGAAGTCGGTGATGCAACAGGGCTGATTGCATTGGGCATTTATTCTGATTGCAATGGTTTCGGTATCGCCAGCACCAAGCCCATCAACAGCATAGAGGATGCCAAGGGCATCAAGCTGCGCTGCATGCAGAATCCCCTGTTTATCGATGTTTATAACGCATTCGGGTTTACCGTTACACCCACTGACTGGGGCGAACTGTATACCTCTTTGCAAACAGGCCTGGTCAATGCCAATGACCTGGGGTGCTACTGCCAGTATATTTTCAAGCTCAAGGAAGTCGTCAACAGTTTTGCGGTTCTGCAACAGATGTGGACCCAGAAAATTCTCATGATGGCCCCTAAAACATGGGCCAAACTAAGCCCTGAACAGCAGGAACTGGTCAGGACGGTTGCCAGGGAAGCAATAGAACTTACCGACGCATGGCAGTATACAAAGGAAAGAGAATTCGTCGAAGTTGCGAAAAAGGAAGGCCTTACGGTGACTTACCCGGATACGGCGCCGTTTAAAAAAGCATCGGAAAAAGTATATGCAAAGTGGTTTAAAGACCATCCTAAATGGAAAACCTGGTATAATGAAATCCAGTACCTTGATCCGGGCGCCAGAATGCCTGATGCTTCTAAATAAAACGCAGCAAATCTGGTTCCGGCTTTGCCGGATTAGGGTATGTTTATCACCGCGTTTCACAACTGGTTTGAAATTTCTTCCATAGATCGGCTCCGGAGCGGATACGATCTATGGAAGAAAAATATTTAACGATCTCTGCAAGGGGGGTCTATATAATGACATCTGAAGAAAATAAGCATTTTTTAAAATCAGCTCTTGACGCCATTTTAAAAAAAATCACCGGGGGGATAAACGTGTTTCTGTTTTTCATCCTGACGGCAATGGGCCTGATCCTGGGCGTCAATATCGTCATGCGGTTTTTATTTGATAATCCCATAGCCTGGTCAAATGTGGTTACGCGGTATGCCTATATCTATATTGTGCTGCTGGGAACGGCCATTTCATATATAGAAGACAGCCATGCCCAGATCGATTTCGTATATGCCGCAGTACCTAAAAAAGTGCAGGGAGTGTTCGATACTATTCATTATTTATGCATGATGTTTCTGTGCGGCATTCTGGTCATTTTCGGCACAAAGCATGTAATCACCATGTGGCCTGTGCATTCACCGGTTGTAAAGGGATTGTCCATAGGTGTTCTTTATCTGTCAGTGCCCGTCAGTGCGGCCGTGATACTGTTTTTTCTCATTATTAAAATGCTGGAAGTAAAATTTAACTAAGGGGCGCAATATGATATATGTAATCCTCATGATCATTTGTTTTATCCTGTTAATGGCCATTCGGATACCAATTCCGTTCGCACTGCTTATCTCGACCCTGGTTTACTACTTCGGGGCTGACCTTCCGCTCAACATTGTTATCGTCCGTTTGCTTCGGTCATTTGATTCATTTATACTGCTGGCTATTCCTTTTTTCGTACTGGCAGGCAGAATCATGTCGGAGGCCGGTATCAGCGATCGACTGGTCAGGGTGTCGGATCTGGTTGTCGGCCGGGTCAAAGGCAGCCTGGCATATGTCAATATAGTGGTAAGCATGTTTTTCGGCGGGATCACCGGAACCGCCATATCCGATACCACCGCCATCGGATCGGTTTTGATTCCCACCATGGTGAAAAAAGGGTATTCCAAAAGATTCAGTGCTGCTGTAACAGCCGCCTCTTCCACCATGGGGCCGATCATTCCGCCCAGCCTCATGTTTATTATTTACGGCTCCATTGCCCAGGTATCCATACGGGATCTGTTCCTGGCCGGTGCCATTCCCGGAATCATGGTAGGGCTGGCCCAGATGACCGTCGTCAAGGTCATGGCAAACAAGTATGATTTCCCCAAAAGGGAAGAGAGAATCGAATTTAAAGAAGGCATTAAAATCATCACGGATGCTCTTCTGGCCCTGTTGCTGCCGATCATCATTCTGGGAGGAATTCTCCTTGGTATCGTCAGTCCGACCGAAGCGGCCGTGGTGGCGACATTCTATGCGGCTTTTATCGCCATTTTCGTTTACCGAAGTTTAACCTTTAAAAGGCTCCTGGTTGTCATCAGGGACTCGGCCGTGGAGACCGGCAGTGTTTCAATTATTATCGCAGCCGCAGCCCTTTTCGGCTGGGCACTTTCCAATGAACAGGTGCCGCAGCAGTTTGCCAACCTGCTGGTTGAGCATATTTCCTACAAGTGGCAGATACTGTTTTTAATCAATGTGATGCTGTTTTGCATGGGCATGTTCATGGACAGCATACCGGCGATTATGATTGTTACACCCGTTTTTTTGCCGCTGTTCAAAATGCTGCACATGGATCCCCTTCAGGCTGGGCTTTTCATGAGCGTTAACCTCATTACCGGGCTTGCCACGCCGCCGGTGGGATGCTGTTTGTTTGCAGCGTCGATTATATCTGAAGAATCCATGGAAAGGATCAGCAAAGCGGTGCTGCCGTTTCTGCTTGCCAACATTGTCGTTGTGCTGCTGGTGACCTATATACCTCAGATTACATTGTTCATACCGTCACTTTTTAAGTAGTAAAAAGGAGATAATGAAATTCACTAAAGAAAAGGCATATCAGGATCTGCGCTACAAAATAATCACCCAGGAACTTGTGCCGGGCGAGCTGTTAAAAGAAAAAGAGTTGATGGAGCACTATGGGATCGGGCGCACTCCCTTACGGGAAATTTTCATTGAGTTACAGAGGGAAGGCCTGATCCGGCGTGTACCGCGCGCCGGGACCTGGGTGGCTCCCATGGATCTTGATTATGTCAAACAGGTTGCCGAAGTACGTGTAGCCCTGGAGGGGCTTGCAGGTGAACTGGCGGCGGAAAGAATTACCGAGGAGGAGTTGGCACTCCTTGGCACTATTCTTGAGAAAGCCAAAGCCGATCAGACTGCCGATGATATCAATTACCAGGAACTGGTTCAGTATGAAGCCAGGTTTCACCGTATTGTATATGCCGCAACAGGTAATAAAAAACTGGAAGAGCTGCTTCTGGAGTATCTGGGCATCGGCACCAGGCTCTGGTATTACCTTGTTTTTACGGAAGAGCAGTTGTTCCGGCTCTTCGATGAGCAGCAACTGATGCTTGAGGCGCTGAAAAAAAGAGATGGAAAGCTGGCCCGCGGACATATGGAGCAGCACACCCGGGCATACTTTAACCATATAAACGGCATCAGAAAGCCGTAAAAATATCGCAAATGCTGCGGTATATTGGGCAACTTAGTAAAGGAGTTATATTTATGGAAAAACTTGGGGAAAAAATTTTGTATCTGTCGCGACGCGACGTGGAATCTTTGAATATATCGATACCCGAAGTTATCTCCTGTCTTGAAATGATGTTTGTCGAAAAAAGCGCCGGCCGGGTGGAAATGCCTCCTAAACCAGCCATCCATACCAATGGTGATGCCTTTCTGCATGCCATGCCGGCTTATGTCCCGAAAATCAAGTCAGCCGGAATGAAATGGGTTGGAGGATATCCTGAAAATTTTAAAAAAAATCTGCCCTATATAAGCGGGTTGCTGGTGCTGAACGACACGGAAACCGGAATGCCCTATGTTGTCATGGACTGTGCCTGGATAACCGCCATCCGTACTGCCGCGGCTACGGCACTGGCAGCCAAATATCTGGCCCGGCCGGAATCCGAGACGCTGGCGATACTCGGCTTTGGCATCCAGGGCCGCTATAATCTCGAAACCATCAGTGAAATATTCAAACTGATCCGGGTTGAAGTGTTCGATGTTTTAGAAACCGCCGTCGAGAGCTACCGTACGGATAAGGGCGGCCGGTTTGATTTTGACCTTCAGATGGTGTCGAGCCCGAAAGAGGCTGTTAAAGATGCCGACATTGTCGTCACTGCCGGGCCTTTTCTGATGAACCCTTCACCGATTATCGAATTTGACTGGATCAAGACCGGAGCCTTTGTTTGCCCGCTGGATCTGGATTCCTATGTTAGACCCGAAGTTTTTTTGAAATCCGACATTCTCTGCACTGATGATACCGGCCAGTTTGCCTATTTCAAGGAGAGCGGTCTGTTCCAGTCCTGCCCTGATGATATTGCCGACCTTGGGGACATAATTTCCGGCAGAATGCCGGGCAGGAAACATGCGGATGATGTGATAACCTCGATCAATATAGGAATTGCCCTTGAAGATATGGCAGTTGCACCCCTAATCTACCAGAAGGCCCTGGCGAGCAAAACCGGTGTGTGGCTTGATCTGTAGGCGCGGCGCAGGATATCAATTTTTGTAAAATGGAGGATTTTATGCAGTTTGATTCAAAAAAGGTGGCAATTTTAGGAGGGGGAAACGGAGCCCATTGCATGGCGGCGGATATGACTTCTCGCGGTTTTAAGGTCAACCTGTTTGAGATGCCCGAATTTCAGTCTGCACTGCCCCGGATTTTCGAGACAAAAACCGTTGAAATAGAGGGTGAAATAAAAGGCCGTTATACCCTGGAAAAGGTGACATCCGATATTGATGAAGCCATTGACGGGGCTCGCTATATTTTGATTGTCACACCGGCTTTTGCCCACAAGGGGTATGCCGAGCTGCTGAAAGGCAGAACAGACAGGCAAAATCAGATCATTATTTTATATCCCGGCGCTTTTTCCGGCTTGCTGTTCAAATCGATCATGGGGGATGACTGTCCGGTGATCGGAGAGGCCAATAATCTGCCCTACGACACCCGCTTGACCGGCCCGGCCAGGGTGAAGCTGTATGGATTTAACCCAATCAACATTGCTTTTTTCCCGACGGAGATGGGGACAACCCTGTTCGAGGAAGTGAACTCCCTGCATCCTTTTGTCAAGATGTATACAGATGTGCTGGAATCCGGGCTCAGTATCGTCAACCCCGCCTTTCACGCCGGATTGTGTCTTTTCAGCATCAATGATATCGAAAACTGGCCCAAACGGCCCTTTTTTCTTTATGAACACGGGGTGACACCCGCCTCGGTCAAAATGAACATGGCCCTTGACAATGAAAGAAAGGCCATCGGCCGGGCATTCGGCTATAGCCTCCGGCCCATTGAAGATTTTTCGGGCATGGATGAAGGATATAAATGGCGGGATCTTTATAAAAGCATTCACGGCGATATATCCCTTACCTCCATTTCCGGGCCGCATGATATCAACAGCCGGTATCTGACCGAAGACGCACCCTACGGTCTGGTGCCATGGAGCTATATCGGCAGACTTGCCGGGGTCAAAACCACCTATATTGATGCCGTGGTGAATATTTACAATGTAATCCATGAAAAAAACTGGTGGGAAGAGGGCCGCAATATGGAAGACCTGGGACTTGAGGGCATGACGATCGAACAGATTCAGGCCTACTTGAAAACCGGACGGAAGTAGTCGGCCCATTCATGGGTTAAGTTTTTAAGTTTGAATCCTGAAACTCCCATAAAAGGCATTCTATCTATTTGGCGGGCGCAGCCCATCCTACGATGTATTGAGCCTCGATACTGTTTTTTCAGACGAACCGGAAACGGTAAATTTAAAAGATTCGGGCAAAATCAGGGAAGAAAGCTTGCAAAGATGCCGGAATTGGTGTACAGGTTTTCAACAATTTTCAGTGCACAGCTATTCGCAACATTGTAAGTGCCGGTATTTTAAGAGATTGCGAGAGACGCCCCTGGAATAAATAAAAATTGCCCCCGTAGCTCAGTGGATAGAGCATTGGATTCCTAATCCATGCGCCGCAGGTCCGATTCCTGCCGGGGGCACCATTTATTTCAAGGGGTTAACGCCCATCATCAATCCCCACTTTGTTTATTTGCTACCATTTTGCTACCGGTTGCCGAAAAAACTGTATTTTCCAGCCGGCAAGCAGCCTCAAAATTAACAGGATTTATCAGGTGTGCATAAACATTCAGGGTTACTGTCGGGCTGGAGTGTCCCAACTGGCTTTGAATGTATTTAATGTTTTCGCCCTGGGCCAACAGAACCGCATTGCCATGTGCCCGGGCCCATTAGATGTGTAGCCGCCTCAAAGACTTTCCGCCCTTATATTTACAACGAACAGGAAATCAAGGACCTGCTCTCGGCGGCTTCGGCTTTACACCGCCCAGCTCGTATACCTATCGGACTCTTTTCGGTCTTTTGTATACCACGGGGATCCGCATCGGCGAGGCGTTTGCCCTGACATTCAAGGACTTCCCCAGAGAACTTGATTTACTCTACATTGCCGAAGGAAAGTTCACAAAGGCACGCTGGGTTCCCCTGTATTCATCCACCTCCCGGATACTTGGCCAGTATATTGAGCAAAACTGCCTATACTCTATTTGATTGTAATGTGCAAAGTTGTCATCAAATAAATCTTACAGCATAATCTTAATAGTTTGTCTGTCCCTAATTCTCGCAAGGTCCAGCATGCCACATAGCGATAATTTAAATGGCAGTGACATTTGTCATCTCCCAAGGGGAAAAAGTTATTCCAGCTTTTTTAGATGGGGCCGTCTGATTAGCACTATTCATCGCAGTAAAACACGAACGCCGGAAGCAATTCGCGGTCCTACATATTGATGAATTATCGTCATATATTCTCTTCCTATTTTCGTTCTTCGTCTGGCAACAAATCGAATTACCCCCAGGATTCTTACTATTTTTTCATTGCCAATTTCATTCATATCCTCTGTTATTGATTTTTCGATGTAATTAACTCCATTCACTATCAAAGGATGCTCTTGATCCATTTGCTGATCTTGAAAATGGTATTTATCAATAAGCAACTCAATGATCCTGATTGCATCACTGTCTTTCAGTTTTCCCCCGTTTTCCATGTCGTATGCACATAATGCACCTTCTATTGAATTTCCGTATGATTCTAGCTCCATATTGCCATCCATCTCAGAAACAGAATACGAGGGAACTTCATTGTATTTTCTTTTTGGTTTTCGATAGAACACGCACTCTGAACATGCTTCGGATGTTCTTGTATTTCCACAGCACAGGCTACAAATCAGACCATCTGCAATTAAGCACTTCCTTTTCCCTTTCCTCGATTTGCATATAGGGCATTTTGCCATATTATCTCCTGTGTAATTGTAATTTCTTGCTCTGGAACTAAATTGTTGTGTGCAACGACTGACATTACTTGCCGGGCCGGAATATTTAAAGAAGCAACGGGCGGCGGTTCCCGGTCAAGTGAATGTTTTTGTTGGAAAGCCGTGCTCCTTTACGCTGTTCGGTGTGAATCAATATGATTCTGGAGAATTTTATTGATTTCTGTTTGCCACCCTTTACCGTGGGATTTAAAAAAATCAATAATTTCACTATTGAGACGTATGGTTAGTTGCTTCTTTGGGTTGCTTTTTGGCGGTCTTCCTCTTTTGGGCAATACGGACAGAAGTTCATCCGGTAAAACCTTGGAGGCTGGACGCATATGTTTGAAGTCTTTTGGGGTCAATTCTCTGACCTCTCCGCTCTCAGTTGTCAATGGTTGTCTGTTCATAACTTTTCACCTCTCTGGGGTTGGCTTTCCTGAAACTGATCACTCTGATTCCACCTGTTATGGGTGTAAAACAGATAACATGCAACCGCTCCTGCAAGTAAGCTATGGCAACGAATCGTTGTTCTGGGTAGTCGTGGCGAATATCTTCGACAATCTGCGCCGTTTCCCAGTCAAGCTCCATAGCTTGCTCAAAAGAGAGATTACGTTCCTTGATGTTCCAGTTGTTTTTGTCTGAATCGTATTCGATCTTCGCACTGTTTATTGTAACTACATTAACTCTTTATGTCAACTTTTTTGTAGCTACGTAAAATGAATTGAATGAATTATCGAAGCCGATCAAGTTCATGTGAACGGCCGGGGTGACCGGCGATTTTGCGCTGATAACTTGAAAACTAATCAGTATCGAGTATAGTTTATTTGCTTGATATTATAAAATTGTTTGGAAAATTTTTTACCGAAAATATTCAGACGGAATCAATCGTATGGTTGGTTAAAAAATACTCCAGCCGAGCTGCCTGGTTCTGCTTGAGAGCCCCGAATTTGATGCCGCAGCGCCAGTTTGCAGTGGAATCTTTTGGAATTTTATGAGGCATTTTGCGATCCGAAACCACCTTGAACGGTATTTTTTCAAGATAAAAACCGCAATCCGTCAACAAAATTTCCAGACCCAGGGATTGCCTGGGGTGCTGCTTGGTCTCCGGATATAAAAATGAAAGCCCGCCTTTGCTGATATCGATAACTCTTCCCAGGCGAACGGGTTTGGATCGGAATACCGCCAGGGCTACCTCGGCCATACTCATATTCAGGACAGGTCCAAGGTCTGCCGGCGTGGATCTTAAAATTGCAAAAGTGTTTCTATCGGCACGATACCTTTTATATAATTTAGAGAAATCACCTCAGTTGAAAAGGCAGGATAGATGGCTTACATTAAAATCCGTACAGAGGCTTTTGGATACCGGTAAATACGAGCTTCATCCCAAATACTTATACTATAATATACATCGAACCATGATTTGTCAAACAACTTCACCCCTCAGGCACTTACAGTCCATTTTGTGTCCGAGCTGTTTTTTGTGACGGAAGCGATATGGCCATCAAAAAAAAAATGTTCAATATGCCAGTGAGTTTCCCCATATTTGATGGTCAGATGCGTTTCATCCAAAATACTTTCCACCCGGCATTTCAAAAGATCACGCAGCCCGGTTCCGACAGCTTTTATCACCGATTCTTTTGCAGTCCAGTAGCGAAAAAAAAGTTCAAACGAAGGGCTGTCCGGAGCAAGATTCCATTCCTGATCGCCGGCCGTTCTTTTAAACAGGCCCGGCGAACAGGGCCTGATCTTCTCGACATCAATGCCGACATCCGTCAAGGCAGTCACGCCGGCGACATACTCAGGCTTATGGGTCACTGACCAGTAAATCCCGTGACTGGGCAATGGTACACCATCTTCATTTTTCAAAAAATCTCTTACGTTCAGCCTGCTCTTGAGGGCTGAACGTTTTAATGCATACCGGGCAAGACGGCTTAAATTTCGTACCTGCTGCCGTCCGCTGAATTTTCGCTCTTCTTCGGCAACACGCAGAATCACGGGATATAACGTTGAATCGCGGTATTCATCATTTTGCATTGGATCTGCCTGACTGTTTTTCAATCCGCCGCCTTCAAAATAATCCGACAGTCTGCAACGGTGGCCCCGCAGCCCTCCTCGTGAACCAGCAACGGGTTGATATCCATTTCCATAATCTCCGGATTGTCGGTAACCATATCGGAAATACTGACCAACGCTTTTTCAATGACTTCCACATCGCCCACAGGTTTGCCCCTGAATCCCCGCAACAGCTTGTACCCCCTGATTCCGCGAATCATTCTGCGAGCTTCATTTCTGCCGATGGGAGCCACGCGGAACTCCACATCCTTGAAAACTTCCACGAAGATACCCCCCAGACCGAACATCAAAAGGGGCCCGAACACCGGATAACGGTTTACACCCAGGATGACCTCTTCCCCCGGAGCGGCCATCTTCACCACCAGAACTCCGTCGATAACCGCATTGGAATCATACGCAATGGCATTGGCCGTGATTCGGTCAAAGGCTTTTTTGACTTCATCCCTGGTTTTAAGGCCGACGATTACGCCTTTGGCATCGGATTTATGCAGAATCTGTGAGGAGGCGATTTTCAAGACTACGGGAAATTCCATATCCGATGCCAGGGTTGCGGCCTCTTCGGCTGTTTTGGCAAGTTTTGTGGGCAGGACATTCAATCCGTAGCATTTCAACAGCTCGATACCGTCTAATTCACCAAGCCTTGTTTTGTTAGCGGCAAGACACTTTTTTATAATTGCCGCCGCACGGTTTTTGTCGTGCCTGAATTTGAACTGGGCCAGGTGCTGGCGGTTCAGCCATCTGGAAAATCGGAAGAGTGCGGCAAAGGATTTGGCCGCATTCTCGGGAAATTTATAGACCGGATAGCCATATTCCTGCAGGTATTTTACACCTGCCGAGACATCGACAACTCCCATGAAACAACTGAGAATGGGTTTGGAAGAACGCCGGGCGATTTTGACAATGGCCTTGGCGGTTCCCTCGGCATCAGTCATGGACTGGGGTGTCAGGATCACCAGGGCGCCATCCACCCCATCATCATTAATAACCGCGGCAAGGGCGTTTTCATAACGATCATAGGCGGCATCCCCGATTACGTCCACCGGGTTGTGAATATTAGCTGCCACGGGAAGATGGCTGGCCAGCACCTCGATCGTCTCATTGCTGAATTCAGCCAACTCCAGCCCTGACGACATGGTCATATCCGTTGCCAGGATGCCGGGTCCTCCTGCATTAGTGACAATGGCAACCCGGTTGCCGTTGGGAATCTTTCTGGCCATTTTGCCCAGGGCACTTTCCTTCTTGCATGCAAACGCAGTGGCGAAATCAAACAGTTCATCGATGGTGTCCACCCGAATGATACCGGCCTGCTCAAAGATAGCATCGTACACCGCTTCCGAACCCGCCAGGGCACCGGTATGTGATGCCGCGGCCCTGGCTCCGGCACTGGTTCTGCCGGACTTGATGGCCAGTATGGGGGTTGGCTGGTATCCCGAAGTGATCTCTTTTACGGCCTTGATAAATTCCGATCCCCGGCCCAGTGATTCCTGGTAGATCATTATAACATCCGTATCCGGATCTTCATGGAGGTAGCGCAGCAGATCCAGTTCATCCACGTCGGCCTTGTTGCCGATGGAAATAAATTTTGAAAATCCGAAATCACGATCAGCGGCAAAATCAAGAACAGCCGTGCACAAAGCACCGCTTTGGGAAATAAAAGAGATATTCCCCGCATGAGGCATTCTTGATGAAAAGCTGGCATTCATACGAACCCCGGCAAGCGGATTGATCACACCCAGACAGTTGGGGCCAACAAGGCGGGCGCCGGATGCCTTACACATGGCAATGAGTTTGTCTTCCATCTCCGCCCCTTTTCCGCCCACTTCACGGAAACCGGCACTGACGACAACGATTCCTTTAACCCCTTTTTCGATGGCCTGCTCCACGGACGGCAAGGCCAGTTTGGGCGGCAGAATGATAATGGCCAGTTCCACGGAATCAGGTATATCAATAATTGTTTTATATGCCTTTACACATAATATGGACTTAGAGTTTGGGTTTACCGGATAGAGTGTGCCGGTATATCCACCCTTGAGAATATTGGCAAAAATATCATGCCCGACTTTTCCAGGTGTTGCCGAAGCGCCTACAACTGCAATAGATTCCGGAGAAAAAATAGCGTCGAGTCTTTCCATATGATTTACTCCTTTTCATAACCATTCACGGTTTTTCCAATAAACCATGCAATAATTAAAGCAATTTGGATATTAAGTTCAATCGTCGATTTCGGACTTTATCTTCAGACCTACTTCATAAACCCTGTTTCTGGGAAGGCCATACTTTGCTGCAATTCGTTTTGACAGAATTGAAAGTCGATCATTACCACTGATCAAACCATCGTGGAGCTCTTTTTCAAAATCCCGCGACAGAGGAGCTTTTTTTTCCAGGTTCCCCTCCACCAGGAGGGTACACTCGCCCCTGACAACCGGCCGCATGCTTAAGTTCTTTAAAATGTCGGACAAATTGCCGCGTATAAACTCCTCATGCAGTTTGGTCATTTCACGGCCCAGAACGGCATATCGGTCCCCTGCTATTTCAAGCAATTCCTTAACCAGCGTCAGTATCCGACGGGGTGATTCATAAAATATAAGGGTACCTGATTCACCGGTAAGCTGTTCCAGCCGGCGTCGGCGCTTTGCGTTTTTTTTAGCTGCAAAACCTTCGAAGATAAAGCTGTCGGTTGCCAGTCCGGAAGCACAAAGCGCGGTTATTGCAGCGGAAGGGCCGGGTATGGGAACAACTCTGATATTATTCTTAAGCGCTTCCACAACCAGTCGATAACCGGGATCGGAGATCGAGGGCGTCCCGGCGCTGGATACCAGGGCTATGGATTCACCCTGCTTCAGCCTCCTGATAAGGGGTAAGGCCCGTCCCTGTTCGTTATGCTCATGGCAGGAAATCAGATTGCCGCGGATACCGTGATAAGCCAGAAATCTTGCAGTATGCCGGGTGTCTTCCGCGGCAATAATGTCCACCAGGCCAAGCGTTTTAATAGCCCGCAGCGTAATATCATCCCGATTTCCAATAGGCGTGGCCACGATATAGAGTGTGCCTGTTGTTTCCCGGGGCACTGAATCATGGATAGGCAAGTTCAAAGGCATTTTTTATTATTTCCACTTCCGGCCCGGCTGTTTTGAACCTTATGGATACAACATCAAAGCGGGCTCCGGCGGTATTCTGTCCGGTCGTTTTAAGATAGCAGAGCGCCGCCATGGATAGATTCCTTTTCTTTTTAGCAGTGATCGCCCATTTGGGACTGCCATATCTGCCGGATCTTCTCGCTTTGACCTCGACAAAAGCGATAGTCCGCCTGTCCCTGGCGATAATGTCAATTTCTCCCAACCGGGTCCTGTAATTTACCTCAAGGATTTTATAACCCTTTTTTTTAAGTCTTTGGACGGCCAGGGCCTCGCTTTCTTTACCAAATTGTTGTTGGCTGTTCAGCATATCAAATAAGATTTTTATTGGTTATTAATAATAAACCCCCCGAAATCGACAAAGACAGATAAGGCATCCCTTTTCAATGCTGGAATATAATTAACTTTGAGTTTCGTGTTTTGGCAGGGAAGCTTGACAGGGTAACAGCCGTAAAAAATACCCCGGATTTTACCGGCCGATAAAATTGCCGGCTGGAATTCGTAGCAGGGCCTGGAAAGGTTGCAAGTTAAAAAATCAGGCTGTGTGAAAAAGCCGCCTCAAGGACACGGAACGCCATGGATAAGGTTGTGGCAATCCGTGTCCTGATCCGGTTATTAATTAAATCGGCGTTCCTTGATCCTGGCGGCCTTGCCCCGCAGTTTGCGCAGATAGTAAATTTTGGCGCGGCGTACCCGGCCTCTTGTAACTACTTCTATTTTATCGACAATGGGTGAGTGAAGCGGGAAAATACGCTCAACGCCCACGCCATAGGAAACCTTGCGTACGGTAAAGGTGGCATTTGCCGATCCGGCCTTTTTTTTACTGATTACGACGCCCTGAAAAACCTGTATTCTTTCCTTTTCACCTTCTCTGATTTTAACATGTACTTTGACGGTATCACCCGGAATAAAAGCGGGCACGTCCAGACGCATAGCCTCTTGTTTCAACTGCTGTATTACGTGCATGATTTCCCCCTAAAAAATTTTAAACCGATTTTTTGCCCATTCCCTGATCCAATTCAAGATGCAGGACAAAATCGATTGTTTAATTCAAATTATGCTTACCCATCAGCCGATCCAGCATTATTGCAGCGGCACACCGCACGGACAGATGGTTGTAGCCGGTATTTCCCTTTATCGGTTCTATAATGTAGTCTGCCTTTGCAATAAACGGTTCTGAAAGCCCCCAGGCCGTTCCAAAAACCAGCAGATACGGATTCCCGCTCTGCAAAAGTTTCCTGAATGCTTTATAGCTGATGCCCGGCCGGGTATCGATGTCACGCGCACAGGTAACGGTGACTTTCGGAAAACCCTCGCCGGAGGCGGCAATATGTTCGAGAACCTGATTCATTGATTCTTTAATATGAATCATTTCAAGAGCTTTACGCCGTTTCGGATTATATGTTGATCCAAATCCTTCAGTCCAGTGGCTGACAATTTTTTCCACCAGACGCTTCTGATCCGCCAGCGGTGTAACAACATAAAAGGCCCTGGCACCAAAGGTACGGACTGCTCTTGCAATATCATGCAGATCAAGGTTGGTCACGGCAGAGGTAATAATCTCCCCATTTTTATTCACCACCGGATAATGCGTCAGTGCCACATACAGGTTGGGCCTGAATAATTTTTTCAATCTCAAGACACCATTTTTTCAGAATTTCGATTTCACTGCTGCTTAAGGACCTTGCCTTCAGCAGATCCGGCCGTTTTAAAAAAGTTCGAATCATCGATGTTTCCATCCTCCAGGTTTCAATCGCCGCATGATTGCCGGACAGAAGCACATCAGGAACTTCCCGGCCCTCAAACATGCGCGGCCGCGTAAAATGAGCATGCTCCAGCATATCCTGGGAAAAAGAATCCTTTTCCGCTGAATCAATTCCCCCTAAAATGCCCGGAATAAGCCGTGTTACGGCATCAATAAGGATCATGGCGCCCAGTTCACCGCCGGTGAGCACATAATCTCCAATTGATATCTCATCATCGATAAAATCATAGCCGATACGTTCGTCCACACCTTCATACCGGCCGCATACCAGAATAAGCCCCTTAAGTTTTACAAGTTCCCGGGCAATCTCCTGATTGAAGGAGCGCCCCTGCGGTGTCAGAAGAATCGTTTTGGCACGGGGCAGTCTCTTTCGAGATGCCCTGATCGCCCCGGCCAAAGGTTCCGGTTTCATCACCATACCGCAGCCCCCGCCATATGGCCGATCATCCGTAACCTTGTGCCGTCCTTCGGCAAAATCCCTTATGTTAGTGGCCCGGGCTGAAATTTTGCCGTTTTCAAGAGCCCTTCTGATAATCCCGTGCTGCCAGAATCCATCAAACATTTCAGGAAAAATCGTCAGAACGTCAAAATTCATCTATGTTTAACCATCTAAACAAACCAGATAATAATTAAGCTACAGCCCTTCAGGTAAATCCACCTGCATCGTTTTGCTTTCAAGATCGATGACTTTAACGACCTTTTCCAGCGCCGGAATCAATGTTTCCCTGTTTCCTTTCCGAACCACATACACATCATTGCTGCCTGTCTCGATAATCGATTCGATATTGCCCAGGCAAGTCCCGTCGATCAGAAAAACACGCAGTCCAATAAGATCGGACCAGTAATAAACCCCTTCTTCAAGCTGGGGCAGGGATGTTCTGTCGATTAAAATCCGTGCTCCTTTGAAATTTTGAGCCCGGTCAATATCCGAAATTCCCTCCAGTGACAAAAGAAAAAACCGTTTATGAGGTCGTAACCATCTGATTAGCCACGATTTTACTGAGCCATCAATATTTTGGATAAAAATCGAGCTGCCGGGATCAAAAAGCGACAAGGATTCGGAATCGGAGAAGATCTTCAAGGTACCTTTGACACCATGCGTACCCACCACTTTGCCTATGGGAAGGAAGCCATCTTTTTCCATAAAACAATACCGGTTACTCAAGTATTTCCAGAACCGTCCGCTTTTTTATTTTGGCTGAAGCCGCGCTCAAAATAGTTCGCATGGCCCGCGCCGTGCGCCCCTGTTTGCCGATAACTTTACCCAGATCTTCCTTGGCAACACTCAGCTCCAGCACTGACGTCTGGTTTCCTTCTATCTCCGTTACCGCTACCACTTCCGGATTATCAACTAATGCTTTGGCAATGTAAGTAATCAGATCTTTCATAGCTTCATCTCCTTTGCTGTTTGTTGAGATTTAGAGCTCAAGATATTCACTGTATCAGCATTCCAAATCAAAAAATTCCGATCGGTGGTTATGTCAGGCAATTTAATGCTCGAATAAAAACATGATTTTTCGTCCGGATACTAACTTATCGAACAAGCATCAGGCCGGATTCGCGTAAACGCCCTCTTTTTTTAAAATATTATTTACGGTATCCGTAGGAATTGCGCCCTGATCCATCCAGTGACGCACCCGTTCGGGTTTCAGTTTAATTTCTGCGGGATCAGGCAGCGGGTTATATGTACCGACAATTTCAAGAAATCTGCCGTCTCTCGGGCTTTCACCGTCAGCAACAACAATTCGGTAAAATGGTCGTTTTTTGGCACCATGCCTGGCTAATCTGATTTTTACTCCCATACAATTTCTCCTTCAAAACGGCAGCATGCCCCGGCCCATTCCGCGCATACCGCCCTTGTTAATTTTTTTCATCATTTTCAAAACCTGGGTATAATTTTTCAACAACCGGTTTACATCCTGAATACTGGTTCCGCTGCCCTTTGCAATCCGTTTGCGGCGGCTGCCGTTGATAATTCCGTGTTTTTGTCTTTCTTTTTTTGTCATGGAATTGATAACCGCCTCGACTTTTACCAACTCCCTGTCATCAACCTCAAGATTTTTCAGTTGTTTGTTTTTGCCGATACCCGGTATCATTCCCATCAGGTCGGACAAAGATCCCATTTTTCGAATCTGAACCATCTGATCTCGAAAATCTTCCAGGGTAAACTGACTCTTCCTCAGCTTTTTTTCAAGCTCTGCCGCCTTTTTCTGGTCCATCATATCCTGGGCTTTTTCAATCATGGTCAAAACATCGCCCATGCCCAGAATTCTTGACGCCATCCGCTCAGGATGAAACGGCTCAAGCGCACTTAATTTTTCACCAACACCGATAAACTTTATGGGTTTATCCGTAATCGATTTGATGGAAAGGGCCGCCCCGCCACGGGCATCACCATCCATTTTGGTCAGTACAACACCGCCGATATCAAGAGTATCGTTAAACGACTTAGCGATATTAACAGCATCCTGACCGGTCATGGCATCTGCTACAAGCAGAATATCCGACGGCTTAACCCTGTCCTTGATCCGGCCAAGCTCGGCCATCAACTCTTCATCAACATGAAGCCGCCCGGCCGTATCCAGCAGCAACGTATCACAACCCTGAAGCTGGGCCGCGGTTCTGGCCTGCTGGCAGATATCAACCGGGTCCATGTCCGTACTGGACTCAAACACCGGCACATCAAGCTGCTGACCAAGTTTCTTCAGTTGATCAATAGCCGCCGGCCGATATACATCAGCCGGCACCAGATAAGGTTTTTTTCCATTTTTCCTGAGAAAGACAGATAATTTCCCCGCCGTAGTGGTCTTACCGGAGCCCTGAAGACCCACCAGCATAACCGACACCGGATGAGACCCTGCAAGACAGAGATCCTCATGATGTCCGCCCATCAGTTCAGTGAGCTCATCATTGACAATTTTGATAACCTGCTGCCCGGGGGTCAGGCTGGCAAGCACCTCCTGTCCCATGGCCCGCTGCCGGATATCCGCAATCAGGTTTTTAACGACCTTGTAATGGACATCGGCTTCCAGCAGGGCCATGCGCACGGCACGCAATCCCTCGGTAATATTTTTTTCACTCAGCTTGCCGTGCCCTTTTAACTTCTTGAATACGGCATCCAGCTTTTCACTCAGGTTATCAAACATAAATTTATAGTCAACTATACGAGTTAAACCTTGAAAATATAAGTTAGAAAATGTTATGTCAAGCAAAATAATCGGTTTTAAAAAAACAACCGTTGTTTAAGGTCTCTGCACAGGATGAAATAGATTTTAATATAAAAAATTATGCATTCACCAATACCAAAAAAAGATATCAAAGAATTTACAAAAGGTCAACTTGTTGACTGGCTCAATGATCATTCCGTCCGCTCTTTTCGGGCCAATCAAATTTTAAGATGGATTTATGCCCGCCAGGCAGATACTTTTGATGCCATGACGGATCTTAAAAAAGAGACCCAGGCACTCATGGCCCGGCACTTCACAATTGACCGCCTGAACATTCAGTGCGTGGAAACATCCCGGGACGGTTCTAGAAAGTATCTTTTCCGGCTCAAGGACGGCCACCATATCGAAACGGTATTGATCCCGGAAAAGGGGCATGCCACGCTTTGTATATCCAGTCAGGTCGGCTGCGCACAGGGATGCAGATTCTGCCTGACCGCCCGCAATGGCTTTACCCGCAATCTCACTGCCGATGAAATGGTTTCCCAGGTGCGTGATGTAAAAAACGACATGGACAACCCCGGGGATCTGACCAATATCGTTGTCATGGGCATGGGCGAACCGCTGGCCAACTATGACAATCTGATCCGGGCCATGAATATTATCCTCGACGGAGAGTTCGGGTTGAAGTTTGCAAAACGCCGGGTAACCGTTTCCAGTGCCGGTATGGTTCCCCGGCTGGAGGATCTGGGGCGCGACATTCCCGTTAACCTTGCAATATCATTGAATGCAACCGATAACAAGACACGCGATCACTTGATGCCGATTAATCGAAAATATCCCCTTGAAATTCTGCTGGAGGCCTGTCGAAAGTACAAATTGCAGCCGCACCGCCGTATTACCTTTGAATATATACTGATGGATGGCATAAACGATTCTAAGGCCGACGCCCTGCGCCTGGCCGAACTGCTGCGCCCCATCAGGGCAAAGATAAACCTGATACCGTTTAATGAACACCGGGGCAGTGACTTCAAGTGCCCGGCGGAATCGGTTATCCAGTGCTTCCAGCAAATCCTGATCGACAGAAACTATACCGTCATGATTCGCCGCAGCAAGGGCCAGGACATATCCGCGGCCTGCGGGCAACTGGCGGCTAAAGACAACCCGAGGGCCATCAAATCATCAAATGCCTGATATCCGAAGGGGGCAGTCCGATGACATTGATGCCGCTCCTGCCCCGGGGCGTGTCAATTTTGACCTTGACCTGCGTCAAACCGGGGGCCTTGCTGTATCCCGCGCAAATTGCACCGGCCAGGGTGAGAATGGAGCGGTCCCCGCCGTGCGGCATCAGCACCGTGGGACCGGGAAATTTTTCCACCTTGATAATCGTATCTTTTTCCGGGTCATGGCAGGTCATAATATTTTCGTTGTCCTGCTTAGTCCGGCCGACAATGATTTTGGTGATTTCGTTTAGCCGAAAGTGCCGTCCATACTTGAGCAGCTCAAGCTCCCTTTCAATGCAGGTTTCCTGGTGAGCAAAAAGATCTTTCAGCCGGGTCGAATACCCCCCGTCCGTGAGCAGGCACCCGCCTGCCGGTGCCGGATAACTTTTTACGCCGAAATCCATAGCCAGTTTAATCTGCCGCTTGCGTGACCTGCCCGTGATATCCAGTAGTTGTTCACGATCTATCAAACCCTGCTTTTCAGGCAGCGTCGGATCGAGCCTCCGGGCACTCAATGGGCGCACGATATAACCGTCAAACATGGAATTTTTTTCCACATAGCGCAGGGATGGCCTGGTCTGAGACATGGGCCGCTGGCCCAGCACTTCACCGCTGAAAAGAAAATCAAAGCCTTTTGCCTGCATCATCTCGCCGGCAAGCCTGAACATCAGAGTATGGCAGTCCAGGCACGGGTTCATATGCTTTCCGTAACCACAGCGCGGATTTCTCAGCATGGGCAGATAGGTTTCGGTTATAGACCGGACCGTCAGCGGAATTCCGGTCATTTCGGATGCCCCACGGGACTTGTCAGCGGAAAAAAAAGGAGTTTCAAAGGTAATCCATTCCACCTCGATTCCCTGTTTCTTCAGCATCAGGGCAGCCAAAATACTGTCCAACCCGCCGGAGCTAAGACCGAGCCCACGAACTTTTCCCGAATTTGAGTTTGTCATTTCTTTTTATAATTTATACTTCCTCGAACCGAGGAAACTTTTTTAAGTCCCTCACCCCAGCGAAGGGGAGCAGGGCGGGGGAGTGAATCCACCCGAACCGCTTGGAATTCCATGGGCACGAAAATTTCCCGCGGACATCAGTTTTTCCACATTGGCGGACCGGCATTGGGGACATTCGGGAGCATTTTTATCCGAGGATAAAAACAGCTCTTCAAATTCCCGGCCGCAATCCTTGCAAATAAATTCAAATATCGGCATTGTCATCTCCCTTGTATGAATACAGAAGCCGTCCTGCCAGACAGCGAACCCGCATTGGTATCAATTATCCTTCATATAAAACAATTTAAATACAAGATGGCGTTAGTCAAGTTTCATAAGGCAATTCTTTTTTATCATGATCAGATGCGGCAGGCTGGCCATACATTTTTTGGGTTTTCATGGTTGTGCAGGTCATTAAAACTAAAAAGGCCCGGATGACTCCGGGCCTTTTTAGATCCCTGCTTGTAACATCTTTGTGCTTTGCGGTAGACGGATGTTAAACTGCAACACCATAGGCGTCCTTTATGAACGTCATGTTTTCCATGGCATTTTCATATTTTTCCTTGCCGTATTTATAGTAGTCAAAGGTAATGTTGGAGATGTTTAACTGGATCAGGCTCCACAAAAACCAGTAGATATCCGGAAACGGTTTAAAAAGATCAATAAGAAGGAGAGTTCGATCCGAATCGCCTCCATTACAATATGCGTTCACGATCTGTTCTTCTATCTCCCTTGTAACCAGAATCTCTTGAAACATGTCTGCAATATCATAGTATTTCGGCGCCATGCCGCCATATTCCCAATCGATGATGTATATCGGTTCGCTGTATTTATGTGCCGCGTCATCATTAATAAGAAGGAAGTTGTCGGCCAGCAGATCATTATGGCATGCGGTATATTCGGATTCGGGAATATTGATGATACCTGAAAGCTTGACAAGCCGGTCTATTGTGCCGGCAATATCAAATTCCGGATATTTTGCATCTAGATTATTGAGAATTGCCGACATTTTCATCACTTCCAGAAGGGGATTGAAAATTCGTTTCAATTTTATACCACAGGTATGGATTTTCCGAATCGGCCCGACGATTTTTTCGTGAAGCGATCTGTCTGCAAAGTGATCATTGGTTAAAACAGTGACATCATCAATAAATTCAACAATCGTAACGCCCTTGTCGGGCATGAACTTGATAAGCTTCGAAGATACCCCGATTTCGGACATTTTTCGGAGAGTATATGCTTCATGCTCACGGTTGATAAAAAGATCCGTCTTGTCTCCGTAGATCCGAACCGTATAATCCCCCTTTTCAGATCGTATCCTGTAAAGTTTGTTTGTGATACCTCCACTCAACTGGGAGATGTTAATATCGAGGCCTTTCCATTCGGGCAGCAGTTCATGGCAGATCTCCGGGGTGAATTCTTTTTCCAAAAGGCTTTTGGCAGTGGTCATGTCGGATTCCTTTTTTGGGGTCTGAAATGGTTTTCACAGGCACTTGTTGGCCGGACAGCCGGCAAAACTCCGGTTACGACAATGCAACCGGCCTTATCAGATGATACTTAGCATTGTTTGTTTGAGCAGAAGCAATATAGCGAGGGATTGGGCACTGAGTCAATCCCTTTTTTGACCGGGGGACTTACACGGTAACGGTTT
>NBLJ01000036.1 GCA_002084545.1 Desulfobacteraceae bacterium 4572_123 | reverse complement strand
GAAGCGCCCAATGTGCATGCCGTGGGCGTAAACGGCTGTCCCGACGGCGGAGATGATCTCGACCTGGCGCTGGCCCATATGTTTGCCGACGACAACCTCAAACAGCAGCTGAAACTCTCCAGTGTCAACTCAATTAACTGGTGCCGGGTAATGTTCCAGGCCGTTCACTATTTTTACGGTTATTTCCGCGTTGTAGATCGGATGGGCGAGGAAATTGTATTTTCCGTACCATCGGGCGCATTCGGCAATCTTTTCGGCGGCTATCTTGCTCGTACAATGGGGCTGCCGGTAAAAACATATATCTGCGCCAACAATCAAAACGCAACCCTTCATAGAGCCCTGTCAACCGGCCGTCTCACAAAAAAGGATCTCAAACCCACCGTATCCTCGGCCATC
The DNA here is from genome assembly GCA_002084545.1 of Desulfobacteraceae bacterium 4572_123. Classification (GTDB taxonomy): domain Bacteria; phylum Desulfobacterota; class Desulfobacteria; order Desulfobacterales; family 4572-123; genus 4572-123. The sequence continues at coordinate 19,049 of NBLJ01000036.1, read as the reverse complement.
GATATCGTTGTCCCCTATAATTTCTGGCGCTATTTATATTTTGCCTCCGGGCGGAATCATGACAAGATCCGTCAATGGATGGATGAGTTCCAAAGAAAGGGCAGTGTACAATTTGATAAACAAACGGCCGATAAAATCCAACAGGGTTTCGTCTCGGCATCCATAACCGACGAACAGACACTTTCCACCATTGCGGAAGTCTATCGAAGCCAAGATGGCTACCTGCTGGATCCCCACGCTGCAGTAGCCGTAGCCGCGGCGGATAAATTTTCAAACACCTTTGCACCGGATACCAAAATAGTGTGCCTGGCCACCGCCCATGCAGCCAAATTTCCGGATGTTATCCGCAAAGCCCTGACCGTGGATGACGAACTGCCCAAGCAGGCCGTACATAAATCTATCGAGGCGGCAAAAGATCTCTGCCGGCACGTAAGACTGTGCGACTGCACAAATTTGGCTCCGGCTCTCACGCATGCCATGCAATCTGTGACGAAATATCGCACCGCCCCCAAGTAAATTTGAACAGGGTGAATCCAAGGAATAGAGAAAAAATGACTTGTTCTTTTCTTATTCGCGGCTGAATGTGGTACGCATGAATCGGGATAAATCCGAAAGTCCAAAGGTAATAAGGCGCATTCCTAAAAAGTGGACCATGCTATAGAAAGAAATTTTCCTGCAAAAGATCTTTTTGAAAGACTGGAAAAAATCAAACAAAACAGCCGGCCTGCTCAATGATGATGCCTTCGTAAAAAGTCGGACGGTCGCGGGAAATTACACTTGCCCGGATTCGGGTACCAGCATCTGATCAAATTTTACATGAACCGAATAATCGCCGAAAAGACGATCTGATACCGCAACAATGGACCCTGTCTGCTCTACAGGCTTTTTATTGTCTCCCCTGCCCATGACGAACTTTAATTTTATTTTCCGCCCCAGGAGCTGACGAACGGTCTCTTTTTTAGGAATTCTGATAAAAAAGCAGAGACCTCCCCTTGAGATATCCGACAGTTCTCCCCGGAATTCTTTTCCCAGCGGCTGCCCGGCGGCATTTAAAAACTGCAATGCCACCCGCCCGGAAAGATCCATCCGCCGATGCAGCCTGCGTTCAATCCTTTTATCTCCGGTCCGGGCGTATAATTTTTTCTTTTTCAGGCAGAAGTCCTGCAGTTTTGACTCAAGTCCCGGACATTTTTCAGCCAGAGTTTGTAAAGCACTGCGTTCAAGACAGCTAAGTTCAACCGGTGTCAGCGGGACCAGGGAACCGGTACATATTGAAACCGGGATAAAAGTATCTTCTCCGGCAATATCTCCGACGGTGAGCGTGCACAGCGGGAGCTCCCCGGTTTTCAGGGTATGGATAAGCTTTAATCGACCTTTATTGATAAAAAAAAGCCTGGAATTGCCGTGACCCTGCCTGAAAACCGGCTGGTTCACATCATATGACCGCCCTTCAAGGGACAGGTACAGTGCATTGGCCTCTTCCCGGGACAGGCTGTCATACAGGTCTGACCAGATAGACAAATGCTGTTTATCCCGGCTCAACGATGCTGATTTTTCCTTTTCAATAATCTCGGCTGCGTTTACGATTTCAGTCAGGGCCATGGCGTCAACTTTGAAAAGTTTTTCCCGCAGTGCTTCCGCTTTGGGAAAATTTTTTGCCCTGGCATACTGCACGATAAGCGAATACAACAACTTAACCGCCGCGTCCGTATCATTTTGTGCGACATGCCGGTCCACCAGGTTTTCCTGCTGTAAAAGGTCTGTCATGCCCGTTGCTCCTTTTCAATAATGATATTCTTTAATAATATCAAAAAGATAAATACTTATCAAGAAAAAAAATTGAGTTTCTTCAAATTCAGACATATCCCTTTAGAGATCTGAATTAAATTATTGCACCCGGCACAGAATTGATATATAATTTATGGTTTTAATTGTATTATGACCCTTATAGACCGTCACATATTGAAAGGCCGATAAAACATTGTACCTCCGAAGGACAAATCATATTGAACGCAGCATTTCCAGCCCTGAGCCTGAACCGGTACTTGACATCGATGCGGTAGCCGGCAGGATAGCGAAGACCCAGAAAAAAAATGGAGAAATTCCCTGGCATTCCGCAGGCAAGACAGATCCCTGGGACCATGTGGAATCGGCCATGGGGCTCTCCATCGGCGGATATTTCAAGGAGGCCCGCCGGGCATATGCCTGGATAAAAAAAATGCAACATGTCATCCTACATTGCGGTGGGCGTCTGGCATTACTACCTGATCACCAGAGACGTTGATTTCATTAAGGAGATGTGGGAAACCGTGCATGCCGCCATGGAATTTACAATTCGCATGCAGGCCCCGGGAGGAGAAATATACTGGGCCAGGAACCGGGAAGGCGTTATCGACCCCATGGCACTGCTCACCGGTTCCAGTTCCGTGTATATGAGCCTGAAGTGCGCTCTGGCCGTCTGCGGGGAACTGGGCCTTAAAAGGCCCGCCTGGAAAACGGCATTGCTCCGGCTTGAAGAGGCCATACGGCACAGGCCTCATCTCTTTAATATGACAAAGTCCCGATTTTCCATGGACTGGTTCTATCCCATTCTCTGCGGAGCCCTTGGCAATGAACCGGCCCGGGAAAGAATCGATAAATACTGGAAAAAATTTGTCGTTGAAGGCCAGGGCGTCAAATGCGTTTCCGACGAACCATGGGTAACCGTTGCGGAAACCGCTGAATTTATTTTAGCCCTTGCAGCAATGGGCAGGCGGGACCTTGCTGAAATTATTTTTACCTGGATCAGTGAAAAACGCTTTGAAGACGGTTCCTACTGGTGCGGATTTACCGTTCCGGACATGATTGTCTGGCCCGAAGAAAAAATAACATGGACCAATGCTGTTCTGCTCCTGGCCGCTGATGCCCTCTACCACCTTACGCCGGCAAGCCGTATTTTTTACCACAAAGCCTGGAATACTTCCGCGCTGGATTCAGAACCGATTTTCAATCAAACTGGTGAAATTTAATAAATACCTGAAATTTTGGCACAAAAACCTGACATTCTTCATGACGAACCAACAATGTTTTACACTTTGTTTAGTTAAAAAAACGTAAACCAATAAATGAAGGATGCCCTTTTTTTCATAAAAGGCAGGCTTTCTTGAGAAGAGATCATCGCCCCTATTTTTTAAAGAAACTGCACCTCAAATTCCAGGAGGTCTATGTCAAGCATTTCCTGCGTCCTCAACTGGAATCCCTTGGTCCTGATTTTACATTCATGAAACCCTGGCATGTGGAACTGTTCGGGTCACCCATTACAATCGGCAAATGCGTCAATGTAATTGCCACATCCGACAACAGGGTGCGGCTTTCCATCTGGCCGATGAAAAGCAATTCGGGGCGTATCAAAATCGGTGATTACTGCCTTATCTGCCCGGGTGTCCGGATCGGCTGCGCCCAGGAAATCATCATTGAAGATAATTGTATGATCGCCAGCAATGCCTATATCACGGATTCGGACTGGCATGACCTCTACAACAGAATCGCGGGGGGCAGGACCGCCCCTGTTCAAATTGAAAAAAATGCCTGGATCGGAGACAGCGCCATCATCTGCAAAGGCGTAACCATCGGTGAAAACAGTATAGTTGGAGCCGGCTCCGTTGTAACCGGATCAATACCGCCCAACACCATTGCCGCCGGCAATCCCGCCCGGGTCATCAAGTCCCTGGATTCCAGAGAAAAAATAACCACCAGAGATGCCTGGTTTTCCAATCCTGCCCGGTTGTCGGGCGAGATAGACCTGCTTGACCGGAGCAATCTTGAAGGCAACACCATGCTGCACTGGATCAGGCACCGTCTTTTTCCAAGGGCCGGAGAGTAGCATATTCAATTTTTGTTTCCAAAAATCAAACCCCACTTTTCCCAACCGCGGCACTCAAGCATTTGAAAATCAGACCTGCGGCCAGGGCGATTATTCCGCTGACGGCAAACAATATAAAAATACCCACTTTCTCATATAGATACCCGCTGAGCAGAAATCCCGCCATCAGTCCCATGCCGTAAGTCATGGCATTATTTGCAGCCTGTCCCAGGGCCTTGGCCTCGCGGGGCATCATCTGGTCGATATAAAGGATGCCGGCCATATGAAAACTGCCGTATGTAACGGCATGCAGCATCTGGGACAACAGAAGAAGAGGCCGGGAGATGGCCGAAAAAAGAACCAGCCACCTGAGGGCAGCCACTCCAAAGGAAAAAATCAATACCTTCTCAATGTCAAATCGTTTGAAAATGGTGTCTGATTTTATCATTACCAGAATTTCAGCGATAGATGCCAGGGCCCAGGCCAGCCCGATAAATGTCTTACCGTAGCCGAGTTTTTCAAGGTGGATCGAGAAAAAGCCATAGTAGGTTCCGTGACTGACCAGCATCAAAAAACCGCACAGCAGAAAAACCATGATCTTCGGTTTAAAAAGAAGGCTGACGGGGGACTTTTGCAAATGGGGTTTTGAAATCGGACCGCGGGGTATTTTCAGTGCTCCGAGGGCCTGAAGGAAAGATCCGCCCAGAATCAGCGCCAGGATGATGCCGGCCGGATATATGTCCATGAGCCTGCCGACAGAAAAAACAACGATGATAAAACTGATGGATCCCCAGGCCCGCACCCGGCCGTAGCTTTTTTTTTCCTTTCCCAGAATATCCATGGTAAAGGCTTCCAGCAAAGAAATGATCGGAGCATAAAACACGCCGTAGAGTATGGTTATGCCCAGCATCATCGTAAAATCCGAAGTGAACAAAAACAATGCCCAGACGGCTGTACTGATGATATTACATAAAATATAGATGGATCTTCGTGCATTAAACCGGTCCGCCAGCGCTCCCCAGATCAGAGGAAAAATGATCATGGTCACCGTTTTTGCAGCCGAGAGTACGCCGATTTGAAAGCCGCTGAAATGTAAATGAAAGCAATAGAGATTAAAATACGGCAGAAAAACACCCATCACCCCGAAATGCAGAAAATACTGGGTGCGGATGATATTTTTTGGTGAAAAAATCCGCTTTTTTTTCATAGCTGCACAATACTTGATTTTCAACACGCCCGCAAAGGAAATATCACGCAAGTATCAAGGCCGCAAACCGCATCCTCCCGACAGACCTTCGGAGTTCCGGACATTCCATGTATCTATTTCTTTACAAAGCCCTGAAGCATATGGTAGCATTTCTGCAACAAAATCATTATTAATCAAACATGTGGGAGTTTAGCAATGAATTATATCAAAATACGATTTGGTGGTGATTTTAACCATTTCGAAAAAAATATTGAGGATATTTTTCGAGGCGTGAGCCCTGTCTTTGCACTCTCCGAGCATACATGGAAGCCTCAGATGGATATTTATGAAACTCCCGGGGCGATCATTATTCTCGGGGAAATTGCCGGTGTCAGCAAAAAAGACCTGGTACTGGAAATCAATCGAAAGGCCGTCAAGATATACGGCACCCGGACGGAAATGCCCCGCATGAACAACATGACCTACCGGCTGGCTGAAATCCAGTACGGTAGATTTGAAAGAACCCTGTTTCTGCCGGCGCCCATAGACACCGACAAGGTAAGTGCCTCCTATTTAAACGGACTCCTTCAAATCAAACTTGCAAAACTCCCCCGTGACATAACCTGCAAAATCGAGATTTCGGACGGGTAAATGGTTTATTTCTTTATTCGGAGGTTTAGATGACACAGCCGACATCACCGGAAGCCGTTACCGGCAAATTACCTGAACGTCTGCCTATAATGCCGTTATTTGACTCTGTGCTGTTTCCCAAAATGGTATCTCCTCTTGTGGTCATGCAGCCCGACGCCATCAAGCTTGTCGATGAAACAATGTCCAGGGATCGAATGATCGGATTTGTTTTATCCCACAAAAAACCGACATCACAGCCAGCGTCCAAAGATGATTTACATCCCGTTGGAACCAGCACGCTAATCCTGAAAATGGCCAAAGGCCAGGACAACACGATCCAACTGCTGGTACAGGGGCTGGAACGATTTACCATCAAGGAATATCTTGCTGAAAAGCCATATCTCGTTGCCAGAGTGGCGCCTATGCGGGATGTCGATAAAACAGACAAGGAAACCCAGGCGCTGATGTCCAATGTCCTCGGGCTTTTCGAACAGATCATCCAGCTTTCTCCGGGCCTGCCCCAGGAAATGGTAACCATGGCCAAAACACTCAATGACCCCGGCACTCTATGTGACATGGTGACATCCATCATCAATGCCAAACTGGATGAAAAACAGGAAGTTCTTGAAATTGCCGATGTTAAAAAACGGTTGAAAAAAGTTAATAAACTGGTGAACTATCAACTGGAAATTCTTAAACTGGGCAACAAAATTCAAACCCAGGTCAAAGGAGATCTCGACAAAAACCAGCGGGAATATTACCTGCGACAGCAGCTCAAAGCCATCCGTGAAGAGCTGGGAGAAGGCGATCAGGACAAAGTCGAAATTGAAGAGTACAGAAAAAAGATCGAGGCCGCCGATCTGCCCGAAGAGGCCCGCAAAGAGGCGGATCGGGAACTGGATCGCCTGGCGCGCATGCATCCCTCTTCGGCTGAATACACTGTGGCATCCACCTATCTGGACTGGATTACATCACTGCCATGGCATACAGGCACCCCGGATAACCTGGACATCAAAAAGGCTGAAAAAATTCTGAATGAAGATCATTTCGGGCTGGATAAAGCCAAGCGCAGGGTTATCGAATATCTTGCCGTCCGGAAGCTGAAACCTGAGTCCAAGGGCCCGATTCTGTGTTTTGCAGGACCTCCGGGCACCGGGAAAACTTCGCTGGGACGATCTATTGCCCGGGCACTGGGCCGCAAGTTTTATCGAATCTCTTTAGGCGGTGTTCGGGATGAAGCCGAAATAAGAGGGCACCGGCGGACTTATGTAGGGGCACTCCCGGGCCGTATTATCCAGGGAATCCGACGCTCGGGATCAAATAATCCGGTTTTCATGCTGGATGAAATCGACAAGGTCGGCAGCGATTTTCGCGGCGACCCCTCCTCGGCCCTGCTGGAAGTCCTGGACCCGGAACAGAATTTTTCGTTTGCAGACCACTACCTGGATGTGGCTTTTGACCTCTCCCAGGTCATGTTTATTACAACGGCCAACATACTGGATACCATTCCCCCGGCTCTACGGGATCGAATGGAAGTGCTTCAACTGCTGGGGTACACCCCGGATGAGAAAATCAGGATCGCCAACCATTTTCTCATTCCCCGTCAGCGCAAAGCCCACGGTCTGAAATCCGACCAGATATCCCTGACCCGAGGTGCCGTCAAGCTGATCATTTCAGGTTACACCCGTGAAGCCGGCCTGCGTAATCTGGAGCGGGAAATTGCAGCTATCTGCCGCGGGGCTGCAACTAAAATAGCCATGGAGGAAGCAGCCGCGGTTGTGGTCAAAGTCAATGATGTACACAAATACCTGGGTCCGGTCCGTATCACATCGGAGGCAAAAACCCGTGTCTCCACCCCGGGCGTGGTAATGGGCCTGGCCTGGACACCGGCGGGCGGCGAACTGCTGTTTATCGAAGCCACTGCCATGAAAGGCAAAAAGGGATTGACAATGACCGGTCAGCTCGGGGATGTCATGAAAGAATCCGCCACCACGGCCCTGAGCTTCATCCGTTCCCACGCCGCTGATCTGAAAATCGACGAGGATTTTTTTGAAAACCTCGATATCCATATTCATGTACCGGCTGGTGCCATCCCCAAGGACGGGCCATCGGCAGGTGTGACCATGCTGACCGCCCTGGTGTCTCTGCTTACCGCGAAAACCGTCATCAAAGACCTTGCCATGACCGGTGAAATCACCCTGCGTGGTCAAGTCCTGCCGGTGGGCGGTGTCAAGGAAAAAGTTCTCGCGGCCCATCGAGCCGGCATCAAAACCCTTATCCTGCCGAAATGGAATGAAAAGGACCTGCATGATATACCCAAAAAAATTCCAAAAGAGATCGATTTCCATTTTGTTGACAAAATGCTGGACGTGTTGAAACTGGCCTTTAATGAAAAAAACCGCCGACAAATAAACAAAACATGATTTTGGCTTCCATGAACAGACAAAATAAAATATCTCCTTTTCTCATAATAGTTGCTTGCGGCCTGGTGCTGTTATATCTGCACGGCTGCACCCGGGTCCGTCCACTGCCCGGGCCGGCAAAGCCCCCGACAAAGGCGCCGGCCAAAAAAACCGAAAAACCAAGGCCCTACAAGGTAATGGGGAAATGGTACCAGCCCCTTCCGCATGCCAGGGGGTTTAAACAGAAAGGTATTGCATCCTGGTACGGTAAAAAATTTCACGGCCGCAAAACGTCCAATGGTGAAATTTATAATATGTACGGCGTTACCGCTGCACACAAAACTCTGCCTCTTGGTACCTATGTCAGGGTACGCAATCTTAAAAATAACAAAAAAATCGACGTCAGGATTAATGACCGGGGGCCTTTTGTCCGCGGCCGAATCATCGATCTTTCCTATGGCGCCGCAAAAAAAATGGGCATCGTGGGGGCGGGAACCGCTCCCGTGGAAGTTACCGCCCTTGGACGGCCAATGGCCGGAAAAAGTGCGGCAGCAACCGTTCCTGCCTATATGCCCGTTGATTTCTACAGCGGTAATTTCACCATCCAGGTCGGTGCTTTTTCAAATCCCGACAATGCGGAAAAACTGAAACGCAAATTGAGCCGGATCTATAAAAATGCGCACGTCGTCAACGACCTGCATGAAAAAACGGCCCCCTTTAAAGTCCGCGTAGGAGCCTGCTCGACACTGGACCAGGCCGCAAAATATGAAACCCGGCTGATTCAAAACGGATTTCCCGATGCCTTTATTATTGCAGAATAGTTGGAAATGACGAAGGCTGTAGGCTGTAGGCTAAACAACCTAAGCCGAAGGCGGAGAGATAAAAAAAACAGCGTGAAAAAACCCAACAAAAAATTTGTTTTTCTTGATCGTGACGGGGTAATCAACCATGATTCGCCCGACTATATCAAAAGCTGGGAGGAATTCGAATTTCTGCCCGGCAGCGTGGAGGCCATAAGGCACCTGACCAAAAACGGTTTTACAATCATCATTATAACAAACCAGTCGGCAATCAGCCGTAAAATGATCTCCGCCAAAGAGCTCGACCATATCCATCTTCGCATGCGGGAAGCCTGCCGGGCCCGCGGCGGCAGTATCCGTGACATCTTTTTCTGCCCGCACATGCCTGAAAAAAAATGTGACTGCAGGAAGCCTAAACCGGGTCTCATTTTCCAGGCTGAAACTAAATACAATATCGATATCCCGGGAACCGCCATGATCGGTGACAGCGCCAAGGATATTGAATGTGCCCGCAATGCCGGCTGCGGGCAGGCGATTCTTGTACAGACCGGAAATTTTTCCAAGGCAATGCGGCAGCTTACGGAAAAAAACATTCACCCGGATTTTATTGCCAGGGATTTGTTTGATGCGGTTTTGCAGATAACAGGCCATGAATAAAAAACCTGTCTCCACCCTTGAAGGGCGCCTGGAGCATATCACCTATCATAACGCGGACAACCACTACACTATTGCAAAACTGAGCATCCCGAAGACCAGCAGCCGCGTCACCATCGTGGGCACCATGGCCGCGGTCAATCCGGGCGAATCCCTCTCGGTTGAGGGATACTGGGAGCATCATCCTCGCTTCGGGCAGCAGTTTCGGATACATACCTATTCGATCCATCTGCCGGACTCTGCCGACGGCATCCGGAATTACCTGAAATCCGGTTTTATCAAAGGCATCGGCCCGGCCATGGCTAAACGGATGGTAAACCACTTCACAACCGATACCATCGAAATCATCGAACATAATCCGGAACGACTGCAGGAGGTTCCCGGTATCGGCCCTGTCAAGGCTGATGCCATCGTTAAAGCCTGGAATACACACCATGGCCTCAGGAATCTGATGAGGTTTCTCCAGGAAAACAATATCCAGGCCTCCTGCAGCGGCAGAATATTCAAAGAATACGGCTGTGAAGCGGTAGAGATACTGAAAAGCGACCCGTACCGGGTCGCCGGTGATATTCCCGGCGTCGGCTTTATCGTTGCCGACACGATTGCACGCAACCTGAATCTTTCTTTGGACACCCCCGAAAGAATCCAGGCCTGTCTGATCTACATTCTGGAACAGTTTGCCGCCGACGGCCATACGTTTGCACCCCTGGAGGATCTGCTGGAACGGTGTGACAGCCTGTTTCAGATCCAGCCCGGGGAGGTGCCGCCCATCCTGGAAATGCTGGCGGAAAGCAGGGAAATAGTCATAAATACCGGCCCGTCCGGCACTGACATGAAAATGATCTACTTAAAACACCTGCATGAAGCCGAGACCGGTATTGCCGCCAAACTCAAGGCACTTTTATCTATTCCGGTCATGCCGCCCGACCTGGAACCGGAAGAGATCACCGCCAAAATACTGGAAAAACTTGCAATACAGCTATCCGGCGAACAGATGAAAGTGCTGGACGGCATCCTCGCTCATCGGGCTGCAATCATTACAGGCGGCCCCGGGACCGGCAAAACCACATTGATCCGTTCCATCGGTGCCATCTTCGGGACACTGGGAAAAAGGATCATTATGGCGGCCCCCACCGGCCGGGCCGCACGGCGGCTTTCAGAAGTCACCGGGCGAAAGGCCGCAACGATTCACCGCCTCCTGGGGTTCAACCTCTCCTCGGGGTATTTCGAGAAAGACCGCAATGACCCCCTGGATGCCGATGTGCTGATTATCGATGAAGTCTCCATGGTGGATACACCGCTGATGTTTCATCTGATGGACGCCCTGCCCATGCAATGTGTTCTGATAATGGTGGGCGATGTTTTTCAGCTTCCGTCCGTGGGACCGGGAAATGTTCTTTCGGATCTCATTAAATCGGAAGTATTGCCGGTCTTTTACCTGAACGAAGTTTTCAGGCAGGCCCGGGAAAGCGCGATTATCATGAATGCACATAGAATCAGAAAGGGCGACCCGCCTTTGTTTGAGCGCCCTGATGAGTCCGGCGATCTGTCCGAGTTTTATTTTATCGAGCAGCGCGATACGGCAAAGGTCGTCGACACCATTGTCGAACTGTGCTGCCGGGCCATTCCCAAAAAATTTTTCCTTGATCCGATGCAGGATATCCAGGTAATTACCCCCATGCACAAGGGTGCAATGGGTACGATCAACCTGAACCAGGTGCTGCAGAAAAAATTGAATCCTCTGCCTGACGGTGCTGAAAAAATCCAGCGGTTTAAAACCGGTGACAAGGTCATGCACCTGAAGAACAACTATATAAAAGATGTATTCAACGGTGATATCGGAAGGGTAGCCGCCATTGATAAAAATGAGGAAACACTTACCGTGGACTATGAGGGCCGAAGCGTCCCCTATGACTTTGCCGAACTCGATGAACTGACCCTTGCATATGCCATAACCATCCATAAATCCCAGGGATCCGAATACCCGGCTGTCATTGTGCCGGTCACAACCCGGCACTTTATAATGCTGCAGCGAAACCTCATCTACACGGCCGCCACCCGGGGCCGGAAACTGGTCATCCTCATCGGCACCCGCAAGGCCCTTGCCATCGCCCTGAAAAACAACAAGCCCCGGCAGCGCCTCTCGTTTCTGGCCCGGCGGTTAAGCATGACGGTCTCGTAAAAAGTCCAAGTTAGCGCTATGCTTCACTTCGTGTCTGCGTTGCGCTGCATTTTGCAATCATTCAACGTACGCCTCATGATTACAAACAATTTGATTGACTTTTATCGCCTTTTTGGTTACCCAGAACTTTTTTAGCGGTTAACCAAAACAGGATAAATTTATCGTGAAGGGGAAAATACTACATATTCTCAAGGCGGAAAACAGTATTGTTTCGGGTGAAGATCTCAGTTCCCGGCTCAATATTTCACGGGTTTCTATCTGGAAACACATCAAAAAATTACAGCAGCTTGGATATATCATTGATTCATCCCCCAAAGGATACCACTTGACATCTTCGCCTGATATCCCTTTTGCATGGGAATTTCCGGCAAGAGAAGCACAAATACATTATTATGAGTCAGTTAATTCCACCATGGATATTGCCAGAGAGATGGCCCGCAAAGGCTGCCCTGATTTTACCGTGGTCGTTGCATCGGAGCAAACAAAAGGCCGCGGCCGGTTGAAAAGAATCTGGAATTCCGCCGCCGGCGGTCTTTATTTTACCCTGGTGCTCAGACCTCTGATCCCGCCGGTGGTAAGCCCGATGGTTAATTTTGTCACCTCCATTGTCATGGCACGCACCCTTCGGGAAATGTTTGCCATCGATGCCATGGTGAAATGGCCCAATGACATCCTTGTAAATGGTGAGAAACTGTCGGGAATGCTTTCCGAGATGGATACCGAGGCGGATATGGTCTCCTTTATCAACATCGGGCTGGGTATCAATGTAAATAATGATGTATCATCGGTTAAACCAGGGGCGATCTCTCTGAAAAAAATTCTGGGCCACCGGGTCTCTATAAAAAATTTTCTGGAAACTTTTCTAAACAATCTGGAAGGCCGGATGAAAAATGAAACCTTTAAAAATGTAATAGCCGAATGGAAACAGTACACCATGACAATTAACCGCACCGCGACCATCGTGACCCATCGCCGACAGCTCAAAGGGTTTGCCGTTGATGTGGATGACACCGGGGCCTTGATACTCGAACTGGCGGACGGGTCCAGGGAAAAAGTCATATATGGGGACTGTTTTCATGGAGAAAATAATTTGCCATGAATTCAGCAAAACACCTTCGAATGACCGTTTATGCATCACTTTTTGCGGCCCTGACAGCGGCCGGAGCCTATATGGCTATCCCTATCGGCCCGGTTCCCATTGTACTTCAAAACCTGTTTATATTTCTGGCCGGTCTCCTTCTGGGACGCAAATGGGGCCTGACCTGTGTTGCGGTCTATCTTCTTGCCGGCATTCTGGGGCTGCCCGTATTTGCAGGCGGAACCGGTGGAATCGGACGTTTGATCGGCCCCACCGGCGGCTACCTGATCGGCTTTCTGCCGGCGGTATTTGTGATCGGCCTGATTTCAGAAAAATTTCCGCGCCGCCGGTTTATCGAAGTAACGGCCATGGTCTGCGGCACATTGATTATTTATGCCTGCGGTGTAAGCTGGCTTTCACTGCTGACCGGCATGTCTCCTGCAAAATCACTGGCAGTGGGAATGTATCCTTTCCTGCCGGGCGATGCCCTGAAAATTGCGGCGGCCCTGCCTATTGCAAAAGCATTGCGGCCGATTATCCGCAAATAAAGTGTGAGATCTGCAGTATGAACATGATTGAAATTAATAACCTGAGCCACCGTTTCTCCGACGGCACTGTGGGAATCGAAAAGATCGATCTTACGATCAAACAGGGTGATTTTGTCATTATTGCAGGCAGGAACGGTTCAGGCAAAACAACTCTGCTGCGCCATTTAAACGGTTTATTGCGGCCCCGTTCAGGTACCATAAAAATTGCCGGACTGCCCGTTGCAGGCAACCTTAAACGTATTAGACAAATTGTCGGCATGGTCTTTCAGGATGCCGACAGCCAGATTGTGGGTGAAACCGTGTATGATGATGCGGCATTCGGCCCGGAAAATCTATGCCTCGATCCTGCCCTGGTAAAAGAGCGGACATTAAAAGCCCTGGATGCCGTGGGGTTGATCGATCTTGCCGACCACCGGCCCCACCTGCTGTCGGGAGGTGAAAAAAGAAGGCTGGCCATCGCCGGGATTCTGGCCATGAATTCAAAAGTACTGGTCTTTGACGAACCATTTTCAAATCTGGATTATCCCGGCGTTCAACAGGTGTTGCGGGAAATTGTCACACTGCACCGCAACGGCCATACCATTATACTTTCAACTCATGATCTGGAAAAAGTAATTTCCCATGCCGACCGCCTGATTATTATGCAGAAAGGAAAAATCGAAAAAGACGGCACGGTGGAAAAAACAATTCTTGAGGTTGAAAATTTCGGTATTCGCCTGCCGTGCGCGTATCGCGTAAACCCGGATAATTCATCATGGCTGAACTGACCCTCTTCGGCTACCAGGCCGGAAACTCCCTTCTGTACCGGTTTGACAGCCGGTTCAAACTTTTGTTTCTATTCCTTCTCGGTATCGGCACCATGCAGGCAAATGCATGGCCTCTTGCCTTGATGACTCTGTTTTGTTTTGGCCTGATGCGGATAACTGGCCTGCCGGTGCTTTCAGTATGCAGGGAACTGCGCTATTTTTTTATCCTCCTGGCCCTGATCTTTGTTTCCCGCACTCTGACAACACCCGGTCTTCCCCTGCTGACCCTCGGCGATCTGGTGATTACGCGCCATGGCGTGTATACGGGGATAATTGTATGCTGGCGGATTTTATTGATTATCGGATTGGGCCTGCTTTTTATCAGTTCCACACGGACATCAGAAATCCGGGCTGCGCTGGTCTGGCTGCTTGAACCTGTGCCTGCTATACCGGCAAGCCGGGTGGCGACCATGATAAGCTTGATTGTTCGATTCATACCTGTTATTTCTAACCGGATGAGGGAGACCGATGCGGCCCAGCAGGCCCGCGGAATCGGCAACCGAAAAAATCCGCTTTACCGGTTAAAAAAATTTGTTATTCCCCTGATGCAGTCTGTTTTCAGGGATGCGGATAAGCTGATCATTGCCATGGAATCCCGCTGTTACACAGAGAAAAGAACCACTGTCGAACTGTCGGCACAAAAAAATGACTGGATCGGGCTTTTCGTGGTTTCAGGGGTATGCCTTTTGGCAATTTTGTTGTAATTGCTGAAAGCTAACTGCCGATCGCTCAATTTAATTGAATAAAAAGGAGTATTTTTTTGAAAATTATAATCATCGGAGCCGGAGAGGTTGGCTTCCACATTGCAAGCTGTTTTGCCCACGAAAACAAGGATGTAGTGGTGATCGACAAAGATCCGGAGGCGATTCGCCGGATATCGGAAAAGATCGATGTCCAGACCGTTATCGGTTCGGGCAGCTCTCCGGTGATCCTTGAAGAGGCCGGAATTCGCGAAGCCGAAATCCTCCTGGCAGTGACCAACAGCGACGAGGCCAACCTGGTGGCCTGCCTGATCACGGATATGCTCTCTTCATCTACAAAAAAGCTGGCCCGGCTCCGGGATGCCGATCATGATGCCTACCACACCGACTTCCGGGATCATGCCCCGCATATCGATACGGTGATCAACCCTGAAATCGAAGTGGTCAAGACCATCGATCGGCTGATGAGTGTTCCCGGGGCCGTGGATGTGGGGGAATTTGCAGACGGCCGCCTGAAACTGATCGGTATCCGCATGGAAGCAAACACCAGACTGACCGGGGTACGGCTCTCCGGTCTGCCGGAGATACTCAAGGATCAACAACCCCTGATCGCAGCAGTGATTCGTAACGAAGAATTGATTATACCCCGGGGCGATGATCGGCTGGAGCCGGGAGATCTTGTTTATTTTATAAGCGAATCCGACAAACTGATCAGTACCCTGGAAATATTCAACAAGCATACCCGGCCGTTAAAGCGGGTACTGATTATCGGCGGCGGACGCATCGGTTTCAGGCTGGCACGGCTCCTGGAAAAAAAATCGATCCAAACCAAAATTATCGAAAAACGGATTGATCGCTGCAACGAGCTGGCCGATCAGCTCGGCAAGACGGTGATCCTGCACGGCGACGGATCTGATCAGGGACTTCTGAACGAAGAAAATATCAGCGATATTGATCTGGCCGTCACATTGACGGATGATGAGGAAACCAATATCCTCGCCTCGCTGCTGACCAAGCGGATGGGGGCCGGCAATACGATTACAAAAATCGGCAAGTTCAGCTATTTTCCGCTCATGTCCGCCATAGGCATCGAGCAGGTAGTAAATACCCGGCTTTCGGCCATCAATACTATCCTGCAGCATGTCAGGCGGGGCAAGGTCCTGTCGGCCATGTCCATAAAGGGGGAACAGGCCGAAGTCCTGGAGGCCCTTGCCCTTGAGACATCCGACATTGTCGGAAAACCGCTTAAAAAAATAGCTTTTCCCAAAGGTGCCCTGGTCATCGGCATCATGCAGAGAGAGGATATTCTAATTCCCTCGGGTGAGAGTGTGATAGAGCCCGGGGACCGAATCATCATATTTGCCGTCCGGGAAGCGATTCCCAGAGTCGAAGCAATTCTGGCTGTGAAACTGGAGTATTTTTAATGCGCTGGAAATATATTTTTCATATCATCGGGATCTTATTGCTTTTCCTGGGGCTGGCCATGATATTCCCCATATTGTGGGGGGTTTATGAAAAAGAGCTAAGTTTCATTCCCCTGGCCAAGTCCATGGGAATTACCCTTTGCGTGGGCCTTTTGCTCTACTGGTTCTGCAAAAGCCCGAAAACAGAGTATATCACCCAGCGTGAAGGCATGGCCATTGTTGCCTTGAGCTGGACAGCTATCGGCCTTTTTGGTGCGCTTCCGTTTTATCTGGACGACTCATTCATAAGTTTCACGGATGCTTTTTTTGAATCGGTCTCGGGTTTTACCACCACGGGGGCATCCATTTTAAACAGTATTGAAACGCTGCCAAGGGGGCTTTTGCTCTGGCGCAGCTTTATACAGTGGCTGGGCGGCATGGGAATCATTGTCCTGTCCGTGGCCATCCTCCCGTTTCTGGGAGTGGGCGGCATGCAGTTGTACAAGGCAGAGGTACCAACGCCCGTGCCCGATAAGCTCAAACCCCGCATCCGTGAGACCTCCGTGATCCTGTGGAAGGTGTATGCGCTGATAACCCTGGCAGAGGTGCTGCTGCTCCGGCTGGGCGGAATGAGCCTGTTCGACGCGTTGAATCACGCTTTCACCACCATGCCCACCGGCGGGTTTTCCACGAAAAATGCCTCCGTGGCACATTTTGACAGCGCCTATTTCGATTGGCTCATCCTTTTGTTCATGATCCTGGCCGGCATCAATTTTTCCCTTCACTACCAGATGCTCCGGGGCAAAACCCTGGCTTTCTGGCGCGACAGCGAATGCCGTTTTTTTCTGAGTACTATCCTCCTGCTGAGCCTGATTGTCAGTTTTAATATTTACGGCAGCGTTTATCATTCAATTGTTCAGGCAATTCGATACGGCAGCTTCCAGGTGGTGTCCATTGTTACCACCACGGGATATGCTACGGCGGATTATGAACAGTGGCCGGCCATGTCCCAGGTCATACTTCTGCTGTGCATGTTTCTGGGGGCTTCCGCCGGATCAACCGGCGGCGGAATGAAATGCCTGCGCATCATGCTCTGTTTTAAATATTGCTACCGGGAACTGTTTTCCATGATTCACCCCCGGGCCGTCTCCCATGTAAAAATCAATGGCAAAACCGTTCCCGATGACGTGATGCGCAGCGTCCTGGTGTTTCTGGCTCTCTACATGGGGCTTTTTGCCCTGTGCAGTGCCCTCCTGGCGGGACTGGGTGTGGACCTTGTTACATCTTTCGGGGCCGTGGCCTCGGCCATCGGCAATATCGGCCCCGGATTCGGCATGGTGGGCCCCGTGGAAAATTATGCCCGGATACCGGTCATGGGTAAATGGCTGTTGACCTTGTGCATGCTCCTGGGAAGGCTGGAAATTTACACGGTGATTATTCTGGTTGTACCGGAATTCTGGAAAAAATAGTTTGCAGGCCATGCGAACCATAAAAAATATTTTTCATACATTTTCCTGTTGACAAGAAATTAAAATAACGCTATTAACGCATTTTTTACTTGGTTGACCAAGGGCCGTTAACTCAGTTGGTAGAGTATCTGCCTTTTAAGCAGAGAGTCGCGCGTTCGAGCCGCGCACGGCCCATCAATACGACATATATTTCATATGTCCCCATCGTCTAGCCTGGCCCAGGACACCGGCCTTTCACGCCGGCGACAGGGGTTCAAATCCCCTTGGGGACGCCATTTTATAAGAAAGGGGTTTAGATGCAAAATCTAAACCCCTTTTTTTATATCATAGCAGTCACTTACAACCTGGTTAACAATATCGCTCGCAAGGCTGCTGGCCTTCTTTAATGCTGAATAAGAGTAAACATATCCACCTGCCCAGATGACGCCAGCATCAAAGCATATTTTTGAATCTCTCTAAAATCCTATCTTTCTTTTGGGCTGTCTTTCATCAACTAAAAGTTTATCCAGCACAGAAAAGACAATTTCAAAACGTTCGTCTGTTTGTTCACGCAATTCATCAACTGTTTTTTTCAGCCCTTCATGCGCTAATATCATATGCCGAAGCTTTGTGAATGTTCGCATGATCTGAATATTGACCTGGATAGCTCGGTCACTTCTTAACACGCTTGAGAGCATGGCAACCCCTTGTTCAGTAAAAGCAAAGGATACATATTTGGAGTATTGCCCTCTTTTTAAGGTCACATTTTGTGATCTTAAAGACTGTTCTTCTTTTTTTGAAAGCTCAAACATGAAATCATCAGGAAATCTTTGGCTATTCCCCCAATTCCTCTTTTACCGCCAGCCCAAGCTTTTCAAGCGTAACCGGTTTTTTAATATACTGGCCCGCACCTGCTCTCCGGGCCTTTTTAACCTCATCGGTATCGGCAAAACCGCTTATAATTACAGCCTTCTGGCCGGGGTGAATCTTTATTATCCGCTCGTATGTCTCACGACCGTTTATGCCCGGGTCCATAATCATATCAAGCAGCACTAAATCCACGCTGTTTTCTTGCAGATACTCAACGGCTTCCTCTCCACTGCATTTTGCAGGATATCTCACGCTGGGTTTTTACATCATCAACAACCAGAATCGTCTCTTTATTTCCTTTAAAGTCTTCAAGAGGTATGGACAGATCTTTATCCAATATTTCATCCCTTGTTATGGGAAAGTACAACTCAAATGTCGTGCCGTTCTCATCGGATTTCACATCTATATAACCGTCATGATCCTGCATGGTATTCCACACCACTGCAAGGCCCAGACCGGTGCCGCTTCTGCCCATTACCTTTTTTGTGTAAAACGGCTCG
>NBLJ01000035.1 GCA_002084545.1 Desulfobacteraceae bacterium 4572_123 | reverse complement strand
GCCAAAAAATCGGTATAGCAGCGACCCTCCATATCCCATAGCTTACATCCCTTTCCCCGGGTAAGGGTAATCGGAACCCGCTGATACGTTTTTGCGATTACCCGGTCCGCCTGTTTAATAATATCATCATTCATGATCAATTCTTTCTGTTTTTTTCTATGAACCCTTAATGTCCATCACAGGATAACTTCCGTGCCGATTCCCCGGTCGGTAAAAAGCTCGAGCAACAATGAATGCCGTCTTTTACCATTTAAAATATGGACTTTTTCAATACCGTTTTTAATAGCATCCACCGCAAATTCAATTTTTGGAATCATTCCGCCGGATACAATTTTTTTATTCAAAAGATCATCCACGTCGTCACCGCTAATGGAAGAGATCAACTTGCCGTTATTATCAAGAACACCATCGACGTCTGTAAGGTATATCAGTCGCCCGGCCTTAAGGGCCGCGGCAACACGGCAGGCCACCAGATCGGCATTGATATTGTAGGTTTCCCCGCCTTTCCCGGTCCCTACCGGAGCTATAATCGGAATAAAATCCTTTTCGGTGAGCGTATTGATGATTTCAGCGTTAATGTTTGTGACCTGACCCACCAGACCGGGATCAATTATCTCGGGCGGCTTGTCGATATCTTCCTGACTGACAAGTTTAAGTTTTTTGGCTGTAATCAGCCCGCCGTCCTTGCCACTCAGCCCCACCGCCTTTACTCCCTCCCGGTTGATCTGAGCCACAATTGCTTTGTTGACCTTGCCGCCCAGCACCATTTCCACCACATCCATTGTTTCGGCATCGGTCAGACGCATACCTCTTACAAATTTAGGGCTGATGCCCATACGGTCCAGAACGGAATTAATCTGGGGTCCGCCGCCGTGAACCACAACCGGTTTGATTCCGATAGTTTTCATCAGCGTAATATCACGGGCAAAATCGATTTTCAGATGCTCATCCACCATGGCATGCCCGCCGTATTTTATCACGATGGTCATACCATGAAATTTACGCATATAGGGCAGGGCTTCAATCAGGATATCCGCTACATTAGACATAATATCTTCTCATTCCGGGTTTATGAACTACAGAATATACCGGCTCAAATCTTCATTATTCTTGATATCTTTTAATTTAGTATTCACATATTCTGAATTGATAACTATCTTTTTCTCCTTGATATCCGGCGCTTCAAACAGAATGTCCTCCAGCAGGCATTCCATAAGCGTATGCAGTCTGCGTGCCCCGATATTTTCGGTATGTTCATTGACCTCTTCGGCAATTTCAGCAATTTTCTCAACTGCATCATCTTCAAAAACCACTTCAACGCCCTCGGTTCTTAAAAGCGCCAGATACTGAAGCAGCAACGCATTACGGGGTTCGGTAAGTATCCGCACAAACTCTTCACGTCCAAGCGAATTCAGTTCAACACGGATGGGAAACCTTCCCTGAAGTTCAGGAATCAGATCCGACGGCTTGACTGTGTGAAAAGCGCCCGAGGCGATAAAGAGAATGTGATCACTTTTAACCGGGCCGTATTTTGTATTTACCGTGGAGCCCTCTACAATCGGCAGCAAATCCCTCTGAACCCCTTCACGGGAAACATCCGGACTGTTGCTGCCATTGCGGCCGGCGATCTTGTCTATCTCATCTAAAAAGATAATGCCGGTCTGTTCAACCTTTTCAACAGCCTTTTTGACAACCTCGTCCATATCCACCAGGTTCTGGGCCTCCTCCTGGGCCATGGATGCCAGGGCCTCGGGCACCCTGATCTTTCTTCGCTTGGTGTTACGCGGCATTAGCCCGCCGAGCATATCCTTGAAATTGATACCCATCTCCTCCATGCCTACGTTCGAAAAAATCTCAACCATAGGCATCGATTTCTCGGGCATATCCAGGTCAACATAGCGTTTGTCCAATTTCCCGGCCCGCAGCATCTCCCTTAGCTTTTCACGGGTAGAAGAATTGACTGCCGCCTCATTGTTATGTTGAACCAGTTCAAGGGTGCCTTCTCCGGCTGTCTCTTTGTCTCCTGTACTGCCCGCCCGCGGTTTGGGAAGCAGCAGGTCCAGCATTCTTTCTTCGGCGATCCTGCCTGCCTTGGCCTTGACCGCCTCCTGCTCACCGGACTTTACCTTGTTTACCGTAAGTTCCACAAGGTCCCTTACCATGGATTCCACATCGCGGCCGACATACCCCACTTCGGTAAATTTGGAGGCTTCGACCTTGCTGAAAGGAGAGTCGGTCAGCAAAGACAAGCGGCGGGCAATTTCCGTTTTACCCACACCGGTGGGGCCGATCAGGATAATATTCTTGGGTGCGATTTCGTCCCGCAGATCTTCCGGGACCTGTTTTCTTCGCCAGCGGTTCCGCAGTGCGATGGCAACCGAGCGTTTGCCTTTTTTTTGTCCGATAATATATTTATCAAGCGCATTTACGATTTCAGATGGTTTTAGTTCACTCATATTTCTTCCACTGTAATTTTATCATTAGTATAGATGCAGATAGACGCTGCAATTTTCATTGCCTCATCCACAATTTTGCGGACATCCATATCCGTATTATCCACAAGAGCCGTAGCCGCGGCCTGGGCAGCTACGCCTCCGGAACCGATTGCCGCAATTCCCTGGTCCGGTTCCATGACATCGCCGTTTCCAGATATTAAAAACATACGCGTATCATCAGCCGCAATCATAAGAGCTTCCAGGCGCCGCAAATATTTATCAGTCCGCCAGTCTCTGGCCAGTTCAACGGCGGATCGGGTAAGATTGCCGTTATATCTTTCCAGCTTGGCTTCCAGACGTTCGGAAAGGTTCAGGGCATCGGCGGTTGCACCGGCAAATCCCACGATTATTTTGTCATGATAGATTCTCCTGACTTTTCTGGCAAAATGTTTCACCACACTGGTATCAAGTGTCACCTGGCCGTCACCGGCAATTGCAAGCCTGCCCTTATGACGAAGGGCAAGTATCGTTGTTCCATGAAAATTCATAATATACCTGCATTAATTGAATAATTAAAAGTGAATGGTGAAAACTTATAGCATCGCTACGCTCTATTTTTTTAATAAAAAAACAAAATTAAGCATTAAATGGCTAAATCCTATTTCCTGGGATGTGCCTTGTCGTAAGCTTCCATCAGCCGGTCGATACTCACATGCGTATATTTCTGGGTCGTTGAAAGACTCTTGTGCCCCAAAAGTTCCTGCACCGCTCTCAGATCGGCTCCGGCATCCAGCATATGAGTGGCAAAACTGTGCCGCATGGTATGCGGTGAGACCGGGACGGTCAGACCGCACTGTCTGGCCAGCTTGTTTATAATGCGAGCAATCGACCGGGTGCTCAAACGTGTTCCGTTCTTGTTTAAAAACAGCGGACCGCCGGAAACCGATTGCCCGGGTCGTACGTTTTTCCCAAACCCGGCGCGATAGGTTTGGATAGCCTGCAGCGCTTTTTCGCCTACGGGAACAATCCTTTGTTTACTGCCTTTGCCCATCACGCGAATTACTTTTGCCGTATAATCAACATCAAATTCATTTAATCCGGCAAGCTCTGATACCCTGATTCCACTCGAATAGAGGGTCTCGAAAAGCGCACGATTTCTCAAATCCAGAAGACTGTTGTGCCCGATATTGTCAAGCAGGCGAAATACATCGTCAACCGTCAGGTAAGATGGAATATATTTTTCCTGTTTGGGAGATAAAATCTGCTCGGCCGGATTATCCCTGACAATACCTGCCCTGACCAGATATCTGAAAAAAGAACGGATAGCGGACAACTTGCGTCCAATGGTTGTTTTTCTTTTTTTTTTATACAAATAACCCAGATAAAGACGTATGGTCAGAGCATCCACGGTTTCAATCTTAAACTGGGGGCATTTTGCCCCGTCACCCCGGCGGGATCGCCGGACGGGCTGATTCTTTGCTGCAAATTCAGCAAATGCTTTTAAATCCGTGCGATAGGCCCGGCATGTATTGGCCGAATAAGCTTTTTCCGAATCCAGGGATTCGATAAATTCGCTGATCAGTGTTTCTGATTTCATCTTTGGTAACAATTCGCCATCAGGGCACAAGGATTCAGACCGGCAGTTATAACGGACAATTTGGAGTCAAACAGATCAACGCATCAGCATCTTCCCGTTTTTCACAATTCCGGATTACGAGTTTCAAACTCAATCAGAGATTCAAGCTCGCGCCAGTTATGCACCTCTGTAAAATGATGCGTTTTCCGGTTCCAGGGCTGGCTGAACAAAACCGGTGTAATCCCCCTGGTTTCGAGCTTAAAACAGGTTTCCAGACGATCTTCGATAAAATAGGAAATATTCCTTTCCACAAGTATGCCGGCCTTTTTGTCAAAGTCCCCGACGGCGATAATCTCGATATCTTTTTGATCAACATCAAGAACGCAGGGCAGCCATTTGGTCATGGGGCCTGCAAAAGGACGTGCCGTAATAAACAGAACCGGGCTAAAACTGTCCGCCAGTCGCTGTAATACTTCCACCGCACCGTCAATGGGATGCAGGGTAGCCGAATAATCCCCGTCAATGATCCGTTCAAAAATTTTCCGGAGAATAACCGGGTCAAGATCCAGACAATCTTCAAGGTTGTAGCAGGTAAAATCCTCGGAATACAGATCTGTTTCACCATACTCTTCCCTGGCGATATCGAGAAACAATTGCATGGTATCAGCCACCACGTCGTCGATATCAAATGCAATAGATGCCGGATCAATCATGATTTTTCATTCAACGTCTTTGTTATCAATCAAGCACCCCGGCGAGTTTTCTTTTTCAGCCGGATAATACGTTTGCGGTAAATGGCGGCCAGTTTCTTATCCTCGGCTTCAAGCGCCTTGCCGCGATCAGCTTTCAGGGCTTTTATCTTTTTCTTGATATCCCTTATCGAAGAATTTACTTTGCCGGCAATCTTATCTTCAATACCGCGAGCTTTTTTAATACTGCTGACCAATTCTTCTTTATTCATCCCGTGAGCGCCTGTAATTTCAGATATCTCTTTAGCCACATCTCTAAGTTCCTTGGCGGTCATCTTTTCCAGCGGTTTTTCCTTTGCTTCCTTTTTCTTTGAACCCATGCGTTTTAGCTCTCCTTTTAATCTAAAAATTTGCAGTCCGGATTTCCTTTCCGCTGCCGATCTCTTGTTTTGGTTTTATGTAAAATCGATTTTCATAATCATGGATCGTACCTGTTGTCAATACCTATCCCGAATCAAATGAATATTGACTGCTGAAAATAAAAAAACAGTTCAATTTTCAGTGGTTATTTTTCAATTGTATGAGTTTACTCATCTTCTTTTTTCAACATTTTCAAAAATGGTCGAAACAGATCAATCGGAATAGGAAAAATAGTCGTGGTATTGTTTTCAGCTGACATTTCGTTCATGGTCTGGAGATATCTGAGCTGCAGTGCTATCGGGTTGTCAGCAATTATTTTGGCTGCTTTTGATAGTTTGTCGGCGGCCTGGTATTCGCCCTGGGCATTGATGACTTTGGCCCGGCGATCCCGTTCCGCCTCAGCCTGGCGTGCCATGGCGCGCTGCATCTCCTGCGGCAGATCAATGTGTTTGAGCTCCACTGTGGCCACCTTGATTCCCCATGGATCCGTATGCAGATCAAGAATTTCCTGAAGTTCTGCATTAAGCTTTTCACGGTTGGACAAAAGATCATCCAGTTCGGCCTGGCCGCAGACACTCCGCAATGTGGTTTGGGCCAGCTGGGACATGGCATAATTATAATTCTCAACCTCGATAATCGCCTTGATGGGATCAATGACCCTGAAATAAATTACCGCATTTACCTTAACGGAAACATTATCGCGGGTAATTACATCCTGGGGGTCCACATCCATGGCCACCAGGCGAAGCCCCACCTTAACCATTTTATCAATAATCGGGATCAGGATAATCAGGCCAGGCCCTTTGGCCTTTATCACCCGCCCCAGCCTGAAAATCACGCCGCGCTCATATTCATTTAAAATCCGTAATGCCGCTGAAAGAAAAAATACTACAAGAATAACTATTGCTATGGTCGTTATCATTTTGGCCTCCTTAACCCGGTTAAACTATCCATTATCCGCAATCGGCTCGACCTCTACAACCAACCCTTCAACCTTTGTCACCCGTACTCCTGCACCCTCGGAAACCGGTTGCCGGCTGACGGCCTTCCACAATTCACCGTGAAGCAGAATCCGGCCATGGGGGTTCAAATCGTTTTTGACAATGCCGATCTCACCGATAAGTCCCTCGGCACCGGTTCTGGGCCGGAATAGCTGTGCCCGGAAAACAAGTCCGGCAACACATATAAAAAACAGGGAAACCAGCGTTACGGTCGGTATAACCACCTGCCATGACAGGGAGACTCCTGAATTGCTCTTTTCAAAAAGCATGACAGACCCCAGTGCCAGTGAAATTACTCCGGCGATACTCAAAAGCCCGAAACTGGATATTTTCATCTCCATGATAAAAAATATAATCGCCAGCAGAATAAGAAGTATCCCGGCATAATTAACCGGCAGGGTTTGAAACGCAAAAAAAGCCAGTATAATGGCAATACCGCCGACCACTCCCGGGAAAACAGCACCTGGATGAGATAATTCAAAATAGAGTCCGGCCAGCCCGATCATCATTAAAATATAGGCAATGTTGGGATCACTGATGGTTTTTAATATCTTGGTCCGCAGGTTTTCCTTTAGTATTTTTCTTGAAAAATTGTCGAGTTGCAAAACCCCCTTGTCTTCAACTTTTCGGCCGTTCAGCTGCCGGACAAGGTCATCCATATCACGGGCAATAATATCTATTACATTTTGCTGCAACGCTTCGGTTTCAGTGATGCTGACACTTTCACGAACAGCTTTCTCGGCCCACGTGACATTTCTGCCCCGTTTCTCGGCAATACTTCTGATATGCGCCACCATGTCATTGGTAATTTTTTTTGACATGGCTCCGTCTATCTCCTTGCCGCCGGCACCCACCGGATGGGCTGCGCCTATATTGGTTCCCGGCGCCATGGCGGCAATATCGGCAGCCATGGTAATCATTACCCCGGCGGACGCGGCCCTGGCCCCCGGCGGGGAGACATATACAACCACGGGAACGCGGCTGGCATATATGGCCATAACGATTCTACGCATGGATTCGGCCAGCCCTCCGGGAGTATCCAGCTCGATAATTACACAGGGTGCGTCCTCATTCGATGCCTGTTTAATTCCTTTTTCTATAAAATCGGCTGTAGCCGGGCTTATAGCGCCGGATAACGGGATGATCACGATTTTACCCATGCCGGCGGTTCCCAAAGCCGGAAACCATAAAAACAGCATGATAAGCATTATTAATTTTTTTTTAAGAATCATAATCTGTTACCCCTTTGCCTTTCCAGGGCTTGCATCAATTTTTTCATATCTTCCCAGACAGCCCGCTTTTTATCCTCGTTTTGAAGCAGATAATCAGGATGGTAGGTCGGCATCAGACGGATTCCGTGAAAATCATGAAATCGTCCCCGCAGGCTCGATACAGGCTTTTTTGTTTTGAGCAGAGTCTGGGCTGCAACGGTACCAAGGGCGCAGATAAATTCAGGTTTTATAACTCTGATCTGGCGTTTGAGAAAAGGATAACAGATA
This sequence comes from Desulfobacteraceae bacterium 4572_123, assembly GCA_002084545.1. Taxonomy (GTDB): domain Bacteria; phylum Desulfobacterota; class Desulfobacteria; order Desulfobacterales; family 4572-123; genus 4572-123. The sequence goes on along the minus strand of NBLJ01000035.1, from coordinate 9,025 downwards.
CTTATTTCATCAGGTTCGGGGTTTTGATTCAGGGGCTGCAGGCATTTTAGAATATTGCAAAGATATACCCTGGTGCGTGTTAAATGCATCGCATTGATAATTTTTGTCAGGAGTTGACCGGCCGGACCCACAAAGGGTTTACCCTGGTCGTCCTCTTCAGGTCCGGGTGCTTCTCCGACAAACATGAGCCGTGCACGGGGATCTCCTTCCCCGAAAACCATGTTTCGGCGGGATTGAAAAAGCCGGCAGCATCGACACTTTTCTACATCCTTCTTGATACTTTCAAGCGTTTCGCCGTGAAGTGCAGGCCGTTTTTCCCAGTTGTTAATTATTTCTATCGCGTCTTTTGAGCAGTCAAATCCCGGGCATCCCAACTGTTTATAGAATCGGAGACTATCCTGGATTTCATCTATTATCGAATTCACGGTTCCTGTATCCCCGGCGCTTTATATATATGGTATTTAGTCTGCCCCCTGATCCATGGCCGTATCAGAGCACGGATCAAGGGCCGCAATACGATCAAGCAGTACATGGGCCACTTCGTCTTTATTCATATTCGGCAGAGCTTCAACGGTACCATCTTTAAAAAAAAGAGTAACAGAATTGGTATCACTCTCAAAACCAGATTCAGGACGACCGATGAGATTTCCGACAATCAGGTCCAGATTTTTAGCATCAAGTTTTTTTTTGGCATTATCCCTGAGATCACGGGTTTCAGCCGCAAATCCGACTAATACCCGGTTGCCTTTTCTTTGACCGAGGGTTTTTAATATATCAAGGGTGGGTGTCAAGGATAAAACCAGTTTATCCCGGTGTTCATGTTTTTTGATTTTGTGAGATGCCGTGTCCATGGGCCGGTAATCGGCAACCGCCGCGGTTTTGATTATGATATGACTTTGTTCCATATGCTCAAAAACAGCATCAGCCATCTCTCCGGCGCTGTTTACTCTTATCATTTCCACATTGACGGGCGGATTTAATGCCGTCGGACCGCTTATCAGCGTCACGTCAGCATCCCGGTGTTCGGCAGCACGGGCAATGGCGTAGCCCATCTTACCCGAAGACGGATTGCTGATAAAGCGAACCGGATCAATGGCTTCACGGGTTGGCCCGGCCGTAACCAGCACTTTTTTATCGGCCAGATCCGGCAGGGTAAAACATTTTTCAAGCCGATCCACGATTATTGGGGGCTCCGGCAGGCGGCCGGCCCCGCTTGTGCCGCAGGCAAGTTCCCCTGATTCCGGTGTTACAATTCTGTACCCGTCGGCGGTCAGAATTTCAAGATTTCGCTGAACAGCCCTGCTTTCATACATATGCGTGTTCATGGATGGGCATACCAGTACAGGGCAGGTGACCGCCAGCAGGAACGTGCTCAACGCATCGTCTGCAATGCCGCCGGCCATTTTACCGATAATATTTGCGGTAGCCGGGGCGATAATCACGGCATCGGCCTCCCGTGCCCAGTCGATATGCCTGATGGACGATTCTACGTCCTTCTCAAAAAGACTGGAACATACGGGCCGGCCGCTCAGGGCCTCGAAGGTTAAAGGACCTGCAAAATGGCAGGCATTAGGGGTCATCATCACCCGCACCCCGGCATTTTGTTTCTGCAGGAGTCTTAAAATTTCAACACTTTTATAGGCGGCAATACCACCGCATACTCCAAGAATGATATTTTTATTTTTAATACTGTTATTCATTGTCTGTTCCGCCGATGAAAGTTATATGCAAAAATAATGATATGGTCCATGGCCCCGGGCACAGGCACAGGCCCCAGGCGATTAAGTTGTATTCTGATTGTCTCTAACAATTACACTTTCTTTACACATAAATCAATTCTTATCCGGACAATACCAAATTTGTAAGAAATTCAACATATTCGTAAAGCTGCGCATGCCCGGTATTTTCTATCTGTTTTTGAACCGCGGATACTGGTTTTTATTTGCATTTTAGATATAATCATATATCATCGAATCGTTTTAAATTCAGAATTATTATTATTGAACAGAGTCTCTATGCAAAATAATCTGCCATCTGCCGATAAAATGACCATTGTAATCCCCGCATTAAATGAACAGGCATCCATTGCCGGGGTTATCGCCGGATCTCTTTCCTATTCAGATGACATTCTCGTGGTAGACGGCCATTCCGGTGACAATACCGCTGCCATCGCTGCATCTCTTGGAGCAAGAGTAATTTATGACAATCAAAAAGGCAAGGGTGATGCGATACGCTCGTCAATTAACCATATTCAACGCGGAATAACCGTTTTTATTGATGCCGACGGTTCACACGATCCAAATGATATACCAAGACTCGTACAGCCGATACTGGAAGACAGGGCTGATCATGTCTGCGGTTCAAGACTGCTGGGCGGGTCCAGCGAGCTGCATGGCGGATTTGACGAATGTCTCCGCCTGATGGGCAGTTCATTTATCACAGCCTGCATAAATCATCGTTATAAAATAGCACTTTCCGAGAGCCAGAACGGGTTTCGAGCTATAAAAACAAATGTTTTAAGATCCCTGGGACTCAGAGAAAACATCACCACCATTGAACAGGAAATGACCATCAAAACGATAAAACAGGGTTTTCGCATGGCCGAAGTGCCGTCCCATGAATATCCTCGGCAGGCAGGCTGTTCAAATATCAAAATCAGTAAAGTAGCCTTCCGGTATGTTTTCAGTTTGATAAAATACCTGTATGGCTGACGGGCAATGAAATGCTTAAAATTTTACTCCTGAACCCGCCCCACCCTGAAGCAAAAGGTTTCACCCGCGAGGGGCGCTGCACACAGGAAGCCGGTGTATGGGCCACACAGTGGCCGCCCGTTTCCCTGGCTACCACTGCAACCTTTCTGGAAAATGATGGTCACCAAATAAAAATTATTGACTGTCCGGCCATTGGCATGAATAGGCAAATACTAAAAAATGAACTTGGTAGGTTTTCCCCGGACATGGTCTTCTGGAACACGGCCACACCGACCCTTTCCCATGACCTGGATCTTGGGCACCTGATCAAAAACGTATCCCCTCATGCAACAACCGGTGTTATAGGCACCCATGTCACGGCTCTTCCTGAATCAGCACTGAATTTTCCAGGCATTGACGTGGTCATCCGCAATGAACCCGAACAGACCATCCGGGAAATCTGCTTTCACCCTGGTTCATCCTGGCGGAAAATCAACGGGATTTCATACCGATCGTCTGATAGCGGCAAGATAAGGCACAATTCTCAACGAACCTTTTTAAAGGCGGATTCCATTCCCGCACCGGCCTGGCATTTACTGGATCTCAGCCCCTACCGTCTGCCGCTCAAAGGGCGCCCTTTCCTGATCGTAGCGCCCACCAGAGGCTGCCCCTTTGCCTGCAGCTTCTGCACGGCCTCGCTTTACTACGGCCGGAAACCGCGGCAGCGCCCCGTCAAAAAGGTTGTCGATGAGATCGAAAATAATATGAGACAATTTTCGATCTTTGATTTTTTCATCTGGGCGGATACGTTTACCGCGGACAATAATTATGTTGAAAATTTCTGCCGTGAAATAAAAAAACGAGATCTGAAGATACGCTGGACCTGCAACAGTCGAGTGGATACCGTGAATAAAAAACTGCTTACGGAGATGAAATCAGCCGGGCTGTGGATGATCAGCTTCGGATTGGAATCCGCCGATGATGCTATTCTTGAAAAAAGCGGTAAAAAAATCAACACGGCTCAATCACGCCTTGCAGTAAACAATGCCCACGCCGTGGGATTGAAAGTTTCCGGACATTTCATTTTCGGACTTCCCGGTGAAAATAGCCGGTCCATGGCCCGGACCCTCGACCTGGCCATGGAACTGCCGCTGGATATTGCCCAGTTTTATACCGCGGCTCCATTTCCGGGCACCGCCCTTTATGCCATGGCAGCAAACAGGGGATGGATTTCAAGAGATGACGGCTGCTCCCAGAATCAGGCATCCATGCACCTGCCTGATCTGACTCCCGGTCAGGTGGATGCCTTTACCCGCAGGGCCTACAAAAAATTTTATCTCCGGCTCAAAATACTTCTGAACCTTTTTTCCATGCTTGAGCCTGGTGCACTTACCGGTATCGGTATCGGTTTAAAACGTTTTCTCGGATGGACCTTGCATAAAAACAGCGGATAGAAGCAAAAAGAGCGGCCTTTCAAGCCGCCCTTTTTTTAGAATTTTTTGTCAACAACTATAGGCCGTCACATATTAAATTACACAAGGATAGAGGAAGGAGGCTGTATTGTAATACGCCGACGACCGATAACGCAGTGAAGTTTAATATGTGACAGTCTATATCAACTCGAAGGACTGGTGGGTACCACGGTTGAGGTGGTTGTAGTAGTAGTGCTTGTAGTAGTAGTAGTTGGTATTGACAATGGTTCCTGGAGTGTATTGTCCAGCATCTCGATCAACTGTGCAACATCCTGCCCCTGGTCAGTTGCACAGGCAGCGGCACCATCTAAAACACCCTGTTTGGCATCTCTAATGGCATCGTCTATATTATCTCCCTGATTCCGGGCATTGCTATCAGCGGCATAAATAATATTTCTGGCAACCATGGCAGGGTCAGCCACAGTACAGATCAAGGCAATTGCAATCTCTTTAGATGCCTGATAATATGACTTTTTTTCTTTATTGATTTTGGCAGCCAAGTCTTTCTGAATACCCGCCAGGACCGGTGACGCAATGATAATGCTCATTACCAGTACCGCAAGTATTGTAAAAACACAGCTATACTTTTTATAGATTCTTTCCAGGTCATTTATCATGATTATTTTGCCCCCTTGAAAAACTAAGAATTATTGCAGTGACATAGAATATATTAAACTAAAAACAGTATTTAAAAAGCAAACATTCAAAATGACAATAATTCATGAAACCAATAGTTGTCAAGATCATTTTCGCCCTGCATCCAGGAGATTGTTGATCCTTCAAGGATGCCTATCTTTTCATTTCCATTTTATATAGGACATATTCATAATTCTGTTCTCGCTCACACGCAATTTCTTCTAAAAAATATTGATCCTTGATTGCCCGGCAAAGTTTACGGCTGGGTGCTGATTCCGCATTACACCAGTAATTATAATGAAAATATACATGCCCCCTGTATTTTTTCATCAAATGCCCGATAATCTCAGGATTATTAATACCGGCATAGGCCTGAATGGCATTGCGGTTCCAAAGCAGGAACATGGCGGGGTTATGGGTCAACACAATGGAACGTTCCGGTATCTTTTTACTGAACTCTTCCGCATATTGATGGTCATAGCGCGCGCCCCAGGCCTCCTGGCCGATTCGCCGAACCAGCGGGAAAAATTGTAAAAAAGATGCCAGAATAATCCCGATCAGGAGAAAGGAAAAAAGCTTTGTGCGCCCTTTTTCTCCGGCCAGCAAACCGGAAAACACGAGGCGGTCACGAGCATAGCCGCAGCCCAGGCCGGCAAGAACCGCAAGCGGCATAAAACCAAGCAGCGCAAAACGAACATCCGCCCCATAGGTGTAGCTGCCGGCGTAGAAAAAAAGAAAAATGCCCCAGAAAATAAGAAACCACAGCAAGACAAGCAATTTTTCTTTCAGCCATCGGCGGGTGAACAAAAGCCCGATGATGGCAAACAGTATGAAAATTACCGGAAAAAACTTATTGTTAAAATAATAAACACCGTTGGTGAAAATATTCTGCGCCAGAAAGTTCAACGATATTTTATCTCCATCAGCACCCCAGGACATGCCACGCATTATATAAAGATGAATCAGATGCGGCAAAAGAAAAGCCAGGGCCGGTATACCGGTGATCCATGATTTTTTTTCAACAAACGTACCCGGGGCCAGCCAGAGCAGGGCCGGCACTGTCCAGGCGGCAATCAGTATCGATTCCGGCCGCATCTGGCAGGTCAGGGGTATTAAAAATGATAAAACCACAAGATGACGCTGCCGCCGGGTCTTGGCATAGATAACCAGCGCAAGCACCGTGAGTCCGGCAAACAGAGCCGACGAAGGCTCGGCGGCAATCGTATTGTGCCAGATCAGGTTGTGAGGTATAAGCCCGAATATCAGGGCAGAGATGAACGATGTAAAAAATGCTTTGCTTAAATGCCAGGCAATCAGAAAAACGGTAAGTACCGCACTGCTGAAAATAAGGTTGTTGAGCAAAAATCCATAGAGCTCATTGGTTCCCAGCATCTGAAATACCAGGCTGATTAAAAAGGGCCAGCCGCTGGGTTGTTTATTGTATGTGATCCAGTGAGGGTAATATTCCCCGTATTCAAAAGTGCCGTAGTTACACTGCCCTGCCCTGCCGTCAAGAGCGATGTTCTGGCCCACATTTGCATAAATATCCTCGTCATAAAAAATCCGGTGCGTGCGTGGTACCGTAAACGCCGTCATACAGAAGGCAGTAATACACAGACCGGCAATCAGAACACCTCGGCGATTGAAAAAAATTTTAACAAAATTCCACAGCTCCCGCCGACATACTGATACCGCAGCAATCAGCAGGAGTACATTCATTCTGAGAACCCAGGGAACTGTTTTTTCCAGGCCTCTGATAATTTCATTATGGGGCATAGACATTATCAGCCATACACCGGTTCCGGCCAGCGCAAAATAAATGCCGAACAGAATAAACCAAAAACCCGGTTTGTTATAAATTTTAGACAGCATTATTTTCAACCAGAAAGTCTTCCATAAAAAGATACCGCAGCCCGGTACGTGCCAACATGTCCAGAGCCTGTTCAGGAGAGCCGACAATAGGCTCGCCATGAATATTAAAACTGGTATTTAAAATTACACCCCGACCAAACTTATTTTTTATACCCAGCAGCAGTTCACGATAGGCCGGATTTTCATCTGCCACAAACTGGGGCCTGCACGTACCGTCTACATTCATCACCCCCTGCATGAGGTCGCGAAACTTTTGACTGACCCTGAAACCAGTGGTCATAAAACGATTTAAACTCAAATCCTGACCGTTTGTATTCAGCAAGAATGGAGCGTCCTCAATTAGAAGGCTGGGACAAAAAGGCTGATACCAGACCCTTTTTTTAAGAACCAGGTTCAAACGGTCACGAATTTCGAGACTGTCGGGACGGGCCAGGATACTGCGGTTGCCAAGTGCCCGGGGCCCCAGTTCCATGCGGCCGCGAAACCAGAGAATAATTTCATTGTTCAGAATCAAACGCGCTGCTTCAGCACCCGGATTGTCAAGGCGCTGATATCGGAAGTCATATTGTGTCAGAATTTTTTCAATCGACGCAGTGGAATAATCTGGTCCCAGGTAAAGATTTTTGATTTTATACCGCGAAACCTTGAGACGGTCATTATTAACAGCCATGGCAGACCCGGCCGCCAGCCCGCCGTCACCCATGTGGGGAAACACATAAACATCCCTGATATCCGGCAGCTTTGCGATCTTCATGTTCAGCTTGATATTGGAAAAAACACCACCGGCCAGGGCCACACGCTTCTCGCCGGTCCGGGCAATCGCGTTTTCAACAAGCTGCCGCACATTTTTTTCCAAAACCCGCTGGGCCATATAGGCAAACTGTTCGGAAGGAAAGCGCCATAAAATTTTTTTCATCTCCCGGTGCATGGCAACCGAGTTAAAGGGGGATACAAAATCGAGGCCCTGCACACGGATCAGGTTCATCAGGGGATTATCACGGTCTGCCACCGGATAAGCATAGTTGGCAAGGGCCATGACCTTGCCCTCGTCTTCCAGTTCGCGCATATTCATCAAATTTGTTACATGCTCAAAAAATATTCCCGGTGAAACCCTTGCGGTATTTTTTTTTACCGGCAAAAGCCGTCCGGCCCCAAATTGATAAATAGATCCGCACAATCCATCCCCGACCCCGTCCAGCGTAATGACCATGCACCGGTCAAACCCGCTGCAGCAGGCCGCTGCCCAGGCATGTCCCAGGTGATGATCCACCAGGGTCAGGTGATAGTTGAAAAAACCAAGGTTCCGCATCTGCCTGCGGATATAGTGCCGGCTCAGGGCGGTGGAAAGAAAATTCGGACCTCTTTCAGTGAAGCGGTATTTAAACCGTTTTTTTAAAGGGTCGAGCCGCCCGGGTACTTTTTTGCGACGCCGGATCAGATAATATTCCTCTTTTAAACGCGGCACCAGCCGTGTCAGGGTTTTAGCCGGATCACTGGTGGAAAGGGCCACCTCATTAATGTCAGCCGGCCTGATACCTGCATAATCCAGAGCCGCCCGGATAGAAAGACGCGGGAATCCGGCCTCCAGCTTGCGTCGGCTCAACCTCTCCTCGTTAACGGCAAAAACGATCCTGTTGCCGCAAAGCAGCGCAGCCCCGGCATCATGCCCGTCCCATATCCCCAACACATATTCAGATTTTTTTGAATTCATTGGTTGTCGTCTGCCCGTTGGGCAGGCACGGGGGCCTGCCCTTACATTCATCGTTTGGTTTTTGCCATTTTTTCATCTATCTCACGGGCCATTTCCCTGTTGCCCGGATCCAGGGCCAGGGCCTTGTGATAATGCCATCGAGCCCTTTGCAGAGCTGCATCGCGCCTTTCTGCACGGAGCCAGGGATGGCCGGCACGCATATTCCAGTAATGTCCCATTTCCACGTGCTGGCGAGGATTTTTTTCACCGACAAAAAAAGCGGCGCTTTCCATGGCCCGGTCAGCAGCCGGCAGCCATTTTTCCCGGTAGTCCGGCTCCTGCCACAGGTAAGTATATTCCCGGGCCAGACGGATGTAGCTTTCGGTCTCACAGGGATTCAATAAAACAGCCTCCTGTAGTGCGGTAATAATTTCTTTAACCCGAACCCGATTCTCACGGTAACTGCTTTTATCAGCAAAATCATCGCGATCTTTCATCAATACCAGGGCCAGTTTTTGCCAATACCTGGCATTGAGTCCATCCCAGGCAATAGCCTTTTTAATGTTCTCGAGTGGAGGCTGCCTGTCAATGTTGAAGGTGGAATTAGGCACTGTAGCACAATTGGCTTCAGCTCCAAAATGGTGCAGGGCCCCTCCGGCACACCA
>NBLJ01000153.1 GCA_002084545.1 Desulfobacteraceae bacterium 4572_123 | reverse complement strand
CTGTTTTACCGTCAGCTGCCTGCCATTTACCTCGATGGTGACCATCATCTCAAGTCCTCAGGAATTGTCGGAGGCCTTTTTGCTTGCATCCGGATTTTTGACGGGCCGCTCGATCACGGGTGCCAGCCCGGGAGGAGACACTTTCCGTACAGCGTCGTACTGGGGCGGACAGGCCACCATGCACTCGCCGCATTTTACACACAGGTCCTGGTCGATTCCCTTTTTGCGCGTGCTGGTGGTGAATACGGCCTCGGTGGGACAGCATCCCACGCAGGCATCACAACCGCGGGCGCATTTGTCCAGATCGATGTAATAGGTCATCAGCGGCCGGCACATCATGCCGGGGCATCGTTTTTCATTGATGTGCGCTTCATATTCATCCCTGAAATACTTCAGTGATGTCAGTACCGGGTTGGGGGCGGTTTTGCCCAGTCCGCAAAGTGACCCGTCCTTAATATCTTCACTGAGCTGTTCCAGTTGCTCCAGGTCACCGGTGCGGCCCTCTCCGGTGGTGATGCGCTGCAGGATATCAAGCAGATGACGGGTTCCGATCCGGCAAAACGTGCACTTGCCACAGGATTCCTTCTGGGTAAAATCGAGAAAATAGCGCGCCACGTCCACCATGCAGCTGTCCTCGTCCATCACCACCATGCCCCCGGAGCCCATCATGGCACCGGCGGTCGTCAGGGAATCAAAATCAATGGGGGTATCGAGAAATGTCTCCGGCAGACAACCTCCCGAAACCACATCGCCGACCACTGAAAAAACTGCCGTCCCGGGGCTGTTCTCAGTGCCGATGGTTCGATACCAGGCAGCACCGTTGGCAATGATCGGCGGGACCGAGGCCAGGGTCTTGACATTGTTGATGACCGTCGGCTGTCCGTAAAGTCCTTCTTGGGCCGGGTACGGGGGGCGTGAACGGGGCATGCCCCTGAAGCCTTCAATGGACTGGATAAGCCCGGTTTCCTCACCGCACACAAAGGCACCGGAGCCCTGAAAGACTTCGATTTCAAGATTAAACGCGCTGTTGAGGATACCGCTGCCCAGCAACCCCAGTGTTTTGGCCTGCGCGATCGCCCCGGAAACAATTTTAACCGCCAGTGGATATTCTGAGCGCACGTAAACGATGGCCTTGTGGGCGCCCACGGCCAGAGCGCATATGGCCATGCCTTCCAGCACCTGGTGGGGGTTGCTTTCCAGGATGGTACGGTCCATGTAAGCACCGGGATCTCCCTCATCGGCGTTGCAGACAATAATTTTATCGCCCTCGGGACTGTCGGCGGCCAGCTCCCATTTTCGGCCGGTGGGAAATCCGGCGCCCCCCCTTCCCCGCAGCCCGCAAGTTTTTATCTCGTCGATGATGGTTTCAGGATCCAATGTCAGCGCCTTGGCAAGGGCGGCGTAACCGCCATGGGCAATGTAATCGTAAATATCTTCCGGATCGATGTGCCCGCATTTTTCCATGACCACCCGCTTTTCCTGGTTGAACCGGGAAAATTCCATCACCGAGGGGATCATGTCGTTTTCCACCATTGCGCCGTAGACATGCTCAAACAGGGGGTCGCCGCCTTCCAGGAAGTGCTTGACCAGCATCCTGGCTTTACCGGCGGTAACTTCGTGATAAAATATGGGCGGAAATCCCGATTGCGGATAATCGATAATGACCACCGGTTCGGCGTAACAGTGACCGATACACCCGACGGTGCGGACCCGGGCGTCAAGACCCTGTTCTAAAATTGCCTGCTCAAAGGCCAGCTTGGTGTCCAGCGCCCCGGAGGCAATACCGCAGGTCGCTGTGCCGATCAAAATTGTTGGTGACGGATCCCGGCGAGCGGCATCCCGTCGTTCTTCGGCTTGCCGCCGTATGGCTTCGAACTGCTGGTATATTTGATCCTTATTCTCCGGTTTCATGCCGTTTCTTTTTTCTTTGCGCCATTTCTTTTTCTACCTGGATGCGGACAAAAAGCCCTTCTACCTTGCTCGGGGCCATGTGCCCCTGGACATCTTCGCCCACAAGAACCACCGGCGCCAAGGCGCAGCATCCGACGCAGGCCACCCGTTCAATGGAAAATTCGCGGTCCTCGGTGGTTTCGCCCTCTTTAATTCCAAGTTTGCGTTCAAAATTTTCAAGAATGATATCACCACCTTTAACATGGCAGGCGGTGCCCAGGCAGACTTTAATTTGATGTTTTCCGGGGGGATTGAACCGAAACTGGTTATAGAAAGTGGCCACCCCATAGACTTCGGCCACCGGAATTTCCAGGTAATCGGCCACGGCCTGCAAGGCTTCAGCCGGCAGGTAGGTCAGTTCCTGCTGTACCTTCTGAAGGATGGGAATCAGTTGGCCCCGTTGCCGGTCAAACTGTTTCAGGTAATCGGGCAGCCCACTGATAAAAATCTCGTCTTTGGCAAAAGGATCAACATCCATGGCAAAAAGCTGAAGCGGTTGCAGGTTCGGGTTCAGGGTCAAAAATGCTATCCAGTTAAAGTTTTTCCAAAGCGCCGTACGCGGCCTGGATACGGTCTTTTAACAAAAAACAGAATTTTTCCATAATGTTGAAGCCAAATTCCTTGTCACTGAGCATCAAGTTGCGCAGGTCCGCCCCCCGCATCACCAGCAGGCGGGTCGGCCGCTGGCAGCGGGCCGAAGACATGAGCAAATGGCGCTGGCCCAGCAGGGTAGACCAGCTGCCCAGCACCCGGCCCTGGCCCAGGTCCTCAATGGTGACGGTACCCTTGCGCACACCAAGGTTCACGGATCTTTCAAGAACCACCTGTCCGTCGACAATCAGGTGCAGATGCTCACCCAAATTGCCCTGTTCAAAGACGTATTGCCCGGCCTGAAAATCACGGGGCCAGCAAAGGGGCATAATCTGCTCCAAATCACCATCGCCAAGGCCTTCAAAAAACTCACAGCCAGCCAGGGCCTGCTTTATCTCGGAAGGATTCATAAAGCACCTCCTGGTTTATCGGCAATCGTCGAGTTCTATTGTTTTGAGATAACTTTGCATCAGGCGTTTGCCCAGGGCGGCGGACAGATTCTGATAAAAAATAAATCCATCCTCCCGGTATTTGTCGAGCAGTTGTTTGAAGGCGTAAGCATTGACCTGGAGCAAATCGCATCTTCTCAGGCACCGGGCTGACGCCGTGAACGTCTCGCGGTCCACCAGGACGGCCCAGCCGAAGGCTTCCCCGGTTTGGCTGCCGATGTGAATTTGCTTTTCATCGTCTCCCATGCTCAGTTCGATGCGCCCATTGATTAAAATGTAAAAATACTCGGCCGGGTCTCCGGAGCGAAACAGCAGGGTTCCTTCCGGATGGGACTTGCGCAATGTCACCTCCATGACTTTTTTTAAAAAATCCATTTTAATGCCGCGGAATAAATCGGCCTGTTTGAGATACATGACGCCTCCTTTATAAAATTCTCGGCCCGTGAAAGCGGATCACTGCACAGAAATAAGACAATAAGATCAAAATCTACTTAACAATGCTAATGAGCGAAAAAATTTTGACTCATTTACACCGTTTTAGTTTATATCAGGACCTAAGCGGCATCCATATCGTCAGGCCCATCAAAATATTGGTATCATTTTTGCTTCATTTCTGGTATGTTGTCTGGCGTATGCCCATTTAACTGAAAACCGAATTCAGCGCCTGCCCGCAATTTCCGGGATCTGAACGGGGCGATAATTCCGGCAGGCCACGTTATGAAAGGAATGCTCTATGTCTCAACTGGAAGTCAAAATATTCTCTTTGAGCACCTGCAGTCACTGTAAGGCAACCAAAAAATTTTTGGGCGACTGCACCATCAAATACGAATTTGTCGATGTGGATCTGCTTGAAGGCGAGGAACGCAAAGCGATTATCGAGGATGTCAAAAAATTCAACCCGCGCTGTTCTTTTCCCACCATCATTATTGGGGAAAAGGTCATCGTCGGGTTCAAGGAAAAGGAAATCAAGGAGGCACTGGGACTGTAATGGATGCACAAGAGCTTTATGAGCGCATGAAAAAGGTCCAGGAGCCCAAGGGGTATTATTTCAACAAGGATCGGGAGCGTACCCTTGAGTTGCTGGAAGCATTGCTGGTCAACAAAGAGCGTTATGGATACATGGGATGTCCCTGCCGACTGCTTTCCGGCGACCGGGACACCGACCGGGATATTATCTGCCCCTGTGTTTACAGTGTGCCGGATATCGAAGAATACGGCAGTTGCTACTGTAACCTTTACGTGACCACAGAGTGGAATGAGGGCAAAATCGAGCACGAATACGTTCCCGAGCGGCGACCGCTGGAAAAAATGTCCTTTTAATCCGCTACGGCTCGTGGCACTTCACTCAGACGGCAAGACGCAAAGGGTTGTCGGTAAGGCTGCCGACAACCTGCCTGACTTCCAGGCAGACGGCTGACGGCGAATTCAGCCTTGACATTGTGCTATTTGAATCCCATTTTAAGCAGGTGGCGGGGAAGCAGGCGCCGGCACTCGATTGCGCGGCTGCCGACAGAAACACCCCCGGATTTTCACATCATCGCCGTTTACCGAAAAAATGGAGAAGTGCCATGATGGAAGAATGTAAACCTGTGTTAAACACCGGTCTTCGTGGGCTGGTCATCGCCAGCACCCGCATATGTGAAGTCGACGGTGCCAATGGCCGTTTGATCTACCGCGGCTATCTCGTCCAGGACCTTGCTCAAAACGCCACCTTTGAAGAAGTCGCATTTTTACTGCTGTATGAAAAATTGCCCGACCCCGATGAATTGAAGGAATTTAAAGGCCGCCTCCAGGCCCAGCGACAGCTGCCGGCACAAGTCATCGCCGCGTTAAAGACCCGGCCTAAAACAGCGTTGCCCATGGATGTTGTGCAAGCCGCCGTCAGCCTGCTGGCCCACCATGATCCCGATGTGACCGATCCGACCCTGGAAACCACGTTGCGTATGGCCATCAATCTTATTGCGCGTTTTCCCACCATAGTTGCGGCCTGGGAGCGCATTCGCAATGATCTGGAACCGGTCGATCCATCGCCGGAGCTGGACCACGGCGCCAATTTTTTATACATGCTCAGCGGTAAAAAGCCCGAAGAAGATGTGGCTCGCTTTTTTGACACAGCGCTGGTGCTGCATGCCGAGCACTCGTTTAACGCCTCCACCTTTGCCGCCCGGGAAGTGGCTTCCACCCGTGCACACATTTATGCGGCTGTTGCCGCGGCAGTAGGGTCCTTATCCGGTGAGCTGCACGGTGGCGCTAACGTACGGGTCATGGAAATGCTGCTTAAAATCGGCTCCACGAATAAAGTCAACGATTATGTCAACCAGGAGTTTGATGCCGGAAGAAAAATTTTCGGCCTGGGCCATGCCGTCTACGATACCGACGATCCCCGAGCCCACATCCTGGCCCCCATGTCCAAGGTCATGGGAGAGCGAATCGGTGAGCCCCAGTGGTATGAAATCTCCACGCTGCTGGAAAAAACCGGCAAAGAGGAGTTTAAAAAACGCAAGGGCAAAGACATTTACGTCAATGTGGATTTTTACAGCGCATCGCTGTATTATGCCATGGGCATTCCGGTGGATTTATTTTCACCGGTATTTGCAATTTCCAGGATTGCCGGCTGGTGCGCCCACGTGATCGAGGAGCAGTTTGCCGGGGCCGCGCCCAAGCCCATGTTGTATCGACCGGAATCCGATTACGTCGGTGATTACTGCGGCCCCGATGTGTGTGAATTTACACCCGTGCGGATTGAAGGAGGTTAGACGATTTGCTGGATCAATTAAATTTTCGCATGACGCCTCAGCGAAAGGTCATTCTGGAAGAACTGCGCAAGGTCAACACCCATCCCAGTGCGGATGAACTCTATGTCATGGTTCGCCGGCGCCTGCCCCGCATCAGTCTTGGCACCGTCTATCGCAACCTGGAAATTTTGACGGCAAACGGTCAGATCCAAAAACTGGAGCTGGGCAGCTCGTTGAAACGTTTTGACGGCAACGCTGAAAACCACTACCATATTCGCTGCATACGCTGTGACCGGGTGGTCGACGCTTCGGTTGATTTTGATCCCACCCTTGACCGGGAACTGAAAAAGATGTCGGATTTTGACATTATCGGGTATCGCCTGGAATTTATCGGTATCTGTCCTGCCTGCCGGAAACAGCCGCCATCCGGATAGTCCTTAACGTTGCCTGAATAGCATTGGGCTTAATCGTTTTCCGGCAATTGCCTGCCAGAACCGGTTTTGCTTATCAGGAATTTTCCGGTTGCAGCAGCAGGCGTTCACCCGGGCCGAAGCACAGTTTGCGCACCAGGTAAACCACCAGCAGGGATCCGATGGCTGTGGATCCCACCAGCATGACCATGACAATGATCTGGTAACGGATGGCCTGCAGCGGATCGGCACCGGCCAGGATCTGGCCGGTCATCATGCCGGGAATAAACACGATGCCCACCCCCATCAACGAGTTAATCGACGGGATCATGCCCGCGCGCATGGCCGTGCGAAAAATCTCCTGGCTGGCCTCTTTGTAATTGGCTCCCAGGCACAGTCGGGCTTCCACCTCCAGCCGCTGCTTGCGCAGTTCCCCCATCAACCGCTCCAGCGCAATGGCGATGGCGTTCATGGAATTGCCGATCACCATGCCCCCCAGGGGGATGAAATACTGGGGCTTCCACCAGGGCTTGACATTGACCAGCACGGCCGTTACCAGGTAAGAGACCACCACGTAACTGATCACCATGGAGGCCAGCAGGGGCCAGAAGAAGGCCACCTGCTTTTCCTTGACCCGGCCGCGAATTTCCCGGGCGGCAAAAAAAATCATGAAACAAAACACCGCCACCACCAGCACGGCGCTGTCCAGCCTGAAGATGAACTTCAGGATGTAGCCGAGCAAAAACAACTGCACAAAGGTGCGAATGGTGCCCACCAGCAGATCGCGCTCCAGTTTGAGGCTGTGCAGAAGGGAAGTGATGCCGGCGACAATTATAAATCCCAGCCCGACAAACAGCTGGCCCAGCCCGATGGGCACGATTTCCGGTGTCATGCAAGCTCCTCCACCCGGCCGTCAGCGATTTTCAAAACAACCGGTTTTACCTGCCGCGGCTCAAACCGGCGGTGACTGACCATCAGCACCGTCAAGCCGCCTTCTGCGCACAGGCGCTCGGCCGTGTGTTCAACGATGCGGCTGCTTTGCTCGTCCAGGGCGCTGGCCGGTTCATCGAGCAGCAGCACTTCGGGTTCCAGCAGCAGCCCCCGGATAAAGCACAGGCGCTGCAGCTGGCCTACGGAAAGGGTCTGAGCATTGGTTTTAAGGTCGATATCGTCGAGCAGAAAATCGTCCAGCTGGTGCCTGAGCACAGCATCATCCGGAACCTGACGGTCGCGGTTGTTCTTAAAGGAAAATGCCAGCAGCAAATTGTCGCGCACCGTGCCCTCCACGGCGGTGGGACTTTGCTGGATATACAGAAGCGAGCGGCGCAGCAGAGGCGGGCTGTAACCGGCCAGTGGGCGCCCGTTAAAAAATATTTCCCCCGCCGCAGGCTCTTCCAGCCGGTTGATCAGGCGCAGAAACGTCGACTTGCCCGCCCCGGAGGGCCCCTGGATCAGGTAAAACTTTCCGGCCGCAAGCTGCAGCGAAAGATCCTTGAAAAGGACCTTTGAGTCTGAAAAGGAAAAGGTGACGTTTGAAAATTCAATCACTGGGGTGTTGTTTTCCATATTTTACCGCTGTTTTTCTTGGCGGGCATGGATTCAAAAACAGTGCCCGGTGTTCAACCGTCACACTTATACCTCACACGATTTTTTTTGCAAATTGAATTATAAAATTTTCTTATAAGTCAGCCGGGTAGCTGCCCAGGCATTTCACTGACAGGGTCAACGCCTGCATTTTCTCCAGCACGCCGGACAGCTTCGCATCTTGTTGCGAACCCTCGCAGTCCAGAAAGAAGCTGTAATTTCCCGGGTCCGAACGCAGGGGCATGGAGGCGATGCGCGTCAGGTTGATATCGGCCCGGGCGAACAGCTCGAGCACATCGTAAAGCCGGCCGGCCTGATGGGGCACGGCAAAAACAAGGGAGGTCTTGGTACCCCGGCCGGGGTGCGGCTGCCGCGACAGCAATAAAAAACGCGTGCTGTTGGCCGCACCGTCTTCAATGCCTTCTTTTATTATTTTAAGATTATACAGATCGGCACACAGGGCGCTGGCAACTGCGGCCGCTGCCCGGGGATTGTCGCGGGCCAGCATCCTGGCCGCACCGGCGGTGTCGTAATAAGGCCGTCCAGCCGGTGGCTGGCCAGAAAATCCCGGCACTGGGCCAGGGCCTGGGGATGAGAGTAGACCAGACGGATTTCACGGTAATCCATGGTTTCAACCGCCAGCAGGCAATGGCGCACCTGCACTTTGGCTTCGCCGATAGCCTTCAGGTCGGTGGTTGTGAGCAGATCGTTGACCTGGGTGACCGCCCCTTCCAGGGAGTTTTCCACCGGCACCACCCCCAGGTCGAAATGGCCTTTTTCAAGTCCGCGAAAGACATCGATAAATTCCAGGCAGGGAATGCAGGCCCCGTCAGGAACCAACCGACGGGCAGCCACATCACCGTATGCCCCATGCTCCCCCTGGAAGGCAACCAGGGGTTCATCAAGAACAAAAAAACGGCGTCAGGGAACCGGCTGGACGCTTCGAAAGTAAAAAAAGAAGCGCCCACAGGCAAAACGACATTTTGTAACAGCAGAACAGACCATTTTCTCTTCCCCTGACGTTTTTAATGCCATACCTGATTGGCATTTCATGTGTCAATATGTTTTTGACCGCCAGAGGCGAAAAAAATCTTGACAGACAAAAATCATTCCGATAGAGATGAGAGAAAGATTAAGTGAGAAAGGATTTCCACGTGGCGCAAAGGGTTTCGGGCAGCTTTGCTTATTTTTGCTTTTACCGGTATTATTTTTATAATAACGGTCTGCCCGGGGTGCGCTGAAACCAAAAAATTTAAGCAAGCGCAACCAGCCGTGGGCGGACCAACTGCCCGCGGCTTTTTTGTTTTTACGGCCGCGGCAACCCGCGGCCTTTTTAATTAAAGCGCCACTGGAGCGGCGGAAAGGCGCATCAAAGGAAAGCAACCATGAAACCGACCGATGACTTACGCGTAAAAGGATACCTGCAGCTGCCGCAGCCGGAAAAACTGAAATGGGAGCTGCCCATCACCCGGGCGTCCCATGAGACCGTGACGGCCGGGCGCCGACAGATAGAACATATTTTGCAGAAAAAAGACCGACGGCTGCTGGTGATTGTCGGGCCCTGTTCCATCCACGATGAAACCGCAGCGCTGGAGTATGCCACCCGGCTCAACCAACTTCGGCAGGAGGTCCAGGACGCCTTTTGCGTGGTCATGCGAGTGTACTTTGAAAAGCCCCGCACCTCCGTGGGTTGGAAAGGACTGATCAACGACCCAGGCCTGGACGGTTCCTGCGATATTACCAAAGGGCTGCAAAAAGCCCGCCGGCTGTTGCTTCAAATAACGGCCATGGGGGTGCCCACCGCCACCGAGTTTTTAGAAACCATCACGCCCCAGTTCCTGGCCGATCTGGTCAGCTGGTCGGCCATCGGGGCTCGGACCACGGAGTCCCAGACCCATCGTGAAATGGCCAGCGGCCTTTCCATGCCGGTGGGTTTCAAAAACGGCACGGACGGCAACCTGTCGTCGGCCATCAATGCGGTAGCGGCGGCAGCAGCAGCCCAGAGCTTTCTGGGAATCGACCAGAACGGCCGCACCTGCGTGGTCAAGACCGCCGGCAATCCATGGGGGCACGTGGTTTTACGGGGCGGGAAAAACCCCAATTACGATCCCATCAGCATCGAAGAGGCTCGCTTGAAACTGATCGGAAACAATCTTCCCGAAACCATCATGGTGGACTGCTCCCACGGCAATTCCAGAAAAAAACACCAGGGCCAGGCCATTGTCTGGAAAAGCGTTATCGATCAGTATATCGCCGGCAACGAGGCCCTGACCGGCCTCATGCTGGAAAGCAACCTGCAGGCCGGCAGCCAGAAATTCCGCCCGGATTTATCCGCTCTGAAATATGGGCTGTCCATCACGGATGAATGCATTTCATGGGAGAGCACCGAGCAGTTGCTGCTTTGCGGACGCGACAAGCTGATGCGCTCCTTTCAATTCGACCGCGACCAGCGCTGGGTAAACGCCGTATGAAGTCCGTCCAAGTTACCGGCAGTTCCGGCCAGTCCACCATTCTGATCGGAGAACGGCTGGAAAATTTAATGGCTTGCTGCCCGGTGAAACTGCCGGTCATCATCACCGATGTCAATGTCTATGAGCGGTACCGCCAGGTGTTTCCGCCAGCCGAGGTCATCGTCATCAATGCCGGTGAAAAGGAAAAAACCCTGGACACCGTTCGCCATATATATGAGCAGCTGCTAGCCCTGGAAGCAGACCGCGGCTGTTTTCTCATCGGCATCGGCGGCGGCATGGTCTGCGACATTACCGGGTTTGCGGCGACCACTTACATGCGCGGTGTACGCTTCGGTTTTGTGGCCACCAGCCTGCTGTGCCAGGTGGATGCGGGCATCGGCGGCAAAAACGGGGTCAACCTGGGCGGCTACAAAAACATGGTGGGTACCTTTGGTCAGCCCGAGTTCGTCATTTGCGACCCCTGTCTGCTGAAAAGTCTGCCGCCGGTCGAGATCCGCTGCGGTCTGGCCGAGATTGTCAAGCATGCCGCCATTGCCGATAAAAATCTTTTTTCCTACCTGGAGACGCATTATGACCGGGCCCTGGCGCTGGATGCCCGGGTGATTGAAAAACTGGTGCACGATTCGGTGGTCATCAAAGCGGACATTGTCAACCGCGATGAAAGAGAAACCGGACAGCGCCGCAAGCTGAACTTCGGCCACACCTTCGGCCATGGCATTGAGAAAACCACCGGCGCATCGCACGGGGAAGCTGTCAGCGCCGGGATGGTGCTGGCCTGTGCCCTGTCAGTAAAAAAAGGGTCCCTGGCCGCCCGCGACGCCCGGCGGGTAAGCGCCCTGCTTGAAAAACTCGGCCTTCCGGTCCGGCTTGAATTTAACGGTGCTGCAGTGCTTGATGCCATCCGAAAAGATAAAAAAAGAGCCGGCAGTCAAATCCATTTTGTACTGCTGCGCAGCATCGGCGAAGCACTGGTGGAAAAAATTTCTATCGAAGAACTGGCCAGAATACTCGCGGTCCGGCAGCAAGACGACCCGAATATTTCATCCTGACTGATCGTAAACAAAATTAAAATCAGGGTAAGGTTTCAAAATGACCTCCGATAAAACCCGCAAAGCTTCCGGCGACGCGAATATCAATGATCTGCGGGGGCGTATTGACGCCCTTGACGACCAGTTGCTTGACCTGGCCAACCAGCGACTGGTGCTTGCCCGGCGCATTGGAGCCCTCAAGCGACAGACAGGCGCACCGGTTGCCGACCGGCATCGGGAAAGCAATATCATGGACCGGCTGCTGACGGGAAATTCCGGGCCGCTGGGCACCTATGATCTGCACCGATTTTTTGGGGACCTGATGGCCGCCGCGCGCAGGGTCCAGTCGCGCGATGCCGTTTGCGCACCGGCACCGGTTTACGCGGTTTTTGGAGACCCGGTGGCCCACAGCTTGAGTCCCGTCATGCACACCAGTGCGTTTTTGCATGCCGGCCTCGACAACACCTACCTGGCTTTCAGGGTCTCCGATATCGCTGAGGCCATGCGCGGTGTCCGGGCATTCGACATCCGCGGTGCCAGTATCACCCTGCCCCACAAGGTAAGCGTCATGACCCATCTCGACGAACTGGACGACATGGCGGCCCGCATTGGAGCGGTCAACACCATCGTCAACCGGGGAGGACGGTTGTGC
>NBLJ01000034.1 GCA_002084545.1 Desulfobacteraceae bacterium 4572_123 | reverse complement strand
AATGAGGCAAAAGTACATGATTTCGTTCAAAAACCATTTTCAGTTACAGATCTTGTACGGACTTTAACTGTTTTAACGGAAAATAAAAAACAGAATCAGCAAAACCTAAATGAAAATTTATCAAAAAAGTAAGTAAGGAGGAAAGCACAATGAATCATATTATTAGGGCAGGGGGAAGGAATTATGAAAACAAAGGCAAGAATCATATTATTAGGACTTGTAATGGCTATAGCACTTTGCTATGTTAATCTTGCAAATGCAGAAAGTAATTTTGCAACAGGTGGAGTAGCAGGGTCAGGTGGCGCAGGCGTTGCGGTGAATCTCGATTTTCAAATTGTAATTCCCCAGTTTATTTATTTTCAGGTTGGCACAGGTGGCGCTGCTATTGACCAAATTCAATTTGCGCCAACGGCCTCCGATGTCGCTACACCGGGTGCTATCACAACTGGTACTGGTGGAGATCTGACTGGCGGAAGAGTGACCTTGAGTCTTGTCAGTAATGCAGGCAATATTAGGATTACTGAGAACAATAATAGCGCTGGTGCTGGATTAGGAAATGGTTCTGGAAGCTTTATTTCCTATGCTCAGATTTATGGTGCTGGCGGTGGAACCGGTGGCCGAGTGACATACACGGCTGCCATTCCTTAATCTTTTAAGTTTTTTTTATAAGACTTATTTAATTTAAACACCACTGTATGTTGCCTAGCTGCAGTGGTGTTTACCTCTGATGATGGGTTTGATTAAAGGACCGTTCATGAGAAAAATATTTCTTTTTCTCCCTTTATTTATTTGTATTTTTCAGCCCATTGCACATGCTGAAATTGTATTTAATTTCTGGGGCGCACCGGCTGAAGTAAGGATTAGGGTGGGTGCCGCAACAGGCATAACAACGGTCACCCACAATGTTCCGGCCACACAGGTGGGTGACGGCACACCGGTCGCGGGTACGCCAAACAGTATACTTATAGAGGCCTCGGCCAGACGGGCAAATTTTTTTTCCGCTTTGTCCACACAGTTCATAGTGAGTGTAGACTCATCAACCCCTCTTAGCAACGGCACCGATACCATTCCCTTTACTAACATCAGCTGGACCGCTCAGGACGAGGACATCCCTTCAGGTCAATTTACCGGCTCTCCGACACAGGTCATACTGCCCCCCACACGTGCATTTTGGCTCGTCAGGGACTGGCATACATTTTTCTATAACAATACCCAGATTGTTCCTTACGGGACATATACAGGAAGGGTGACCTATACGGTGTCTGTTCCATGATTTTCCTGAAACAACATATCGGAATTCAACGGACAGCAAGATTAAAGCTGTATAAAATCATCTCCACAGTTTTTGTCATTCTTGCCGTTTCTATTTCAAGCCAGGCTGCAGAAATATTGGATGATTCTCAATCTCCTAAAAAGCAATTTAACGTCCGATTTGAATGGGAAAAGCATGAAAATTTATCCTCTTTGAGCAAAGATGAATTTTTTCTTCTAAAGGCACATATACCTGATGTGGAAGTGCGTTTGAATACCACAAACTATATAGGGAAAAAGGCTCGAATCTATCTGGCTTTGCCCAGTCAAATTGACGGATTCAATGGCAGTCAGGGATTTTCTCTTGCCTGGAAAACCACCGGTATCTTATCTTCTGGTGTGACTTCTCCGGGCAATCGCGCACTGATTTTTGAGGGGCTTATTGGATCTTCTCTTTTGACCGAATTTTTCACATTTATATTAAAACTCGATGCAAATCGTTTAACTGGAAAACTACGCTATGCGCCTATCTATGAAATTGAATTATACTAGACGAGACCTTTGCAAAACAGCTTTTTTCGCATTCATGCTTTTTTTTCTTTTAATACTTGCCATGCCCTGCAAAACAGAAAGCGCTACATTTGCAGTTCGTATAAGCCCGCCGAATTTTGAATTGAAGGGAAAACCGGGTGATGTACTGCGAGAGGTTATCACAATTGAGAATGCAGACACGGCGCAAGGCATTTACCAGGTCAGAACAGCCGACTGGGAAATAGATAAGAAGGGCGGAGTCGTTATCCAGCCTCCGGATAAACCGCTGGCAGCTTCATCATGTCGTTCGTGGACAAGGATAGAGAGGCGAATCTTCAAGCTTCTTCCTAAAAGGGTCAAGCGTTATCGTTTTGAGGTACATATACCGGCAGATGCTAAAGATGGAGAGTGTAGGTTTGCCGTGGTCATTTCTCCTGCACCGGAAACCATCGATGCAATGAAGTTTGGAAGTTTCAACGTTCCTGTTGCAGGTGCCATTGCGGTTGTCGTTTATGTCACAGTGGGAAAAGCAAAACCGGAACTGGAATTTAAAGGTGTAGTCAAAAAAAAGAGCAATGGAAAAACTTCACTTATGGTTAATCTGCACAACTGGGGAAATGCTCACGCTCGTCCATCCGGCAGTGTTATTGCGAAAGACGCGAATGGAAGGAAAGCCGAACTCCTTTTGTCACCCTTTCCTATTATGCCCGGAGAGACCAGGGGTATAAGATTATTCGCAGACAAGGAAATATCGGGAATTGAGAATATAGAAGAATTGGCCTTCCCCTTATATCTAAAAGGATTGATCGAATGGGATGGGGGCACCTATAAAGTGGACACCATGCTCGAATAGTCAGACATAGTGAAGTGGTTAAGCAGTTGAGTAGTTAAGCTGTTGTTATAATGAATATATCCATTATTTAATTGAAAATTGGACATTCGGTGTCTGAAAAGCCATAACGTATATAAATAATAGTAATTACTTTCATACTCAACCTTTCAACCACCCAACTATGTCTGAATAGCGCATTTACTCATTCAATTTAATCAATGCAAAATCGATTTCACCTTCACCGCGGATCGGAACATATACCCGCTTTGCCGATTCGTCCTCCAGACCCCATGGCAGCGGAGCATCTTCAATCCCGATACTGATATAATGATCACCGGAAGCAACCGGCCAGAATTCAAAATTGCCATCTGAATCGGTTTCCGTTGTGAAACGACCGTCTAAGTATACAAGAATATTTTTCAAGGCCGTTTCATTTATGCCTTGCCTGCCATCTTTGTTTTCATCCAAAAAAACTTTTCCTGTTATTCTTCCCCGTCCGGGATTGCCGGTTGCTGCCCCATAAAAAAGAGGCTTTCTTCCTGAATCCCTGGCATAGCTTATGGAAAATAAAACTGTTTTGCCGTCCGTTGTTGTGCTTTCCGCATTTTCAGGATCAGTCATGTTGCGGTTGTAATCAGCACTCAGGCTAATCAGCCAGTTTTCATAAAACTGCCAGCTTAGCCCAAATGATAAACTGCTACCTTTAGACTTTCCGATCGTTTTCTCTTCTGTGATCACATGTTGTGCGGTTCCTGTAACCTTTAGGTCCGTTAAAAGCGATTTTTCGGCGGAAAAGCGAAGGCTGAGTT
This sequence comes from Desulfobacteraceae bacterium 4572_123, assembly GCA_002084545.1. GTDB lineage: Bacteria > Desulfobacterota > Desulfobacteria > Desulfobacterales > 4572-123 > 4572-123. The sequence goes on along the minus strand of NBLJ01000034.1, from coordinate 36,483 downwards.
CATTTGCTCTGTGATTTGTCCATGTGTATTCGATGTCCGTATTAAGCCTGTTTAGAAAGTGTGCTTTCCATACATGATCCCATAATGCTCCATATGTAGTTGTATCATCTGCCGATGCATCATTTTCAGCAAGACTTAACTGAAGGCGGCTGGTACCAAAGGTAAACTGTTGCAGAGCAAAGCCTTTCAGCCCGTATATTTTACTGTCATCTACGGCAGTACCGGAATTGGCATGGCTGGTATTTAAGTTCAAAGATCCGCCGAACTGTGTTTTCCTTCGATAGCGCCAGGTTCCGTTTATAAATGATGCGGTGGTGATATTACCGGCAAGTTCCGGGTCATCATCCAGATTATTTTTGGAAACCTCGCTTCCCAGAGTCCATTGCCAGCGGAAAGACTTGCGATTTGAGCGCAAATAAAGTCCTTCACGGTCATTGTCAATGGGAGTGTCCGTCCATAGCAGGTCAGGTTCAAAATAAAATGCGCCAAAGTAGTGATGCCATTTTTCGTATTTAAAGTTATCGTCTAACCACAGGCCTGCATTTCCCTCGCTGTCACCGAGAAAATGTATTTGAAGGTTTTGAGAGCTTTCAGTATCTTGATATTCGAGAACACCGGCATAACTTCGATGGTTTTCTTCATTTTCAGGGTCAATTGTACTCCAGAACTGAGCGCCCAATTCCCACTGATCATCAACGCGATAAGTAGCTCCAAACCCATATAATTTCCCTTCGGTCTTTTCAAAAGCCTGGGCGGCAATTCCTTTATATGTTCCGATTTCTCCAGCATTAAAGGACAAGGAAGTATTATTATTGTAAAATTTTGTATTTACTCCCTGCAAAATAGTTGACGGCAGATAAAACCTGTAGCTTCTGCTGACCTGGGTAGGTGTAAAACTTCGAAAATGTCCGACTTCACTATCCATTTGCAGCCAGTCTTTGAGCACATAATCCTGTTGTCGAAAAAGAACCCGCCCGTCTTCGATTTTTTCATCTTCACGTTTTTCTGATATGAGCCCTTCAGCAAGAAGTTCGAAACTGCCGTTGCTTATGGTTTCCTGCCGCCAGCGAAGCTGTGTGCCGTGTTCGGTTAGGGTTGCAGTATTATCAATGTCATTATTATAATACCGGTAAGTAATTCCAAATGATCCAGGGCCAAGGGGTTCCTCTGCATATTCTTCTTGCCGCTCAATTTCTTTAGTGATATCTTCATCAATCAGGCGATCAATATAAATCGAAGGAGTAGAATCTTGAGTTGTTTCTAAATTGTCATCGGACAAAGGAGGTTCGGCATATAAACTGGATGCTGAGCAAGTTAAAGCAGCTAAAAATGTGGCGAGTATTAGCGTACGAAGTGAAATAACAAAAACTCCTTAAATTCCAGTATAAAAGCAGTGAGCGATCATTTGTGTGTATATTTCAATAGGCTAAATTAATACAATAAGATTAATTTGCTGGCTATTGAAAACATTATAACTATTAAAATGAAATCATAACAGCATATTACGCTATATGTCAAGATTTGTCACGGCCTTTTGTAATGGTTTGACATTCTTGAAGAATTAAAATAAATGAATGCCAATTTATGAAGCAATCAAAACAAATTATTTCTATGGGAGGAAGTTATTATGTCAGACATTATGCAAATAGTAAAAAACAGGGATCCCCAGGAAAGAGAATTTCACCAGGCAGTAGGCGAAGTCATGGAATCAATAAAACCGGTGCTGGATCAAAATCCTGTTTATCGGCAGGCAAAGATACCTGAAAGGATTGTTGAACCGGAACGGGTGATTTTATTTCGTGTTCCATGGATGGATGATCAAGGAGAGCCGCAAATCAACAGGGGCTTTCGTATAGAAATGAACAGTGCAATAGGCCCATACAAGGGCGGGCTGCGCTTCCATCCATCTGTTAATCTTGGCATTCTTAAATTTCTCGCCTTTGAGCAGGTTTTTAAGAATGCTCTAACTACGCTGCCAATGGGTGGTGGAAAAGGCGGGTCGGATTTTGACCCCAAGGGGAAATCGGACAACGAGGTCATGCGATTTTGCCACAGTTTTATGTGTGAGCTTTATCGTCACATTGGTGCGAACACCGATGTCCCTGCAGGAGATATAGGTGTCGGGGCAAGGGAGATCGGTTTTCTTTTCGGGATGTATAAAAAACTCAAGAATGAATTTACCGGCATATTAACCGGTAAGGGTCTCAACTGGGGAGGAAGCCTTATACGGCCGGAAGCTACCGGTTTTGGTTCAGTTTACTTTGCTGCTGAAATGTTTGCTACCAGGGATAAAACACTGGAAAACGCCACCTGTCTGGTTTCCGGAGCAGGAAATGTCGCCCAGTTTACCGCAGAAAAACTTGTGGAGCTTGGGGCAAAAGTGGTTACTTTATCGGATTCTTCAGGGTACATTTATGATGAAGCCGGAATAGATACAAAAAAACTTGAATACATAAAGGTGCTCAAGAACGTAAGAAGGGGAAGAATTGAAGAATATGTCGAGAAGTATTCTTCGGCTGTTTATACTCCGGTTGATCCTGCACTCGATCATAATCCCCTCTGGAACCATAAAGCAGATTGCGCTTTTCCAAGTGCCACCCAGAATGAAATCAATGGAAAAGATGCCCAGAATCTGGTTAACAACGGCGTTATAATGGTTTGCGAAGGGGCAAATATGCCGACAGAACCGGAAGGCATAGATATTTTTCTTGACAACAAACTCCTCTATGGCCCCGGGAAGGCTGCAAACGCCGGTGGTGTTTCTGTTTCAGGATTGGAGATGACACAAAACAGTATGCGCATGTCATGGACCCGTAAAGAGGTGGATGATAGGCTGAAAATAATTATGCAGACTATTCATAAAACCTGCCTGGATGCCGCTGAACAGTATGGAACTCCAGGAAATTACATGAGCGGCGCTAATATCGCAGGTTTTGTTAAGGTGGTTGATGCTATGATGGACCAGGGTTTGGTCTGATTGTAAGCGCCCACAGGCACCGCACCTGCACGCGATCAGGGCAACGAGCATAGACGACTATAGCTGTGGTCGCCCTGATCACGCACATCTGCAGCACCTGTGAACGCTTACGAGACCTACCCGGTAAGCCTCACTATAATTTTAAACCCATCCGGTGAATTTTCAGCCCTGATGTTTCCTTCGTGCCTTTCAATGATTTTTTTGCTAATGGCCAGACCTAATCCTGAGCCGGTCGTACTGGATTGTTCGGTACAGATAAAAACGTCTTAACATGTAAATTCCTGCAGTTAATGCCGGGCTATTTTTACTCTCAAAAAAAGGGAAAAAGACTTATAGTTTTTTAAAAAGAGAATAATCCTACTAAAACAATCCCTTGAAATGGACAAATTTATAAGCGACACCATGACGCGACGCTTTTTCATAAATAAGCTTTTTAAATGGAGCAAAACAGTATTTATATTTTGCCTTCTCCCTTTTAATGTAATTTTCAAGACCGCCTTTGCCGGGGAAAAGAAAAAGGATGCCGCTGTTCAATCTGTTTTAAGTCTTAGGGAGATCGTGTTTAAAAAAATTCATCATGGTACAAATCAGTTTGTAAATCCCTTTAGCCGTGCAAAATTCGGCAGTCCATGGCGGATAATACAGTGGAAGCTGTTTTCCAAAAATCGTTTCAAGGCCTTTTATAAACAGGAGCGTCTGATTCCTGTTTCGCTTGACTGGAAACCGGTAAAAGACAAAAAGGGTCTTTCTATCACATTTATTAAGCATTCCTGCGTGATGATAAAAGATGCGGATAAATACATTCTTGTAGACCCGCTTTTTTTCGGAATTCCAGGATTCTTCAAAGATTTTTCGCCTCTGGCTACTGACATAAATAAGATGCCGCGTCCTGATTATGTTCTGATTACTCACGGTCATTATGATCATCTGGATAAACCTTCACTTGCTTCTTTAGGAAAAGATACTCATGTGATTACGCCTCTGGGTTATAATGAAATCCTTGATGACCTGAAAATGAATCGGCGCACCCAATTGGACTGGTTTGACACTTTTAGTGAAAATAAACTGGAAATAACGCTGCTTCCCTGCAATCACTGGACAATGAGAAATCCTTTAGTCGGGCCAAACCGGTCTTTGTGGGGCTCTTTTTTAATCAAGACCGCTGCTGGTTTTACTATCTACATTTCAGGGGATACGGGTTATTTTGAGGGCTTTCGTGAAATCGGAAAAGAATTTTCCATTGACCTGGCAATTTTCAACCTTGGTGCTTATGAACCCCGCTGGTTCATGGCTGCCAGCCACATGAACCCTAATGAGACGGTCAGTGCATTTCGCGAACTTCGTGCCAGGCATCTTCTTATTGTTCATTGGGGAACCTTCCGGCTGGGGGATGAGCCGGTGCATTATCCGCCGATTGATCTTAAACGCGAATTGGGAAAAGAGGGGATTTCAGATCGCCTTGTTGACCTGAAACATGGGCAAACTATGTTTTATGATGATATTGCTAAACCATATATTGTGAGCTCAGTATAACGCTGACTTTTATCTACACATGAGACAGGGGGTATTTTGTGGAGTTTTTTTAAGCGTCCCAAAATATAGAATATCGAACAAGGAACCGCAGAATTACGAAGGGGTCTAAAAGCATCGCGATTCCTGGAAATTGCAATCCAATATCAGTCACGTAGCCGTCAGGCTTTGAACGTCGAACATAGAACGTCCAACATCGAATTTTGAATAAGATATTCTGTCAATTTATAAACTGGCCGAGCGAAGCGATTTCATCATTCGATGTTCAACGTTCGATGTTCAATGTTCGTTTACTTCTGCCTTCTGGCTTTGTGCCTTTTCCTGCCTTTATCCCTTTCACTTCGGTTCAAAGGTCCGTTTGGCAGCAATGAAAGTTGGGATATGTTTGAGCATGTGCCAGAGACTCTTTCGGTGCTGCCAGATTCTTTTTTTAAATCTCTTTCTCCAGGCAGGATGGGTATAAAATCGTTTGACATATTCATTATAAAGCTGGTCAAGGGTTTCCTTTGAGTCTATACCTTTCGGTACGAACACGAAATTAAGGCAGTTCATTTTTCGCCAGTCATTATCAAAAGTGCCATCGTTAAATATTGTGGACCATACAGGAGCCCCGTAAAATGGTGTAAATTTGGACATGTTCATATCGTCAAGACCCAAAGATATGGCAAAATCACTTGTTCTTTGAATCGATTCCACAGTATCGCCCGGCAGCCCCATCATGAAAAGACCCTTTGCTCTCAGACCCACGGCCTGAATACGCCTTACCGTATCACGGATCTCGTCAAGATCAGCTCCAGGCTTATGAATTTTTATTAAATCGGTGTCGCCCGTCTCAATTCCGAGAGAAACTTGCAGAAAACCTGCAGTTTTCAACATTTTAAGCAATTCATCATCAGCGTATCCGACACGAACGGCACAATTAAACTGAATGCCGAGCGGTTTTGAAATCAGAAGATCGCAAAGTTTTGTTATTCGGCGACGGTTGGTCGTGAAGAGATCGTCATAAATATTAATATGGCGAATCCCGAAGCGTGTACGCAGATACTGAATGTGTTCGTAAACATATTCAGGTGAGTTGAAGCGAAAACCTTGTTTAAAAACGGAACGATCACAATATGAACAATGATAGATACATCCGCGACTTGTAATCATTGTGCCGCCAGGACTTTGGATGTAGCTGAAAAGGGGTAGATTGTAGCCTTCAGGAAAACCATGAAGCTTCTCGTATGCAGGAAAAGGCAGTTCATCCATATCCTTAATATTGCTTCTCGGCGGATTTGTTATAATCTGATCTGCATCTCTGTAAATCAGGCCATTTATTGAGCCTGCATCATTTCCGTTTGCAATTTCTGTTAATGTGATTTCCCCTTCGCCCTGGCAGAGAAAATCGATGTTTTTAAAATCTTTAAGCAAAACGGCTCCCATGGCCGAAATATGCACTCCGCCGAAAACGGTAGTGATTTCCGGCCGTGTTTTTTTTATTTCAGAGGCAAGATCGTATCCGTCAAGGAAGCCCGATGTTGTAGCAGAAAAACCCGCAAGATCCGGTTTATAATCAAGGATTATCTTTGCATTGGCTTTGGTGCCGAAAGGGGCTTTAGGGCCCAGGCAGTCATGGACAAAAACCTTGTGGCCCTGGTTTTCAAGAAAGGCTGCAATGGAAAGGAGGCCGAGAGGAGCCATACGGTTTGCCGTTGCGGTTATATCTTTTTTACCGGGCACCCAGTTTGAGCCGGCAGGATGTACAAGTACTATTCTCATGATTTAAAGTGAATTTCTCCTGGTTTTTTTAAAAATAAAGTGATAAGAAAAATAATACCACCAACCAATATTGCAAATACCGGAGCAAGCACAAGTGAACCTATAAGCCATTCGTAAATCCGATCAAGTGCCTGATAGCCTAAAGTATTTATGGAAATCTCCGTCAGGAAAGAGCCATGACGCATGAAATACCCAGCTTCAATGCACAACGCAGGCACAAAAGGAGGCACACACAAGCCGCTGGTGGTTAGAGCAACCACCTTGTTTAAGCGAAAATAGCTCGCTGCAAAAAGTATAGCAATATTGTGGAGGCCAAATATCGGCAGCGTACCTATAAATACTCCCAGTGCTCCGGCAGCGGCAAGCTGCCTGGGAGCAGTATTCTCAGTAAGCAGAGTCTTGATGGTTTGCAGGGGATGTAATACACTGATTTTTTCTTCAGGTCTGTCTTTACTTATAATTTTTTGATGGGGCCATGGAACGATTGAACGCATGGTAAGATGAAAATTAAAAAGTGTTACTCGCAAATTATCCATGAAAAAAATAATATTAAATTTATGCTTTTCAAGCCGATGGAAATAACCATAAATATTGACTTCGTTTAAAGCAACTCCGGCCCAGGCTGCTTTTGTCAGCACTTCAACTTCGAATGAATTCCGCCTGGTTCTCAAGGTTAAATTTTCAAGTACTGCAAGAGGATATGCACGAAATGTACAGCGGACATCTGAAAGATTTACGCCGGTTTGGACCTGAAACCAGAAGTTTGCCAAATACCGGCTGAATCGATATAAGATAGGCACTTCACTCTTTTGAAAATTTCGCCTGCCGACAATAATGGAGTCCGCGTTTTCCTTTACTGCTTCGGCAAAAAGATGAAAATCGGCAGAGTCATACCGGCCGTTTGCATCTATGGTTACAATATGGGTCATCCCCAACTTGCGTGCAGCCCGGGTTGCTGTTTTAATAGCAGCACCTTTGCCAAGGTTTTTCTCGTGGTTAATAAGATGTACGTTAAGTCCTGCCAGGGTATCGGCACTTTTGTCAGTACTGCCATCATCTACTACAATGACATCATCATGTACTGCCAGAGCACCATTTACAAGGCCAGGCAGGGTAGTAGAATGATTATAAACAGGTATGACGATAATTATTTTCATATCTTGTTGAATATGCATTCATTAACCAAAGACGTTAAATCGGATATTTTCTTTTTATTAAAATACATGGAATCATCTTTTTCCAGGCTAAGTTCACCGTAAGAGGAAAGGTTTGATTCCGGCAATTTTTCAATAGCGAGGAAAAGTGAGCCAGGTGGTACCTCTTTGCCCTGAATAAAAATTAGCGGGCGACCCAGATCACAAACACCGCACACCATCTTTTCAACTTCTCCACAGGCCATGGCTTCCATAACGATTTTCAAACTTAGAAGTCTTGAGATCGACGGGTCGCATGTCACAAAACTTTCTCCTGTCAAGCCGAAATAAATAGCAGCCTCTCCAAGAAAACAGTTTGGAAGAGTATAAGCAAAAAGGTTTGGGCTGGCCATTAATCCTTTGTTGGGAATAGTTGTGTTAAAGTAATCGATATCTGTGTGGAGGCAACCATATACTGTGGAAGCTATAATACCTATGTGACGCTTTTTCTGCCATTTTTCGAGCCCGGCATCTTTTAAGGCGAATGCAATAGCGGAAAGACCCAGCCTCGAGTATTTGTCCATTCTACCAAAATGTTTATAAGGCTTTTTAAAAACATCAGTGCTGGTGAGTTTTGGCAAAGGGCCTTCCGGCATGGAAAAGGTATCGAAATTTCTTCCGCATCCCATTCCTGCCGCTGTTACACATCCGATACCGGTAATATAAGCAATCACTTGGTTTCTCCCTTTGCCAGGATAATTGCTGCGTTAATTCCTCCGAATCCCGAATTTGTTGTCATGAGGTAGTTACCTAGTATTTCTGTCGGCTCGGAACTAAAAAACCCTTTAGCACCGTCCTCCGGATCAGAAAAACCAACGGTGGGGGGTATAACTCCTGTTGAAAGTGCTTTCAAACCAAGAGCGACTTCGATACCACCTGCCGCCCCCATAGTATGCCCTATAGAACCTTTCACGGAATGGGCTGGAACTTTATGTTCTCCAAAAACCTGTCTGAAAGCGGTAAGCTCCATTAAGTCGTTATAAACCGTACCTGTACCGTGAGCGTTGATAGCTGCTATGCTTTGTTCTTTCAGGTTAGCCCTTTTCAGGGCTTGACGAATAGCCATAATCAGGCCACATGCATCCTGGGCAGGTGCCGTGATATGCGTTGCGTCGTTGGACACGCCCCAGCCGAGTACTTTCCCAAGAGAGGAAAGGTTATCCTTTTTTACACGATTTTCGCTCATCAAAAGAATGGCTGCGGCGCCCTCTCCAGGAGTAAGTCCATTTCTGGTGCGGTCAAAAGGCCTGCATGGAAATGGTGACAACGCCTTTAGGGAAGAGAACCCTGAAAAAATAAATTCCGTAATAATATCGATACAACACACCAGGACAGAATTTGCCCTTCCCGACGAAATCATTGCAGCGCCCTGCGCAACCGCGATAGTGGAAGAAGCACAGGCAGCATTGATATTGATACCTCTTGCGGTCAGTTTCAGTTTTTGAGAAACGATATCTAAAATGGAGGATAACAGAAGATCCTGAGTATCGGTACGGTTTCCCCGGCATAGCTGTTCAAGATTATCTATACCCGCTTTTGTTGTGGCGGTAATAAGGAAAGAATCTGTGGGAACCGGGAACATCTTTTCAAGCAGCCGGTCAAGAAGTATTCGTATCCTTGAGCTTTCGGTCGGGCGTTCCGGCAAGGTCAGGTCCTCAATACATGCCGCATATTTTGAGATGTAATTTTCAACCGGAAAATGTCGGACAGGCTTTATTCCTGTTTTACCAGACATTAGCCCCTGCCATAATTGCCCAAGATCGTTGCCCAGCGCAGTGACAGTGGCTACATCTGTAATTAAAGCCTGTTTCATTTTTAGTTTCCTGACTGCTTAATGGAGCGCTTCGCTTGGGGAGCACTGTGTTTGAGGATCGGTTTGCTTGAGGATAATTTTTCAAAGGTCTCTAAGTGACAGGATTTTAGAATCTAACGGAAAATCATGTTATCTTAAAAGTCTATAATTTTTTCTGGCATATTTTTTTATTCTTCTGCTTGCTGCATTTTTATAAACCATTTCCAGTGTGTTTTTATACTGAATCTGTTTAGAACGGCCAAGGACATTGCACATCCATGCCATTGCCTCAGCATGGTTTCTGTCTCTTGTTCTTACCTCATATCCTTTTAAAAGCTCTTCTTCTGCAACCTTTAAAAGCTGAGAATTGGTCGGAAATGATTTAACGGTGTATTGGGCACCTTTTATTTTTTCTTTTGAGTTTGGTGATTTTAACAGATAGAGAATTTGAGAGACAGTTGCCACCGGTGCTCTTTTTCTTGCGCGGCGGCTTGAACGTTCTGTCCGTAATGCTCTGTCAACAGTTGCTTCAGGATCTATGGGAATTAAAGGCCCCAGGCTTTTGACCATCTGACCAAATTTGACAGCCCCAGGTGTTTTTTCTTCAACAATATCGGTCTTTGAAATTTTGTTTCTGACCTTTGTAATGATTAATCTGCCTGTTTCTATAGTCTCGACATCCAACACTTCCTTGGTTTTTGGGTGTCGTATGATTTTTCCCTCTTTATAAACCATAAACTCCATGCCTTCTTTCACGCCCGCTATCCTGCCAAGATCGATTGAAGCTTTCATTTTCCCGGTTTTGCGGCTTACAACATAACCTTCCAAGGGAAAATTTTTAATTATTTTAGCAGACATTCGTACAACCAGATCCTGAAGTCGAACTGCGGCGGAACTCTTTACGTTTTCAGCCGCAATAATCGAAGCGGTTTCCACATCAATGATTCTGGCATTAATTTCCAGAATATTTTGAAGCTTCAGCACAGAGCCTGAAATAATTATTTTAACCCCAAGAAGCTTGCCTAACTTTGTTGCGGTAGTTTCATCAAGAATTCCGGACATCCCAAGTTTCTGCTCATTAAGGATTTTCTTTAGCAGCCCACGTTCTACAACATCGAACCTGCCTTCCTTGACAAAGGCGGTAATAAACCACTCCGCTACAATAGCCCCCATGTCTTCGGTTTCAAATCCGGAACCTTTGAGTTCAAAGTCAAGGACAGCTATCTTTGTCCTTTTAAAGTCCGCATTTGCTGCAAGCGGTATCGATATGAAAAAGGTAAGAATTATCAAAAAGACAATATATCGTTTCATCATTGATCTCCTTTTAGGATTTTAAATATTATAGGAAAAAGAGTGCTGTATGTCAAGAAAGATACTTCGATAAAACAAGGTAACGCGTTTGGAAAAGTAAAATCAGTTTAAAAGGGGAAAGATGGGATAATCACGGTGAGCTTAGAATATAACAAGTTGTTTTGTTATGCAATCCATTTGTAAGATTGATGCTGCCGGAGGATAAAAAAACCATGCCGCCTTTGCAGATCAAACCTGACGTTTTTATTATGCGACTTTTTTTATCTAATGCTACGGGCCTGGTTTTATTTGCAGGGTTTTATTTGCAGGATTAACATCAGATGCATCTCCATCCTTTTTCTGCGTGATTGCTCCGATTTGCATGTAAAGTGTCGCAGGAATATGAATCTTGAAATTCAGACTGGCAGTTGCAGGGCTACATTGAGATGCCATGTTGCTTTCAGCCATAGAATCACCGAAGCTAAAAAGAAAAAAAGCCGTGCAATAAATCAAAGGAAGTATTTTGTTGGTTTTTTTCACCGTATAACTTTTGATTCAGAATCAATCGTGTTGCGTGTTGCGGGTTGTTAATCGGGAATAATCTGAATCTAATATACCGCTTTCCATAAATATATATTCCGAAATATGGAATTGCGGTATAACTGGTTGTAGAAAACCGTTCAGGTAACGGAACGTTTTAACAACCACTATATCGGCATTTTAATAAATAACTTTAGGTATTTTTGAATAATTTAAGGAAAGGCATACAATAGGTTGATATTGTATTAATAAACGGGATATTACAAAAAGACCATGCTAAGGCCTGGCCAGTATGTAATAATAAGAAGCGCGATTAGCAGCACAATCATAAACGGTATGGACGCTTTATAGAGTTCTGTGATGGGTTTGTTAAAACGGTAGCTCGCGATAAACAGGTTCATTCCCACCGGAGGTGTAAAATATCCTATTTGCATATTAGCGAGAAAAATGATGCCGAGATGAACCGGATTTATACCATAGCTTGTAGCTACAGGAAGTATAAGCGGCACCATAATGACCAGTGCTGAAAAGATGTCGAGAATTGCACCGAGTATCAACAAAAAGATATTAAGCAGGATTAAAAATGTTATTTTGTTTGTGACCATTTCCTGGATGAGATCAAACAGTCGCATGGGAACCTCGGCATCGATAAGATAATTCGTAAATGCCAGAGATACGCCGATTATCAATAAAATTCCGCCGCACACAACCATCGACTCACGCATTATGCCTGGAAGCCGGGAAAGTTTTATTTCTTTGTAAACAAATACCTCAACGACTATAATATAAATTGCAGTAACCGCTGCAACTTCTGATATTGTCAGAAAACCACCGTAAATGCCAATCAATACAAAAAGAGGCAGAGGAATCTCCCAGGCTGCTTCCCGCAGTGCTAATACCGATTCTTTGACGGAAAACGGTGCTTTGGGCTCAGGATTGTTCCGGCTGGCCCATAAACTCCAGCAAGACAACAAAACAACCATGAGAATACCCGGAAGGAGACCTGCGAGAAACAGGTTGGGGATTGTGACATCCTGTCCTGCATTCATTTGTTGAGCAATAATTCCGTAAAGAATGAGCGGCAATGATGGCGGGAATAACAGACCGAGACTGCCGGATGTAGTCACGAGGCCAAGGCTGAAGTTTTTATTGTATTGGCTCTGTCTCAGTGCAGGATATAAAAGTGCACCGAGAGCAACTATGGTTACACCTGATGCGCCGGTAAAAGCGGTGAATAATGCGCATGTGACAAGGGACACGATGGCAAGCCCACCGGGCATCCAGCCCAGAAAAACACGTGTCAAACGTACCAGCCGCTGTGATGTCTTGCTTTCTCCCATTATATATCCGGCAAGGGTAAACAGGGGAAGAGCCATTAAAAGCGGGGTGTCGGCGATTCGATAAATTTCGATGGTTATTACCGACAGATCAACTCCGCTATGGCAAAAACCGATCATCGCAGCTGCTAAAATTATAGCAAACAGCGGGGTGCCGATAAGAGCTGCAAAAATTATTACGAAAATAAGAATGTATAGTGTCACGATGAGGATTTAGTTATTTTTAAGAAAGTTGTTAAAGACAACAAAAAATAGCGAAGAGCAATAACGATAAAGGCAATGGGAATGATTGCTTCACATATCCAGGTCGGCACCTGGGCAAAGGCCATACCGCCATCATCAAACTCCATTTTCACGAACCGTAAGGTGTAAACGGCTGCAACTGAACAAACCGCTGCAGTAAAAAATTCAACAGCGCTTTTAACGGTATTCCCAGCTCGTTCAGGCAGATAGCGGGAAAGTATATCAATATTGATGTGATTACCACGCCTGCTTGCCACCATGGCACCGGCAAGGCCAACCCACAGTACCAGGATACGCACCAGAATATCGCCCCAGATAATTCCGGCTTCAAACAGGTTTCTCATTAAGATCTGCGAAATCGCCATTGCAAGCATTGAAAGCAGCAACACCACCAGAATGCCGTTTTCCACCCGGTATAAAAATGCCTGGACCTGCTTGAAATATGAATTGTCGGGTTTGTTATTCATCAGTTTTATGCTGTTTTGATCGGTAAGCTGTTAAATTGCGTTGCAGAATATTAAATATTTCCTGTGATATCCCGCCTGAATCGATTAAATTTTCGCTTACTTTAAGAGCTAATCCTTTCCATTCCTCCAGGGTTTTGTCGTCCGGCATCACAAATTTAATCCCCTGTTTGTGCAAAGCCTCCAGGGCTTTTATATTGTCTTCCCGGTTTTCCCGGTCGAATTGGCTGTATATTCGGGTCATCACATTACGTACTACCTGTTGATCAGACAGGGAAATTTTTTTAAATGCCTTTTTATCTATTGCGAGCAACCCGCAAAGATACATAAGCGGTGTATCCGTTATATAGTTAACCTGGGTATACCATTGTAGAGCAATAGCCCCAATCGCTGAAGCAGTCACTGTATTGATTAATCCGGTTTGAAGGGCTGTACGAACTTCTGCAAGAGGCAGGGGAATCGGTGTTGAACCCATTATTTTAAAAGTTTCCAAACCCAATTCATCATTTTCAGGTATCCAGACTCTATTTTTCCGCAAGTCATCGGTGTTTTTCACAGGTGTAGTCGACATCAAATAAGCAAAGCCGCCTTCAGCCAGTCCGAATATCACAAAGCCGCCTTTTTCCAGTCCGTCAATAATGAGCCTGTCCATGTGTTTTCTAACGTAATCGACTTCACCAAATGATTTAAATACCATGGGCATGTTATAAACCAGGATATCGGGATAAAATTTGGACAAACTCCCGGATGTCAGGATTCCTCCATGCAACTGACCGATACGAATCTTGCGTAAGACAGCTTTGTCACCGCCCATGACACCGCCGGGATAGAATTTAAAACGCACTCGGTTTTCTGTTTTTTTAGCTACCTCCTCAGCACCCTGGCGCATTGCAATCATCCAGTTGGATCCATCAGGAGACAAAGTGGCAATTTTGAGCACTACGGCGTCAGCCTGACTTGACAGCAGGAAAAACAATACAACAAAAACCGTACGCAGCATACCTGACATACCATTATCCTAACCCGGATAAGCCGGAAAATCATAAAATAAAATCATATCAATCGTTTTAAAATTTTATTACGGATTTACACGGAAATTTCACAGATATTAAAAATTAAAATTCAGTGTCTTTCCGTGAAACTCCGTGATGAATCTAAAATCAAAAATAATTGTCAGCACTATCAAGGAGTTCCTGCGCCTCTTTCCGGGCTAAAGTGTTAATAAGAGTGTAGCCGGGTACGTTGGGATCGGCTTCTAAGACTTCACGCAACAGCCGGTCATGCAGCTTTCTGTCAAACATCAGGCGGGCGTATTGCCTGGCAAAGGTAACTTTCACCATCAGGTTCCGGCCGCCTGAAATTTCAATGGCCTGCTCAAAATGCCTACGCCCCTCCTCAGCGCGACCTCCCAATGCCGGTGGGAGCAATGTCGAAAACACACCGAGATAAAAATGAGCACCGCCATCTTCGTACAACTCGTTAAGCTCAACCACATGCTTCATAATTGCTTCAACACGCGAAAGCTCGGCAATCGCAATTAAACTATCTTTATGTGCCTGAATCCATCCGGCCCAGGCTTCTCCAAGAGTGTATAATACCGGCACATCCTTAACGTTCATTCCTGCTATGATATCTACAAAGGCATGGTACCTGCTGGTGCGTATTGAACAGGCCTCAGGCCTGCGCGCACAAACAGCACGGAGCGCGTAGTGTAACGCTTTATCGGTCAGTTTTTTTGCTCTTACCTTATCTTTAATAAAAACACTGGTATAAGCGGTATATAACTTTGCAGCCGAAGAAAGCAATGAAACATTAGCGCAGATACCCGGCAAAATTAATAATAGCTTTACAACGGTACGAAGGATTGCCAATCGTGTGCTGATATTATTTCTGACTTCAGGTATGAAATTTAATTGTAACATTTTCAGCATCTGTCTATTTATCACTCAGCGCATCTTTTAACTTCATTGCCATCTCTGACATTGAAAACGGTTTTTGAATAAAGCTCTGAGCTTTTATTTTCAAATCATCAGTAATGTCTTCAACCATATATCCGGTTGAAACAACAACCTTTATTTTCGGCTGAAGTTCCTGAATCCTTTGGCACACTATGTCACCCCTAATATCCGGTAAACCGATATCAAGGATAGCCAGGTCAATGTCTTTGCCGGCAGTCTCAACAATGCTGATTGCCTCCATGCCGGTCTTCGCTGTTAAAACCCTGTAGCCAAGATGTTCCAGAGCCAAAAGGCTTGTCTCCAGGACTTCTTCTTCATCATCTATAATCAGTATTGTTCCTTTACCTTTTGAGATTTCAGCTACTTCTTTTTCCCCTCTTAATACAATCTCTTCAGTGTCAGCAGATACAGGCAGGTAAATACTCACGACAGCGCCTTTGCCCGGTTCGGAATCAATTTCGATCCAGCCGCCATGGTTAATAATAGCGCCATATGATGCAGCCATGCCAAGTCCCCGTCCCTGAAGTTTTGTGGAATAAAACGGTTCAAAAATTCTTTCCTTTGATTCTTTGTCAAGACCTTTGCCGTCATCTTCCACTGTAAGCCGGACATACTGCCCGACTTTAAGACCGGGATGCCGCATGGCGTATTTGGCATCAACATCTTTCTTTTGAACTGCAACCCGAATAGAACCCGATTCTTCTATGGCTTCTGATGCATTGCTCATAACAGCAGAAAAAACCATTTGTAATTGAGTTGCATCAGCTTTAATAATTGGAATATCCTTTTTTAGATCCGTAACCACTTTTATTGATCGATTAATGCTGTGTTTTATTAAAGGGAGTGTTTCTTCCACAAGCTGGCACACTGATAACTGTCTTTCCTGGTACTTTCCACCTCTTGCATAAGCCAGCAACTGACTGGTCAAACCGGTCATGCGGCGGGTTAAACCGAATAAACGCTCGCTAAATTCTTTGATTTTTTTATCACCCTCATATTCTATCTGTAGAAGTTCTGTATTGCCGGTTATCCCACTTAAAATGTTATTAAACTGATGAGCAATTCCGCCTGCTAAGGTGCTGATTGCATCCATCTTTTGTGCCTGCTGGAGTTGTGTTTGAAGTTGCTTTTGCTTTGTAATATTAAGGGCTGTTATGATTGCGCCTTTTGAAAAAGGCGCTATTCTTATATAAAGAAAATTGCCATTATATTTTTGTTCGGGGAACTCTTTGGATATATTAGACCTGATGCACTCCATTAACTCGTTGTACATATTAATATTATGTTTTCCGGCATAGTCTTTGTACATTATATCCCCAATTTGAGGCACCTTGTCACCGGAATTAGTCTTTGCCAGGTTATACCCGGTCACCCGGGCATCATGATCTACGGTGATTGTTTCGATAGGATTATATTCGAATAAGGTGCGGTATCTCTCCTCTCCTTCCATCAGAGATTTTTGAGTCTTTTTGAATCTGTTTATGGATGCCTGGGCATGGGAACCAAAAATGATGAAAAGGCATAAAACAACCACTCGAATATAAATGTTGTATAGATCAGCTCCGATGAGTTCGGCAATAATGTTATATTTATTGAAAAAGAATATATTTAGAATAGAATCAAGAATCCAGTAGGCTGTGGCTATAAAAATTGCGGCCAGCATCATCGAATCTAAAATGCTTTTGCGATTTCCTTTTTTATTCAGCACGTCACGTGTCCTCCGCTTATTTGAACCAATTCCTCAGTCTTGACGGCATCGTAGAAAATTCCATATACGCCCCGCAGGAAGTGCCCTTGGGGTGCAAGTTGCAGCGATTTTCCAATCAAGGTTTGTACTTTTTTTCAGGAAAAAGCAATTGAATCATAAGAATCAAAAACGTTTTTCTACATACCTGATAACAACTTATGTTATTCTTGCCACAGTATCTGTCGTTGTTATTCTGGCAGCCCTGAATATATATTTCGGCAAAAGAGTAGAATCGGAATTCCATAAAAAATTGCGCGCCCAACGAGGGCAAGTCGAAATTATTTTAAATAACCGGATTGCAGATATAAAAGACATATTAAAAAACCTCAGTTTTGACAATACAATCCGGGTTACATTAATGCTTGGAGCCAAATCACAGCTAAAGGAAAGGATTACACAATTTTATCCGTCCCGTGACGGTGTTTATTATTTTGTGAAAAAGTCCGGGGGAAAAACATTCATTCCGGATAAATATTCAGGAATATCTAAAAGGACAATCGATTTTGCAGCTGCCAGGTTGCCCCAGGGTAAAATTTTGAAAGAGGGAAACAGATTACAATTAATCTGGTGGTTTTCAGCTTCTGTTATGCACCTGAAAAAACATATGGGAACCGTCTACGCTCTCTATGATATTACGCAAGATAAAAAATTGATAGACAAAATACATAAAACAGCGGATGGCGATATTGCCATTCTCAACTCCGGTGACTTTTTCCGCCTGAATTTGGAAGACACCTTGCCTTTAGATTCGGTGGATCTAAACAGCTCATTTGCGAAATCAGAATTCATTTCTTTAGGCTCCAATATCGTTTTATCTGAAATCAAAGGGTTTTATAGTCTATTTTTTCTTTCATCCAAAGAAAGTCTTGTACACGAAAAAAGAAGAGTTACATTTTTAATGGGATTACTTTCCGTTTCTGTGCTGGCAGTTTCGCTTATTATGTCATTTTTATTGAGCAAGAAAATGGTGGAGCCTTTAAGGGAAATGACGCGAAAAGCTATTTTGATCTCAAAAGGAAATAAAGAACTACTTTTTGAAAGTAACGACAAAAATTACTGGGAATTCAACCAATTATCTCAGGCATTTAATTTTATGCTCGCAAATCTGAAAGATGCGGAAGAGCAATCACGTTATAAAGAGCTTTTGGAAAATGTTGATGATGCGGTTTATATTTTTAATCAGGAAGGTAATATTCTTGAAGCCAATGAAGCGGCTTATTCACAATTAGGATATACACCCGATATGTTTTTTAATTTAAATCTTTCCGCTATCATTCCTGAAAAAGACGCTGAGATGATTATCAAACAGCTTGATGGCAAAAACAGGAGTTTAAACCAGGACAAAATTACTCTTGTAACCTGTCATTTTAAAACTGATGGAAGTTGTATTCCTGTTGAAATTAATTCCAGGCCAATTACATACAGGGGGAAAAGGGTTATCCTGAATGTGGCAAGAAATATCAGCAAACGTATTGAAGCGGAAAACGCTCTCCGAGAAAGTGAAGAACGGTATCGATCTGTTGTGGAGAACTCCCACGATGGGATTATGGTTGTTGATGATCATTCTATAATACTATATGCAAACAGTGTGCTGCCACGAATTTTAGGTTATTCTCTCAAAGAAATAGAGGGAAGTGATTTCAGAAAATATCTGGCTGATAAGAATGCAATACTGACTCCGGACCATTTGCTGGACCAACAGCATAATGAAAAGATTGCTTCCTATGATGAATATGATATTATTTGTAAAAACGGTGAAAAAAAATGTGTGAAAATCAGAGCGAATCGCTTTGAGGATTCAAGCGGAAAAAATAAAACAGTAGCGTTGATCCTGGACATTACCAAGCAGTTGCGTATCGAACAGGAAAAAAGGCAGCTGGAAGCCCAACTGATTCATTCCCAGAAGATGGAAGCCATTGGTACGTTGGCCGGCGGTATCGCCCATGATTTTAATAACGTGCTAATGAGTATCCAGGGGAGTATTTCTATAATGCGACTGCACATAAATACTGATCAACCTCAATATAAGTATATCGCGGAAATTGAAAACAGTATTACAAGCGCAGGAAACCTTACAAAACAACTTCTCAGCTTTTCCAGGAAAGAAAAATATAAGCTCAAGTCAACGTGTCTTAATGATATTGTAAAATCGAGTTCTGCAATGTTCATTCGCGGCAGGAAAGAGATAAATCTACATAAAAAACTTGAAAAAGATATCTGGGATGTAAAAGTTGATAAGAACCAGATCGAGCACGTTCTTATTAATCTCTATGTGAATGCATGGCATGCCATGGAGAATGGTGGCGATCTTTACCTTCAAACAGAAAATGTCAGGCTGAATGACGATTTTTGTGAGCCGTTTAAAGTGCCTGGTGGAAATTATGTTAGCATTTCTGTGGCCGACACAGGTACCGGTATGAATCAGAAAATAAGGGGAAGAATATTTGAACCCTTTTTTACAACAAAAGAAGCTGATCAAGGTACAGGGCTTGGCCTCGCTTTAACCTATAGCATCATAACAAACCACAGGGGAATAATCAAGGTGTTCAGCAAAAAAGGACACGGCAGTACATTCAATATTTATCTGCCTGCTTCATAGGTAGAAGTCAGCTTTTCACTTCACAGGCACCAGTATGATCTCTATGCGTCTATTCTGCCGGCGGCCTTTTTCTGTACTGTTTGAGGCAACAGGTCGATAAGAGCTGTACCCGCAGGCTGAAAGCCGTTTCGGATCCAGACCTCCTTTTTTCTGAAGAAAACGGGCAATAGCCGCGGCCCTGGCGGTGGATAATTCCCAGTTACCGGCAAATCTTTTTTTTAACCTTGCCTTTAAAGGGACGTTGTCGGTATGACCCTCTATCACAATATTTTGCTTTTTATAATCCCTGAGAAAACCAGCCATTCTCAAAAGCAGCTTTTTCCCGCTGTTATTAATATCTGAACAGCCTGAATTGAAAAGAATTTTATCTATAAAGATCACTTTCAGTTTGTCTTCCATATTCACTACTTCGATTTTTTGTTGTGCAATTTGATCTTTCAGGCTGGTTTCAATCGTTTTCTTTGTATCATCGAGCAGACTTATTATTTCTTTCTGGAGTTTAATAACTGATTGTTTTTTCTTTATTTCCAGTTCAAGCTTTTTTATTCTCCCGGCAAGTTGCATGTTTATTATTTTCTGATATTCATAATTGCTTTGAGCATCTGCGAGTTCTTTTATTTTCTTTTTATCATGTACAGCCTGTTTTTCGGCACTGTGCAAGCCGGCTTCAAGTTTCATATATTTCATTTTTGAGACACAGCCAGAGCTTAAGATTGATAAACTAATCAAACAAAAAACAATAGGTAATTGCTTTTTATGCACAGATATTTCTCCGCAGTACGGTGATCATGTTTTCATCCGGTCAAAAACTTCGGGATTGACAATATGGGCAGGTCTATTTCCTTTAGCGTATTCAATAAGTTGATTGGCAATACCTGTGCACATATTGTTCATCGCGTCATGGGTGAATGCGGCAATATGAGGTGTCATGACCACATTATCGAGTTCTAAGAGCGGCGAATTTGTCGGAGGCTCGTTTTCAAAAACATCAAGTCCTGCACCTGCGATCACATTGTCTTTTAAGGCATTATAAAGATCTTTTTCTTTTACTATTTCACCTCTGGCCGCATTGATGAGCAGTGCCGTAGGTTTCATGCGTTGCAGGGTCTTTTTATTAATCATTCCTCTATTTTCCTCAGTCAGCGGCAGGTGGAGACTGACAATGTCAGAAACCTTCAGCAAATCATCAATCTCTATTTTTTCGATACCATGTTCACCGGCAAATTCTTCGGGCCAGAAGGGATCATAGGCCACAATTTTCATACTAAAACCTTTTGCTCTTAGTGCTACGCACCGGCCAATGGCACCCAGTCCGATTAATCCTATCGTTTTTTGCCAGATTTCAATACCCATGATTTTAGTATGTTCCCAGCGTTTTTCCCGAAGACTCTGATCGCAAAAAACAATTTTTCTGGCCAGGCTTAAAATAAGGCTAAAAGTGTGATCAGCCACAGCCTGGTTATTTGCTCCAGGCGTATTAAAAACAATTGCATTGTGGTTGGAAGCTGCTTTAATATCCACGGTATCCAATCCTACGCCCATCTTGGCGACTGCTTTCAGGCGTGGCGCCATATCCAGCATTGCATCATTAACAAAAAGATCGTTACCGCACAGAACGGCATCCACATCTTTCAAAGCTTCAATGAATTTCGGATCATCGATGCCGGAGCCCCGCATATCAATGATATTTACCCCTTCTTTTTTCAGTTTTTCCATCGGGCCGGTGTCAAAAATACAAAACGGCCTTGCTTCGATCAGGGCAGTTATTTTCACTTTTTAATTTTCTCCTTTTTAAAAACTATAAATCCCTGTATAATTTTCCGGTGTAATTTTATTTAATTCTTTTTTAACATTTTCATTAACATCAAGGGTTTTAATAAAATCGGCTATTTTTTTTTGATCAATGTGCATATTAGTACGGGTGAGCTCTTTTAGAGCTTCGTAGGGCTTGGGGTAGCCCTCTCGGCGCAAAACGGTTTGAATCGCTTCAGCAACAACCGCCCAGTTGTTCTGCAGGTCATTGCGAATTATTTCTTCATTGAGTATTAATTTGCTAAAACCTTTTAAAAAAGATTTCAGAGCAATGAATGTATGAGCAACAGGAACTCCGATATTTCTTGTAACAGTAGAATCGGTCAGGTCCCTTTGCAACCTCGAAACAGGCAGTTTTGCCGAAAGATGTTCAAACATGGCATTGGCTATCCCCAGGTTGCCTTCTGAATTTTCAAAGTCAATAGGATTTACTTTATGGGGCATGGCGGAAGATCCCACTTCCCCTTTTTTTAGTGTTTGTTTGAAATAATTCATGGAAATATAAGACCAGATATCCCGGTTTAAATCGATAAATATGGTATTGATCCGTTTAAGGTTATCAAAAAATGCAGCCAGGTTATCATAGTGCTCAATCTGAGTTGTCACTTTTAAGCGTTCAAGTCCCAGAATATTCTTAATAAAATTATTTCCGAAAGAAATCCAGTCAACGTCTGGATAAGCAACCTGATGAGCGTTGAAATTACCTGTCGCGCCACCGAATTTAGCTGAAAAAGGAATCTGTTTTAAAAGAGCGGTCTGGTTTAATAACCGGTCAACAAAAACATAAACTTCTTTACCCAGACTTGTCGGAGATGCCGGCTGCCCATGGGTTCGGGCAAGCATGGGAATATTTTTCCAGGCAACGGCTTTTTTACCAAGCACTTCTATTGCTTCATCAAGGGCGGGTTTTAAAACATCAAAATATGCCTTTTTCAAAGAATATGGAATAGCTGTATTATTAATATCCTGTGATGTTAACCCAAAATGAATAAACTCTTTATATTGACTGAGCCCCAGTTCATCAAATCTTTCCTTAAGAAAATATTCTACGGCTTTAACATCATGGTTAGTTATCTTCTCGATATTTTTAACTTTTATGCCATCATTATCGGAAAAATCTTTATAAACAGCCCGCAGAGATCCGGCTAAATCTTTATTAAATCTTTTTAGCTGAGGAAGTGGTATGTCGCAAAGGGCAATAAAATATTCTATTTCAACGAACACACGATATTTTATCAAAGCGCTTTCAGAAAAATAGTCGCTTAATTTTACGGTAACCTCTTGATAACGGCCATCAACAGGGGAAATTGCTTTTAATGATGAAATGTCCATAGGATTAAACCGTGATGGCGTCGTAGAAAGTCCCATCTACTTCGTTGCAGCGCTTTTTCAGGAACTCGGCATACTACATGTATAGCCTCGTCCCTGAAAAACCACTGCGCCTTGTATATGGTCCGCCTGCGGCGGACTACTTAGCCATCGGTGATACTTTCAAATAACTAAATCATAACCTTATTGATATGATTGATAAAAAATTTTCGGTTACAGTGTCGCAAAGCGGCATATTGTAGCTTTTTACGAGACTGTCAAAGTGTAAGAATTGAAATTTAAAGTGAGTATAGACAAATGAGAATTATGTGTCAAGCAGGGATGAATGGCGCAAACCAAAATACCCGTTCACGCCCATTCGGAACAAAAATGTTGCGTAATCTCCGTCTTGTAAGCGTTCACAGGTGCTGCAGACGTGCGCGGTCATGGCGATCAGCTATAGTTTGCTATGCTGGTTGCCCTGAGCGCGTGCAGATGCGGTGCCTGTGAACGCTTACAAATAAAAATGGGGTTATCATCTGATAACCCCATAAATTGTTTATTGTATTTAAAAATTTAATTTTTTATTTTGTTTTTGAATGTTTTTTTGATGAATATCCGTCGGCATACCATCCGCCACCTTTCAGCTCAAAGGTGCATGCTGAAATAATTTTTTTTGCTTTCTGATGGCACTTTGGGCACGCAATCTCTTTTGTATTCATTCGAACCAGCTTTTCTGTTATTGTTCCATTCGGGCATTCAAATTCATAAACCGGCATATTGCTTCCTCCTAAGTGTTCCTTTTCTTTTTATGTAGATAATATATTTATATTTTCCAGCATGTCAAGCTAATATTGTAAGCGTTCACGGAACGTTAAAATTAGAAAATAGAAATTGGAAATTTGGCTTCCCAAATTTCTACTTTCCGATTTCAAATTTCAAGCTGTGAACGGCTATCTATATATTTTCCTTGTTGACACAAATGTTTCAATTCATTACTTCTTTACCGTTACACCTTTAACTTTATCCTACTCTTTCAGCGAAGCCAACTCAGGAGAAAAATATGATTGACGGCAAATCTGATAAAAATGAATGTTTATACGAGACCAATGCGCTTTTAACATGTGTGGAAATCGGGAAAGCCCTGACTTCCACACTTGATTTAAAACAGATACTTGAGCTTATCATGGTAAAAGTCAGCCGGCTGGTTGAGGCCCAGAACTGGTCTCTTCTTTTAAAAAATGAAACAACAGAGGAATTAACCTTTGATATCGTAGTCGGTATTAATCGTGATTTTATTAAAGGAGTCCGTTTGGAACCTGGTGAAGGTATTTCAGGGCACGTAGTCCGGACGGGCATCCCAATGTTTTTATCAGATGTTAAAGACACTCACAGATTCAGCAAAAAAGTGGATGAACTGACCGGGTTTAAAACAAAATCAATTATCTGCGTTCCTCTTAAAATTCATGGAAAAATCCTTGGGGTTATTGAAATCGTGAATGTTAAAAATATAGCTCTATTTGAAACAAAATATCTTCCCTTTCTTAAAATTCTTACAGACTATGCAGCCATTGCCATTGAAAATTCGCGGTTATTTACAAAAATTAAACGTATGAATGTCACAGATGAATATACCGGTCTTTATAATGCACGATATCTCCATCAAATTATCGGAGAACTTATTGAAAATTCAAGCCGCCGAGACTCTGAATTTGCTGTTGTCTTTGTTGATATAGATAATTTTAAAACGGTTGTGGATTTTCATGGCCACTTGCTTGGCACAAAAATGCTGAAAGAAATTGGACAGAGCATAACAGACTGTCTTTTTGAAAAGGATATCCTTGTTAAGTACGGAGGGGATGAATACGTTATTATACTCCCGGACAGCAATAAACAGGAGGCTAAAAAACTAACTGAAAAAATTCTCTCTGTAATCAGAGAAACGATTTACCTTCAGTCAGAGTCCAGGCCGGTTAAGGTTACAGCCAGCTTTGGAATTGCCATGTTGCCTGCGGATGCTGAGACAATAAAAGATCTCCTTATTCTGGCAGATAAAACCATGTACTCGGTTAAAAACACAACTAAAGACGCTGTAGCGATATTATAAATGATGGCGTCGTAAAAAATCTCATCTACTGCGTTGTAGCGATTTTTCAGGAACTCGACATACTTATCGTATAGTTCTCGTCCCTGAAAAACCACTATGTCTTGTATATAAGCCTTTTTACTTAACCATCATAATTGACATTTTGTAAAAAGTGGTAAAATTGCTTATGCGGGTTGCGGGATACGGGGTACGGGTTATAAAAAAAGATTGTTTCCGATTAACAACTCGCAACCCGTGACTCGTAACCCGGAACACTCACGAAATCACCAAACTAATAAGTTTAAAAAACGTATTATGGGTAGCGGTTAATTTCGTTGTAAAAATAATTAAGTTTACGGAGGTAAAAAATGAAAAAATTAAAAAAATTAACCACATGTATTATGATTTTATTTTTTGCAGGGCTTTTGCAGGGCTTTACACCCAATACGGCAATATCAAAAACTACTGACCAGAACACCATGATTCCTATGAATTTTACTGATCTGGCCCAAAAAGCCAAACCAGGAGTGGTGAATATCCGGACGGTAAAAATTGTAAAAGGGGGAGGACGTGTCTTTCGTCATTTTTTTGGAAAACCCTTTGGCGAAAATGATCCGTTTAAGGACTTTTTCGAACCATTTATGGGGCAGGGTCCGCAAAAGGAATTCAAACAGCGAAGTTTGGGGTCTGGTTTCATCATCGACCGTAAAGGATATATTGTTACAAATAATCATGTGGTAGAAAATGCAGACGAGATAAAGGTTAAACTTGCAAATGAAAAAGAGTTTGATGCAAAGATTGTAGGCCGTGATCTTAAAACCGATCTGGCCCTTATTAAGATTGCGGCATCTCCGGATCTGGTTCCTCTTAAAATGGGTGATTCGGATGCTCTAAAAGTCGGCACATGGGTAGTGGCCATCGGAAGCCCTTTTGGGCTTGAGCAGACAGTAACAGCAGGAATTGTCAGCGCCAAAGGCCGTATCATCGGTTCCGGCCCGTATGACGATTTTATTCAGACGGATGCCTCCATCAACCCCGGAAACAGCGGCGGACCTCTTATTAACATGAAAGGTGAGGTAGTGGGTATTAATACGGCCATAATCGCAAGCGGTCAGGGCATCGGATTTGCCATTCCAATTAACCTCGCTGATGGAATTATTGCACAGCTAAAAACGAGCGGTGAAGTGACACGCGGCTGGCTCGGTGTAGCTATCCAGGACCTGACACCTGAACTTGCAGAGTACTACAAGGTTAAGAATCAAAAAGGCGTTCTGGTTACTCATGTTTTTGAAGGTGACCCTGCTGCGAAAGGTGGGATAAAAGCCAATGACATTATCATAAAAATAGATGGCAAACCGGTTCCGACTGCCCGAGATCTTTCCAGTACCATCGCTGGGATTTCTGTCGGGAAAAAGATAGCCATATTGTTAATGAGAGATGGTAAGAAAAAAACTGTTTATATAAAAATAGCCAAAAGGCAAGATGATGAATCTCTTGTTAAGAAAGAAACTGAAACCAGCGACGAATTAGGTCTCAAAGTATCGGAACTGACTCCGGAAACAGCAAGACAATTGGGGTATGACGAAAAAGAAAAGGGCGTGATTATCACCGGCGTCAAAGCAGGTAGCAAAGCAGAGCAAGCCGGAATTAACCAGGGAGATCTTATAAAGGAAATTAATCGCAAACCGGTTTCAAGACTGAATGATTACCAGAAAAAGATGCAAAAAATTAAAAAAGGAGAGACCATCCATCTGTTGATAAAACGAAGCAGAATCGGATTTATTGTAATAAAAATCACTAAATAGGAAAGTAGGGGGTTTTAAATGAAACGTTTAGCATCTTACCTTGTGCCATTTTTCTTGATAATGATATCTCAACAACTCATGGCAGCTGAAAAAACATTGACAATCATTCATTCAAACGACCTGCATTCTCATTTTTTAGGGGCTTCTCCGAATATTGACTATACCCCTTTTATTACCGGAGATGACAAAACCATCGGCGGACTGGCCAGAATTGCGACCGTTATCAAGACGGTTAAACAAAATCGCAAGAACCCGGTACTGGTTCTTGATGCCGGTGACTTCCTGATGGGATCGTTGTTTCATATGCTCAGCCGGGAACATTCCTTTGAATTGAGACTTTTGAGCATGATGGGATATGATGCCGTCACTCTTGGCAATCATGAATTTGACCTGAAACCGGACGGGCTTGCGCGAATACTAAGGACCGCTCATCGTTTAAGGCAGATTCCGCCATTAGTCCTTTCCAATGCTGTTTTCAGCCAGGAAAGCAAAAAAGATGATTCCCTGGAAAAAATATTTGCCAGCGGAATTGTCAAGCCGTATCTTATGCTTGAAAGAGCAGGGCTTCGGATCGGCATTTTTGGACTCATGGGGAAAAACGCCGCTGAAGTCGCTCCTTTTGCATCTCCGGTTACCTTTGAAGATCCGATAACAGTGGCACAAAGGATGGTTAAGATTCTTCGGGAAACCGAAAAGGTCGATATGGTGATTTGTCTGTCTCACAGCGGGCTCTGGGAAAATAAAAAACGTTCGGAAGATGAAATTCTGGCCAGGGAGGTAAACGGCATCGATATCATTATAAGCGGTCATACCCATACGAAAATAGAAAAGGCCATACTGATCAACGACACAATTATTGTCCAGGCATGGGCATACGGCAAGCAACTCGGTGTAATGGATATCGCATATAATGACGGTCACGTTGCCCTTAAAAATTATAAACTGGTGGATATCGATGATAAGATTAAGGGCGATACTGAAGTATCCGGACAAATTGAAGCGTTTAAAGCGGACATCAACCGCCAGGTTCTGGCAAAAGAAGATCTTACCTTCAGAAAGATTATTGCTGAAACGGATTTTGATCTTTATCTTAAAACCGAGGAGTCAAACCTGGGAAACCTCATTGCGGATTCCATACGGTGGTATAGCAACAAAAACAATTATAACCCTGCCGATCCTGCCACCAAAGTTGTGGTATCCATAATTTCCAACGGTGTGATTCGGGATCCGATTGTCAGGGGAAAAACAGGGCAAATTGCGGTGTGTGATGTATTTAATGCCATACCTCTTGGAATCGGCTTCGATGATGCTGAAACCATGGGGTACCCGCTGATTACCATTTACGTTTACCCGTCGGAATTAAAAAAAGCCTTAGAGGTCCTGACCAGTATCTACCCGATGAAAGGCAGCGACTATTTTCTGCAGGTATCAGGAGTACAGTTTAGTTACAACCCGTATCGTATGATATTCGACAGAGTTACCGAAATCAGGATAGGAGATGAAGAAAACGGTTATAAACCTCTGGACTACTCCGAATCAAACCGGCAACTGCTTAGGGTTGGAGCCGATATTTACAACGCAACATTTTTGAAGATCATTGGAAACTTTACCTGGCATGTTTTGGATATTGTACCTAAAGATCGCAACGGAAATCCCATTGATGATTTAAAAGCCATGCGTCTGGATTCGGACAAACAAAAATCCGGGATTCAGGAGCTTAAGGAATGGAAGGCTGTTATGGAGTATATCAAAAGCTTTCCGGATACCGATGGTGATGGACTGCCAAATGTTCCTGACAAATACCGGAATAAATTAGGCAGAAATGTAACCGAAGCCAGTTTGAACCCGTACAAACTGCTCAAACGTGGAACTTACGTTACCTGGCTGGCATTTTCCGCATTGCTGCTTGGAATTCTCATAATTTTGGCAGCAGGCTGGTTTATTATTAGGAAAATAGGTAACCGTTCACGGAACGTTGAAAATAGAAAATAGAAATTGGAAATTCGACTTTCATATATTTACCACGGATTTGCACGGAAATTTCACAGATATTAAAAATGAAAATTCAGTGTCTCTCCGTGAAATTTCGTGGTAAATCTTTTCAAAAAAGCTAATTTATTACTATCGCCTTATCAAACTCGTACCGGATTATATCTGATGACGCTTATGCCGGTTTGTAAACATCCAGGCTTCGCCTTCGGCTATGCCCGGCAAGCCAGTTTACAGTTCACGGTTGCAGTTGTGTCTTGCCCTGCGTTTTGTCAATGCGTAGCTGGGCAGCGTGGACTGAAGCCAGAGGCGAAGCATGGATCAAATCTTCCGAATTTCAACTTTCTAATTTCAAGCCTTAAGGTTTGAAACTTTCTCCCCGCTGGCCTTTAACCGGTTCAAGGCTACTACACTACCGAATATCATAAGTCCTCCGGTCCAGAAGCGCCATGTGGCAGGGTCTCCCAGAAAGAAAATACCCACTATGGCGGTGAAAATTACTTCGCTGGACATGAACACACCGCCTTCCCATCCACTGCAATAGAAAAAGCCCTGGTTCATCAGAAGCTGTGCCATTACTGAAGCGAGGATGATTCCCAGAATCATGACCCATTCAATGGGTGTGGACGGCAGGATCGGGTGCATGACAAACTTGGGGAAGGTCACAAATGTGCCCATGGTACAGAAGTATAGATAGATGATGACAGGGCCGTTTTTCTTTCGGAGCGTCTTTATAAGCGTTACGGTCAGCCCGGCAAACGCACCACCTACGAGTGCCATAGTTTGTCCGAAAAGACCACCGGTGAGCTGAAAATCAAAAAGAACCCCGACGCCAATCACGACCACGGTAATGCAGGCGATCTCAAGCTTCCCAATCCGTTCTCCGTAAAGGAGAAAAGAGAAAATGGCTGCAAAGGCCGGAAAGGAATAGAAAATGACCAGGGCCGTGGATACAGGAAGCAAACGAATCGCCGTGATAATGCAAATAAAGGCAACAGATCCGGTACACCCCCGGATGATCAGCAGACGGATGTTATTTCCTTTGTACAGATTGCTATGGCGTCCGAAGATAGCGAGGAGCACTATCATACCGCCTAAGAACCTGTAAAAACCAATATGCCAGATCGTATATTCCGGACCAAGCAACTTGATCAAAAGATTGAGAAGTGTAAACAATAGTGCTGCTGACAGCATGAACAGCGGGCCGGCTACGTTCGCATCCAACTGCACCAGGCGTTGTACTTCTTTCTGATTTTCCATTTTTACAGGGTTACAGGGGTTTAGACTGAAGACTGAAGGGGTCTAAAGGGCACGATTGCCGTACTTTGGCGGAATATAATTTTGCACTGAACAAGGCTTTAAAAGCATCTTTCCCCAACAGCCTTCCACCTTTCTACCTTATCCCTTGATACTTCTTGGCAAAAGCATTTGATGAAGAGGACAGATAGATTTCGGGTTCTGGTAAAGTGCGCCGGCAAAGGCAGCCATATATTTTCTGATATCACCCATATTTGAGATCTCATCAGCATAGCCATGACGGGCGCAATATAGGGGCCTTGAGTAGTCGTGATATTCCTGGGCCATTTTATTCATTTTATCTATTATTGGATCCAGATCCCTGCCGGCATCCTTTTCCTTCACCAGCCTTCGGGAAAAACTGGCTGCTGCTGCTGTTTCACCATGCATGACATATACTTCCGTAGTTGCTATTCCAAGAGTAAAGGCATTATGCCGGTTTGCAGTGGGCCCGCCCATAACATAATGCGCTGCTGCGGTTCCCTTTCTAAGCAGTATCAGCATCTGGGGAACGTCGGTTTGCTGTATGGAATAGATAAGGGACTGACCTAATCCCAGAAGCTCTGCTTTTTCAGCAATGTCTCCCACGTCAATACCGGAAGTATCCTGGAACCAGACAATGGGTACTCTGTCTCTGCCGCAAAGGGTTACGAATTCGTTCATTTTGATAAGGCCCTGGCGGTAAAGCTTTCCGCCGATACCTGGATAGTCTGCATATTCCGGATAATTTTCTCCCAGAAATCCCTGACGGTTGCCGATGCAACCGACCAGGTATCCGTCGACTTTGCATAATCCGGTATAAACCTCCGGTCCGTAACCGGGTCTAAATTCCATGTGTTCACTGCCGTCAACAAGGCGTGCCAGCACTTCGTCAAAATCGTACATCTGTTTCTGGTTAAAGGGGATCAGCCGATACAGGTCTTCTGCAGGAAATCTCGGGGGCTTGGGGTCTGCAACACGGAAAAATTTGGGATTATAGGCAGGCATGTCTTTCATATAATCCTTTACTCCGTCCAGTACCTGGGTTTCTTCATCGTAAACATATCTGAAAAATCCGGTTTCATCATAATGGATTTTCGCAGAACCAGGAGGCTCGACCTTAAACTGCTTTGCAGAAGCGATCAATGCTTCGGCTCCCTCTTTATCGAAATGACCTTTGGGAGACATTCCACTTAATATACCACCACCACCTACAGCAATATTGCAGTTCTTATGGGCAAAAAGTATGGTGGGGCTGATTCCCTGATAGCCGCCGCCTGCGGGATTTGTACCGTAAATCGCTGCAAGTATGGGAATTCCGGCTTGTTCCAGTTCAGCATGCCGGAAAAACGTAGTGCCTCCACCACGTCGATCAGCATAGAATTTTTCCTGCTCGGTCAGTTTTACACCACTGCAGTTTACCAGCCAGACCAGCGGAATATTGAGCCGCTTTGACAGATCCGTTGCTCTCAGGATATTTTCGTACTGTCCGGGTACCCATGCGCCGGCAAGAAGCTTATTGTCAAAACCGATAATAACAGCCCATTTACCGGAAATTTTTCCCAGCCCGTCGAAAACATTGGTTGTTCCTTCCTCGTTTTCAGCCGGATTATAAAGGGTATGCAAAGGACACCACGTTCCCGGATCAACCAGGTATCGAAGCCTCTGCCACACGGTCATCATACCACGGGCATTTATTTTCTCTTCGGGGAATCCAACGGTTTTGACCTCTTCAACAGCCTCTTTAATTCCAGCCTCAACCTCCTTGATTTGTTTAACATTTTCTTCACTGCTTAAAATCTGGCCTTTGTTTAGTTCGCGTCCAAATTCCGTCATTTTTTCAAAATAAGGTCTCATAGTTCTAAACTCCTGGTTTTATTTATTTGTATGGTTTTTTATATGAATCATCTCCAAAAGATTTGCAGTGATTCTAAGGGGTCAAGGATTCAAGGGTTCAAGTGAAATACATCATAATTTAAGAATGTTAAAAGTTTGAGAAAGTTGTACTGTTTGGTGACCTTTACTATTTCATAAAAGCTCCGTCAATTTTAAAATGTTGATTTGACGAATTATGAAGATTTATCGGCCATCGGCCACATTCCTTTTTCTTTAAGGACCGACCTTAATGTTTTGAGTGCTGCATTGACTGTTGGTATCCCGGCATAGGTGAAAGTCTGAAATATTGTTTCTGCAATTTCTTCCGGTGTACACCCGACATTCAAGGATGCCTGAATGTGCAATCTCAATTCATCAAGGCGGGAAAGCACTGTGAGAGTCGCAACAGTAATAAGCTGCCGTGTTTTATGGGGTATCTTTTCCCTTGCATACATCCTGCCGGTAATAAAAAGGGAAAGATCTTTTGCAAGGTCTTTGTCAAAACTTCGCCAGAGTTCAAACGGCCTTTCATCCTTAACACCTTTAAAATAAAGCTCGGCGGTTTTAATTGTTTTTTCCGCTATCTCTTTATCCAAGACAAACTCCTTTTGAAGAGCGTTTCGCTTGAAGAGCGGCCTTCGGCCTTGAAGAGCGCTTCGCTTGAGGATTAAGATTTTAATTTCAGGACGTCAGTCCGCTCTTCAAGTCACGAAGTGACGCTCCTCAAGGCCGGAGGCCGCTCCTTAGACGTTCGATTTTTGCAACCTGCACGCCGTAGATTATCTATTCGCTTTGCGGATGCCTAATTGATCTAAGGCAATAATCCACTTGCAGATATTGGCCGATCCTTCCACCATGATATAAGTGGGAACATCCCGGTAATACCTGGCTATTGGGTACTCTGTGGAATAACCGTATGCACCGAAAATTCGCATGGCATAGTTGGCGCATTTTGTGGCCACTTCGCCTGCAAAATATTTTGCCTGTGCAACATCAAGCCCGTTGTTAAGCTTCCCCTGGTCTTTTACCCATGCCGCTTTGTAGACCAGCATTCTTGCCGCTTCAATTTCTGTTGACATCTGGGCAATCATATCCTGGTTCATTTGAAACTGACCTATCGGTTTGCCGAACTGCTTTCGTTCATTACAATATTTTATTGACGCTTCCAGGCATGCCTGGGAAAGTCCAACAGCACCGGCAGCGGCGGAGAGACGTGTCTGGTTCAGGGAGCCAAATACAATTTTGGTGCCATCGCCGGGTTCTCCGAGGATATTTTCCTTTGGAACCTTTGTGTTGTCCAGGAAAATCTCTCCGGTTGGCGAGGAATGAGATCCCATCTTATCCAAACCGGATGTCTTGATACCGTTAAAATTCTTCAATTCAACAACGAAGGCTGAAAGACCTTTGGAACGCTTTGACTGGTCAGTGTAAGCATAATAAATGACTACATCTGCAAAATTGGCATTGGAAATCCAGGTCTTAGATCCATTTAAAAGCCAGTGATCACCCTTATCTTCTGCTGTGGATGTCATGGCCATAACATCGGACCCTGCATCAGGCTCGGTAATTCCAAATCCGCCTATATATTCAGCCGTGCAAAGCTTTTCTATGTATTTTTTCTTTATTTCTTCACTGCCGTACTTATATATAGTAAAGGCGCAACCAAGCACTTGCATGTTGACTTGAACCCTGAGAGAGCTTGAGACCCTTGCGATTTCTTCGGTTACGATCATGGCGGCCAGCCAGCCCATTTCCTCACCACCATATTCCTCAGGTATAACTGTTCCGAAAAAGCCGAGTTCTCCCATGGGTTTCATGGCTTCCTTGTATGGCAGATAATGATTTGCATCCCATTCATCGACATTCCCGAATAATATGTTTAAAAATATTGTTTTATAATGCAAAAAATTATTTTGGATACATACCAGCAAATAAAAAAAGAAGTCAAGAATTATGTAGCTATATTTTAGCTATAAATAATAGTCAGCGTTCACGGGTTGAAAAATTCAGAGGTTCAAGGTCCCACTATTGTTATGGATCTCACTGGGCAGCCCGTAGCTATTTCAGGTCAAAAACTCGAGCAACCCCTCGATCTTCAAGAGCCAAAACTTTTGGATTTGACAAACTCTCTGTCTAAAATAGATGGTGCCCTGCATATCGCCACTGATTTAAATCTTCATGGCTTTGCCTGTCTGCTGGATGGACGGTCCATTTCCATGGAAGACAGATCGCGGGGAGCACGTCATAATTCTGCTCTAAGATTCACGGCTGAGCATGATCACATTATGGTGGTTGTAGTCTCCTCGGATCGACTTGTTTCAATTATAAAAGAAGGTGTAGAGCTCTAGGCGCTCAATGTGAATGGAAGCCCGTATCCGGCTATATCGCCAAGCCCGTAACACTCGAAGCATGGATCGCAGAATCGGGTTTATAGCTTTATGACCTGCTTGAGCGTTTTAGGGGTACTTCTACATTCGATATTTTGCTTATTTTAATCAAGAAAGCCCAAAAGAGAAAGTGGTTTGCGAGTACCTTTTACATCGATACCGTGAGAGAAGATAAGTTTAGTCTTGGCTTTTATTCCTTTAAACTGCTTTTTGCCCTTTCCTTTACCGCCTATTTCAATAACAATACTTCCTTTTTTGTATTCAACCAGGAAATCAGGTGTTTTTGAACCTCTTGTGGTTTTAAGGTAATGAAACTGATAATTATTCATTTTCATCACTTCAGCAAAAAAATCTTCCCTTATAGCTCCAACGCAATGTGGCCAGCCCTGGTACAGAAGGCGAAACGGAAGATACATCAAAACTTTAGGCTCTTTGAGCACATTTGTCCCTTTTGGAAAAACAGGGTTCAGGATAAAAGCCTTTGACAAAAGCTTCACAAACAATTCGGCTTTGTATTTAGTGATACCGACGTTCCTTGAAATCGAAGAATAATTGATCCCGTCAACTGCTGATTTTCCGATAAATGCAAGCATTTTTCCGATTTTTCCAATGTCATCGAATCGAAGATTATATACCAGCGGAATATCTTTGTAAATCACTTTAGAAAGGATATTGCTAAGCAAAGGCTTGCAATCAGGCTCTTCAAGTGAAAATGGGAACAGGTGTCCCTGCAAATAATCATTAAAAAGGTATTCGAACCTCATATGATCAACACTCCAACGATTTTCCAGGATGTCATTAATCGTAAGGGCGTGGATATCAATTTGTTTTGCAAACAACAGGTATTCCCTGAATGAAAAAGGGTACAAAAACCTCAGCCGTATTCTGCGGGACAGGTCATAAGCGGATTCAAACAAAGCCAGGGAAACGGAGCTGGTAAAAATTACACGCAAATCAAGGAAATCAAATATCTTTTTCAAATCCCTTTCATATGTTTTACAAAAATGTATTTCATCAATCAGTAAAGTCTTGATTTTGTACTGTTCCGAAATCATCCTGGCGATTTGGAAAAGGTCTGTTTCTTCCAGGGTATCAGCGGAGAGATAAAATGCGTCAGGGTCAAAATTGTTAATTTGTTTAAGTATGACGGTTTTACCGACACCACGCGGTCCCACAATGCCGATGAAATGCCTGCCGGTTTCCGAAACAATCAGGCTATACAGTTGCCGATGCCTCGGAAAGCTTTGGGCATCTTCTCTGGCCTTTTCATTCAGCTCAAATATTTCAGATATGTTTATCATACGGTTGTCTCCAATTCAAACCTCTTTAATCGACTATTTTCTCACTCAGCTAATATACGGCATCGATAACCAGCATCTTGTCAAATAGTTTACCAATTAAGCATGCAATTTGTCAAATGATTTTACATATCAATGGGTTTTTCACCAAACTGACAGGTAGCATCTCAAAAATCCAGGCGTTTACAACCGTATTATACTGCTCGTCATAAATATATTCCGTTTTAAATGATGAAAAACTCGTATATAAGAGATCATAAAGAAAGAATAGACCGACTATATTATAATTGAATATGGTATTATAAATATTTCAACAAATAGACAATATTGCACTCAAGTTCTTTCTTAATCCGCCTGAGGCGGACTAATACACTCAGACAGTTCCCTCATTTAAAGCGGAACATATTTATAACAACTACTATAATGCCTTGAGTGAATGACAACGGTCAACTGACTATTAACATTGAGCGGTTACGCTCAATTAGGGTGTAAAGCCTTTATTTCCATACCCACGGTGTCAAGTGTGTGAAAAGACCAGCGTAGAACGGGTAGTTTGTTGAAGACCCCTCGATGGGGTAAAAGGTTATGAACATCGAACATTGAACGTCCAACGTCGAATTTTAAATAAGGTATTCTGCCAATTTATAAACCGACGGAGTACTTCGGTCTTTCAGCATAAACTAACCGATTTCATCATTCGATCCACCGGAGGCGGACAAGTGCTTGCCTATGGCGAGTTCAATGCTCGATGTTCAAAAAACGATTCAGGGTGCTATGCACAGCCCGACCACATATCCCCAGGCAGTTAAAGATAAAATCTCTAACTGACCCGCAATCAATCATTTAATTCACAATACAGGTCTTGGCGTCAGTTATATCTAAAAACTCACAACATAACTAAATTTGTAACATAGCGCTCCCACTCTTCGTTTGCTTTTCCTTTCCGGCGCCGAACCCGGCGCCGGAGGAAAGAATGCTTACTCGAAATGGCCGGTTGTTACGACAGACCTGGGGCTGGTTCCTGTGCTTACACTTGCAGGTGTCATGGCAGTCAAAACGCCGTCAGCGCTGATCGTGTACTGGGAAACAGTGCTGCTGACAGAATTTGCCACGTATGCATAGGTTCCCGATGGATCGACTGTAACGGAACAGGGGTAATCTTCTGCGCTTACGGTTGCAGGTGTCATGGCAGTCAAAGCACCGACAGCACCGATTGT
>NBLJ01000152.1 GCA_002084545.1 Desulfobacteraceae bacterium 4572_123 | reverse complement strand
CGGATACCTGGGCGACCGTGCCGGTCTTTTTGCGGATATAGTCAAGGTACTTGGCCGGCCCGAGCACAGCACCGCAGCCTTCACAGCAGACCAGTTTCTGGCGATTTAAAATAATCCCGCACAGTGACAGGATTCTCTCTCCCTCACGGTCTTCGATGCGCATGGCGCCATTGGTACAACTTTCAGCGCAGGCGCCGCAGGCGATGCAGCGTTCTTCGGTCAAGCGAAAATCGGTTTTCACCGGATGGTCAAAATTCAGGTAGCCCAGCTGCAGGGCGTTGATCCCCATCTTGTCCCGGCATACCGCCACACAGTCGCCGCAGCGCCGGCAGATATCACAGCGCAGGCATCTGCGTGCTTCTTCGCGAACCATATTTTCTGAATAGCCAAGTTCTGCCTGCTGGAAGGTGGTTCGACGCCGATCGATGTTCAGCAGTGGCATCTCGGGGCGCTTCAAGACCATCTTGGTACTGGCGGGCACCTCGATCCAGTCAATTCTACCGCGGCGCACGGGAACCGGGGGCATTTTGGGCTGTGGTATGCCCGACAGGTAGCGGTCAATGGAATTGGCTGCCTTCTTACCGCCGCCAATGGCCTCGATGACAGTCGCCGGGCCTAGAACCGCATCACCGGCGGCAAATACCCCTTCCAGGGAAGTTTCCATACTGGCCATGCCGACATGGATCGTTTTGCGCCGTGTCCACTCAAGCCCGGAAAGCTCCTGCATACAGCCATTATCCACTGCCTGTCCGATAGCCGGGATCACCGCATCCGCATCCATGAAAAAATCGCTGCCTTCCACGGGAACCGGTGATTTTCGGGTACTGCCCTTGCGGGCGATCAGCTCGGCCCGCAGGCATTTGAGAGCCGTCACCCGCCCGCCTTCCCCAACGATTTCAACCGGGACCGTCAGAAATGAGAGCTTGACGTCCTCTTCTTCGGCCTGTTCGACTTCTTCTTCATCAGCCGGCATTTCCGCCCGCGTTCGCCGGTAAGCAATCGTCACCTCTTCACACCCCAGCCGGATGCAGGTTCTGGCCACATCAATGGCCACATTGCCCCCGCCGATGACCACCACTTTTTTGCCGGGCATGTGCCGTTCTCCCAGAGCCACATTTTTCAGCAGCTCGATGGCATCAATGACTTCTGGGAAATCATTCTCACCGGGAACTCCCAGCTTAAAGGAGCTGTGCGCCCCGATGGCTATAAAAAACGCTTCAAATCCTTCCTTTTTCAGTTGCTCCAGGGTAACATCGACGCCAAAGCGGGAGTTAAACACAAATTCGACCCCGAGCGCTTCGATCATGGCAACTTCCCGGTCAATGACCTCCCGGGGCAGACGGTAGCGCGGAATGCCCACCATCATCATGCCTCCGGCCATGGGAAGTGCTTCGATGACCCGCACGCGGTAGCCCATGAGGGCCAGGTAATAGGCCGCGGTCATTCCAGCCGGGCCCGCGCCGATGATACCGACCTTGCGGTTTTTATCCGGCTGCCGGACGGGATTTTCATAACGCCGGTCGGAAAACGCTCTTTCGGCGGCAAAGGCTTTCAAAAATTTAATGGACACCGGCGTGTCGATGCGCCCCCTGACACACATGAATTCACAGGGCCGGGTGCAGACCAGGCCGCACACCCAGGGAAACGGGTTGTCTTTGCGGATGACTTCGATGGCCTCGGCATCCTGGCCGTGGCCGATCAGCGTGACATAGGTAGGGACATCGATACCTGCCGGGCAGGCCATCTGGCATGGCGCAGGGGCCAGCTTGACACAGTCCCCGGTGGCACAGTTATGGGTTTCAATGTGGCTTTTAAAGACCTCCCGGTGATCATCAACAGCGGAACGGATAAAATTTCCGATTTCAACGCCGGCATCATCGGGGCCTTCGTCGACCAATTCCCAGCCCAGGGACTCAACCGCGGGCAGGTGGTCTGGTCCACCCCGGCCCCAGGCGATATCATCTACCAGCTGCCGGATCTCTTCAGCAATGCGTCTGCTTTTGGGGTGTTTCAGGCGACCGGAACGTAAAATATCATCCAGCCACATCTCGGTGGTGTGAACCGGGCAGGTTGTTGCGGGCATATTTACCTTTCTTTAATCACTTCTAATCAACCGGCTTGCCCCCATAGGTTTTGGCCAGGTGCGGAGCGGTGATCCCAAGTTTTCGTTTTGAGTACAGCTTGGCGCACATGGGGCAGTGGTGATGCTCTTCTTTTTCATCCGGATGAGACGCCTCGGCAGCCTTCACATGCTCGATAAAACGGGTAGTGGCATAATAGCGACCGCATATGTCGCACCGCTCAAGGGGATGCCGGCCGACGACCTCATCGCGGATCCGGATGGTGCGCACGTTTTCGTCGTCTTCGGCCCGGATGGCCCCGGTCGGGCAGATATTGGTGCAGGTACCGCAACCGATACAGGTTCCATCTTCGGAAGGCACCACGTATTGAAGCCCTTCTCTTCTGATCATCTTCAGCGCCCTGGCCCCGATGATATCCGCGCAGACCCGAATACACAGGCGGCAACGAATACAGCCATCAGGTTTTAGGCCGGTGGTCAGCCCGAATTCAGAGCCGATTTTATGGATCGCATCGGAAAAAGGGGCCAGTTTTAATAGATCCCCAATGGCCTTGTTGCGCAACTGGTGAATCATAGCGCTTTCAGTGGTCACCTGCATGCCCTCGCGACACTTTACCGCACAGGACAGCCGGGCGCGAGGCGGCTTGCCACCCTCAGTGACTTCCACCACGCAAAGTTTGCATGCCGCCGCAGGGACCAGCGCACGATGAAAGCACAGGCTGGGAACCTTAATGCCCTTTTGCTGTAACACCAGAAGCAGTCGCTGACCTTCTTCGACTTCGTGATCCTGTCCGTCAATATTGATGGCGACAGCATCCATTAATCATAACCCTCTTTAAAAACCCTGAGGTTCTAAGTTCTGGGTTTATATCAACTCTGAACCTTTGAACCTTGAACTGGGAACCTGTTTTTTTATTCCAGATGCGCCGCACCCTTGGTGGAAGCCATGGCCCGGGCATAGCGATCGCGCTTGACCACTGGCATGGTTTCGGTTTCGCCGAAACTCAGGCAGTGAGTGGTACAGACAGTCACACAGGCCGGCCGGTCTCCGGCATCAATGCGATCCATGCAGTAGTCGCATTTGACCACCTTGCCGATTTCCGGGTTCCACTGGGGAGCACCCCAGGGGCAGGCGGATATGCAGGTTTTGCACCCCACGCACAGGTTGTGATCCACAAAAACAATGCCGTCTTTTTCCCGGCGCTGCATGGCGCCCGTGGGACAGGCCGAAACACACCAGGGATTCTCACAGTGAAAACAGGGCATAAAAATAAAAGAGGCCCGCGGCCGGTCATTGAAAAATTTTGGCCCCACCGTGATAACCTGGCAGGGTCGCGTACCGGCCGGCAGCGCTTTGTTCGTCTTGCAGGCGATCTCGCATGAATGGCACCCGATACATTTTTGCTGGTCCTGCAGCATGAAATATTTGCTCATTGGTTACCTCCATAAAACCGGTTTCCGATTTTATATATATGTCGCGACTGGGTCGCTTTGTTTTGAATACCAAAAAAATAACTGCCTATACCGGTTTAACGGTCACAAAGGTCTCGTGCATCGCGGGGCTGCCGCCGATCATGTCGGAGACATTCTCCATGAGCAAGGCATCGTTGACCCCTTTTTTGTAAGAACGAGCCGCTTTTTCCGCCTCGTGGCCGAACCCGTGAAACATGAACACCGCCTCCGGATGAATCAGGTCGGTTACCTTGGCGACGATGGTACCGCTGCCTGTTTTCGATGCCACCTCCACCCTTTCACCGTTGCTGATACCGAGCCTTTCCGCCTTTTCTTTGTTGATCCACAGCTCATTTTCCGAGCACAGCTCGTTGAGATAGGGATTGTTCTGGGTGGAACAATGGGTGTGCAGGGCGTTGCGCCCCACCACCAGCCGGAATTCGTCTTTGGGCGGAGACGGCATGGCTTCATAGGCCGGAAAGGATTCAAAGCCGGCATCTTCCAGCAGGGAAGACTTGAACTCAATTTTACCCGAGGGGGTCTTGAATTTAATTCCGTCCTGGCGATCCCAGAAAATCTGTTTCTTACCGTAGGCAACAAAACCCTTTTTTTCAAAATCTTCCATGGTAAAACCGGTTCCCTCCAGCTGCCAGGCCACCAGTTCATCCATGTTTTCATAGGGAAAATAATTGCCGATTCCCAGGCGTTCACCAATCTGTTTGAGAATCACGGCTCCGTCGCGGGTGTCATAGCGCGGCTCCACCGCCTGTTTGCGCAAAAACATCTGGGGCTTTAACCCATTGGCCTGCTGAATGCTGTCGGTGCGCTCCAGGTAGGTCGACTCGGGCAGGATCACATCGGCATACCAGGCGATATCACTGTAGTTGATATCGATGGCCACGATCAAATCCAGTTTATCCAGGGCTTTTTTGGTCAGCTTGGTGTCCGGAATGGACATCAGCGGGTCAAACCGATAGGCAATCAGTGCCTTGAGGGGATAGGGATCTTCATTCAAAATCGCCTCGGGCAGGATCTGGCCGACGCCATGGTTGGGATCCGGCAGGGGAAAGTCCGGGGTCCCGACCTTGTCAAAACGCGGAACCTCAATCTTGGGGAACTCCTGCTCGGTGAGCTTGCGCGCCGGCTTGCCCCCTTCCTCACCCGGGCCCTTTTTGAAAAAGAACCCGCCTTTGGCTTCCATACTGCCCATCAGGGAGTTTAGAATCATAATAGAACGGCGCATATAAATTTCGTTGGGATGGTTGGCCCCACGGTAGCCGAAATGAAAAATCACCGAGGGTTTGTCCTGGCTGAGCTCCCGGGCCAGGTCCACAATCGCGTTGGCGGCAATTCCTGTTTCCAG
Organism: Desulfobacteraceae bacterium 4572_123; assembly: GCA_002084545.1. Lineage (GTDB taxonomy): Bacteria > Desulfobacterota > Desulfobacteria > Desulfobacterales > 4572-123 > 4572-123. Next base: position 5,263 of record NBLJ01000152.1, on the reverse strand, counting down.
TTCGGCCCATTCGGGGGTGTAGGGATGGATAAAATCCTGCAGCCCGGGCAATCCCTGCACCCAGCGGTCCACATAAGCTGCATCGTACAGCCGTTCTTTGAGAATCACATGGATCAGCGCATAATTGAGGGCCAGGTCCGTTCCCGGCCGGATCATCCAGTAGCGATTCGCCTTGGTGGCGGTGATGGTCACCCTAGGATCGATATAAGTCAACTTGGCCCCTTTTTCCAAAGCAACCATCAAATTGTTGACCGGTTTGACCTCCAGCGCTTCAAACAGGTTGCGCCCATACATGACGATATGCTTGGTGTTCTTGTAATCCATGCTCATCTGGGCATCGGTGTACCCGAACAGGGAGCGGCAAGCCGTGTTGACCGATCCCTTGCACAGGGCGTCATGGGTAAAATGATTTGGAGATTTAAGTGCTTTTAAAAAGGTCTTGCTGACATGGGTGGCCAGCTGGGTGCGTTCTCCAATGACGACGCTGTGGCCCCCGTGTTTTTCGATAATAGATTTCAATTTGTCACCGACATAATCCAGGGCCTCGTCCCAGCTGGCCTTGCGCCAGTGGCCCGAACCGCGCTCCCCCACCCTGATCATGGGTGACTTCACCCGCTGGTCGTCGTAAAGCAGCGAAATTCCAGCAGATCCACGCGGGCACAGGCTGCCCTCCATCCCAGCCACCTGGGGATTGCCTTCGATCCATTTGACCTGACCGTCTTTTACCAGGACCCGTATCGGGCACCTGACCGAACACATAAAACACAGACTGTAGACTTCTTTTTCCATGATATCCTCCAGAAAAATATGGTAATTTACCAAAATTATACGCAAATATTGCAAAATCGCCGGCGGCGGCCACGGCAACAACCGCCGCCCTGGCAATGCTGTCTACACAGACCATCCTGAATAGCAATAATCATACCACCGGAAAGATGAAATAGACATCTGGACATTCAAATCGCCTCCCGAATAATTAGATATATTTTCAGGTAGATAAGCAAATTCGCACTATCGAACCCATTTACCCGGCCCCGGGAAAACACTCCTCTGACAACAAGCATGCAATATTTTTATTGCGCCGGCACCCTTCGCGACACGGCGGCAAGGGCGTTGATCCGGCCTTATCCCATTAATTTTAAAGCAAAAACACCTACCGACGGGTCGCTGTGGCCACTGGATGCTGGATCGCAATAATACATGGCACATTGCTTGCTTCTGCTGGAGGGCAATGTGCGCCGCGTGGAGCCGGCTGGCTATGATGCCGGGCTGCGACCGCATTTTTGTTGTATTTTCAGGACACGGACTCGCATGCACCTGAAATATTAAAGTTTACGGAGAAAAAATCATGAGAGCGGCATTTGCCTTACTGATGAACTGGGACCTGTTTGAAAATCAGAAATTTTACCTGCTGCGTCAAACAACTGCTGCAGTTTTAACCGGTGTGGGGGGAACCCTGCTGGTAACAATATTTCTGACAACCCTTTTGCCGGTATTTAAAGTGATTCATTTTATCCCCTGGTTGATAGGCTTTAACAGCGCCATGACTGGCTATTGCCTGGTGGATAAAACCCGCGATGCCCTTGCGCACCGGCAGATTGTCGCACTGGCCGCCGGTTTGGCCAACGCTCTGGTCACCACCGCCGCCTTGATCGCCCTTTGCATTTACAGCCTGGAAGCCAATCTGTTTGGTCCCCGGGAGATAATATTTTTCACTGTCATCGGCACGGCCTGCAGTGAACTCGGTGCCTGGCTGGCGGCCCGGTATTTCAAGCTCTAACAAATTAAATCGAAGCATTTAAATATTAAGCTTCAAAACCTAACACCTAAAGGAGGAGATGATGAGAAAAAAATTACCCCTGTTCAGTCTAATGCTTATCGCACTGGCCGCCCTGCTGGCGCTTCCCACCGGTGCATTTTCCGCGGTGACACTGTCAGCCCCCGACTACAAGGCCGGCGGCACGGTCACCCTCGAGGGCACCATCGCCCCCGGCCAGGAGCTGTATATCGCGATTGCCGAACAGAAGATGTTTGCCCCCAAGGACACCGAAGGCGTTAACGAACTCAAACGGTTTAAAAAAGATGCCCCACAAAAGGGTTTTGCCATGGACACCGCCATACCGCCGCTTTACTACATGCTGACCAGCGCCCCGGATAAGTTCGGCAAAATTGCGCAGAAAAAATTCGGCGGCCCTTCCTTTTTCACCCAGGGGGGCAAAAGAGGGCTGTACAAAACCACCATGTTCAAGCTTGCAAAATATGATGCGTTGTCCCCTGAAGCCAAAAGTGTCCTGGGGCCCATTAAAACCGCCGAACAGTGGAAATTTTACAAGTATGCCCATCAGAGCAGCTACGGCATCAACACCATCGTCAAGGAAAGCACCAAGGTCGGCAAAGTCACCATCTTCGCCCGAAGCGTGATGGGCGATTACAACACCTCGAAAAACTACTGGGACAAGGGCACCACAATTTCCCTCGATAAAAAGACGGGCAAGTTCACGGCCTCCTTTAAATCCTTTCGTCACACACCGCCGAACACGAAATTTGACGTTTATGTCAACGGCGCCAAGGCCGGCAGCTACAATATCAGCAAAAACGGATTCTGGCTGTCTTTGGGCGGACGGTACATGAATCCACTCTGGATTATTATCGGCGCCATCTTTGTAGGCACCTATTTCTCCATGATTGGAGCCGCCGGCGGCATGCTGATGGCGGCTTTCCAGGTGATCGTTGTGCAAACCGCCGGTCCGGTGGGAATCAACGCCGCCAATGTCCTGCGGCCTTCGAATATGGCCCTGACCCTGTTTTCACCTCTAGGCTCTTTTTACCGCTACGCCGTCAAGGAAAGGCGGGTCGCCTGGCCGGTGGGTATCTCCTTCGGGGTGGGTATTTTCATAGGTTCCATCTGGCTGGGAAAATATGCCACCCAGTACCTGCCCATGAAAAGCTACAAGGAATGGCTGGCGGTGCTGGTGGTGCTCATGGGAATCCGGACCCTTTATGAGCTTTCTCCGAAGGTCATGGAAAAACGCAAGAACATTAAGGCCATGGTCAAAAAGTTCAATGCAGCAGTTGCCAAGGCCAAGTCCGAAGGCACCTCGGTGGAAATGGGCCGCATCGAACCGGTCAAATCCGGCCTGACCGATTACCGGTTCAAATTCTGGGGTGAGGAGTTCACCATCAACCCGCTGCTGTTCGGCCTGCTGGGACTGGTTATCGGAATCGTATCCCGCAGCTTTGGTATCGGCGGCGGATTCCTGCTGGTGCCGGCCATGACCACCCTGGGGGCACTGCCCATGTACGTTGCCGTGCCCATCTCATTGATCGGAACCTGTTTTTCCAGTATCGGCTCTTTTCTGGGGTATCTGATGAACGGCTACCTGCCGGATATGTGGCTGATGATTTCCATTATCATCGGCGGCTTTGTCGGCGGCATGCTCGGCAGCCGCGCACAGAAGCTTTTCAGCGAGAAAACCCTGAAAGTCGTACTGGCCATCACCCTGTTCTTTTTGTTCTTCCGTTTCTTTAAGATTGAAATCTGGGTCTAAAACGTGATAATCAACCCCCGATTGAGCAACATGCTCAATCGGGGATTTTTATTTTCGTGGTTGAAACAGCCTAACTTGGACTTTCTGCATAACCGTATTTATTTTTTACAGACGATCGGTCCTGTTATAAAAAATTTACTATGGATGCGTTTTTAGACATTCTCTGGCGATATATCCTTATCGCCGTTCAATATGGCAAAAGTCTGCTGGACATTGCCTGTACCCCCCTCAACGCTCTGGGACCGGCTTTCGCCATATCTGTCATCGCCCTGATTACGGTGGGCATCACCAAATTTTTATCCAAAAATTTTAAAACCCGCCGCTACCGGCGGCTGCAACAACAATTTACGCACTGGTACAAGATCCGCCAGGAAGCCAAAAAATGCGAGGACCCCGAAAAAGCCAAACGCCTGACAAGAAACATCGACGAGGCCCGGCTCAACAGACTATATTACGACTATTTTTTTGAAGGTCTGTTAATCAGCCTGGTCACCAAGTACCTCCCGGTTTTCACCATGCTCGCCTATGTGAATGATGCTTACCGCTCGGCCAACCTGGTAAAACGCTTCGGACGGGACGCTATCTTTTCCTTCGGCGGTACTAACGGCACGGTGCCACCGGTGGGCGCCGTATTCTGGTTTGTCCTGTCCTTGGCTTTTTTTTACATAGCCTGGCACATTGGTAATAAAATTTACACCCGCCACCGGATGCCCGCCGAACAGAGCTCACAATAATCTTCGATGCCCCCCGGGTAACGCTGCCCGGATTGCGAATTCAGCGCTGTCGGAACAAAGCCGCTTGGTCTCACCGAACATCCCGCTTCCCGAAAAAGAATCAACTTAAACGTGATTAAATTTGCCACCCGGATAAAAATATAATATAGCTAAACTGATTGGTTCAGGGTTTGGGGCTCCGACCCCACAAGCAGAGTTCAGGGTGCAAGAGTTACAACCGCTGGAGCTTGCGACGAGTTTTTTAAATTTAACCAGGAGGTCGGATTACGCCCCAAATTGACACCTGTAGTGAAATCAAAATGCATATTACGCGGGCCGACCGCAACTTTTTAAGAACTTACCTGAAAACGACACAATCCTTTAGGTTGACTGAAAAATGAAAATCAAAACTATTTTTTTTATGGCGGCGTCCACCTGCCTGGTGTTCATCCCAAATCCCGTCCTGGCCCTGGCCACCCAGGGCCATGGAGGAATTGAGGGAGTCTACGCCCACCAGCTGGCCCACGTGTTTTTTATCATTTCCATGGGCGGACTCATCTACTGGTTAAAACAGCGGGGGCTGGTACGTGAATCCGGTTGGCGGCTGATCCAGCTGTCCGCCTTTTTTTTCCTGCTGTGGGCAGAATAATAAGATGCTTGAGGGTCTGTACTATCTTGCCAAACTGGATCACCTGTTGTGTGTGCCGGCAATTATTTTTCTGTACCTCGGTTTAAAACGACTTTTAGCGGACCAATCGCCCCGCGCCCCCAAACAGGAGCACTCATGATTTTTTCCGCCATACCGATCTGGGTCGTCGACAGCGTCGGCTCCTTTTTAATGATCATCTTCTCCTTTTTGTGCCTGCGGCTGGTCACCAAGTTGAGAAGCCAGGACCGCAACAATGTGATCTGGACCTATCTGTTATGGTTGTGCTATGGTCTGGCGCTTTTTGCAGTATCACGCTCGGTGGGCCATATCCTCAAGCGGGTGCTTTTGTTTTC
>NBLJ01000151.1 GCA_002084545.1 Desulfobacteraceae bacterium 4572_123 | reverse complement strand
CCATCCGTTCGCTTTTGTGGTTGGACGGCAGGTCCGCTCCTGGTTTTACCCTCCTTAAAAGGGACAACCTTCACGGCTGCGCCGGGCCGTACCCTTTGCATTCCCTCGACGATCACACGATTGCCGGGAGCAAGACCTGCTGAGACGAGAGGATGACGGATCCGGTCGTCGGGTCCACCGTGACATCGCTAAACTGCAGCATCCCTTCCAAAGGATATGCCGTGCCGTCTTCCAGGGTGAGCTTGACCTTGTTCTGGTTCGTTCCATGGCTCTTGAGGCGACCGTCCTCCAGGCGGCGCTTCAAGCGCAGCAATTCGGTGGTGGATTGGGGCACATCCACGTATATGGGATCCAGTTGTTGAATGGTTGCCAGGGCCACGGGCTGGTACGCCGTGACAATTGCGCCGTCCGTCACGCTGGATCGACCGATTCGTCCGGAGATGGGGGCATTAACCTTGCAATATCCCAGATTGATATGGGCGGTTCTTACCTGCGCCTTCCAGTATTTAATCTCGGCGATGGCCTGTTTCAAGGCCGCATCCGCATCATCGTAATCCTGCTGGCTTACCGCCTTGTCAGCTATCAACGTTTTGAAGCGCCTGACCCTCAAATTGATTGCGGGAAGGTTGGCCTCTGCCCGACCAAGGCCAGCCTTTGCATTGTCCAGGACCGCCTGAAAAGGCGCGGGATCGATCTGATAGAGCACCTGGCCGGCCTTGATATCGGAACCTTCCGTAAATAGACGTTTTAGTATCAGGCCGTTGACCTGAGGCCGGATTTCCGCAATGCGGTAGGCTGATGTCCGGCCCGGTAATTCAGTAGTCAGCATGACTTTCTGGGTTTTTACCGTCACCGTGGACACTTCCGGAACAGGGGACGGCGGGGCTTGCTCCTGACGCTCGCAACCTGCCAGTAAAAGGATGCCTAACAGAACCATTAAAACGACTGCCGGTTTTAGCGTTTGAGTAAAATTTTCATTGAATTGCATCAAAGATCTCCAAAATAACTGGTAAAATTAACGATTGAGTTAGCAAAGCTCATCTCCGGAGTGCGAATCAATAAGTCCCTTGAGCATAATATCCAAAATGTGGTCCGGGTTTTCCGGATAGGGGTGACTCTCAGGCGCTTCAAGCCAGAGAAAAAGAAAGGCATTGGTGATGCTGTCAAGGGCAACGGCCAAATGGTATGGGTCGGTGATCTTCTTGAATCGTTTCCTTTTAATCCCGGTTTCAAAGACCGTAGCAAGGTTTTGCAGGAAACCGCCATATTGCTCACGGATCTCGGAATCAAGTCCTGCCATAATGTTGAAGCTCGCTCCCCGGGTTTCCGCAAAATAAAGGCGGATCATAGAAACGTTGTCCCTAAAGATTTCGCCCTTGGCCCTGATGTAATTTCGCAGTTTTTCAATTTCGTCATCCGGTTCTTTAATGGCCTTCGTAAGCGTTTCATGGAACCTGTCGGACTGTTCCAGCACAAGGTTCTTGTAGAGCTCCTCCTTATTCTTGAAGAATTTGTAAAGCGTTCCGATGGCAAATTCGGCTTTTTCGGCTATCTCGTGCATGGATACATTGTGATATCCCTTCTCAGAAAAAAGCTCGAGCGCGGCGGCAAGCATCTCCTGACGCTGCCTTAATTTCTCTCTTTCTCGCCTTGGAAGCTTTTTGTTTTTCATCGTTTAATCTCCTGGTAGACGGTTTTGCACCAAATAAATGACAACTAAACGTCACAATATATAATCAGACGTCACATTGTCAAGGGGGGAACTGAAAAATAATTTCTGCAGGTAACTGAATCCCTTCCTCAGGAAAGTCCATCCACTCTAAAGACAATATGGCCTTACATCCTCCCGCTTCTCATAATCGATATCAACAACCAAAACCCCATTGCACCTGCAACCAGAAAGCCGGCAAGACCGATAACCGGTATTTCATGCCACTTGGGCGGGATACCGGAAAGCACAATAAGGCCCGAGCCGATCACCAGGGAAGCCAGTACGATTGCAAAGGAAAGCCGGTTGCTGATCCGGTCATTGGCGGCAATCATCGGTTCCAATCCACGATGTTCAAACTCTATTTTTACCTTGCCCTGTCTGGCCAATTTGAGAATCGCTCGAACCTCACCGGGGATATCCTTTAAAAGGTGAAAAAGATCGGTTCCTGAACTTGCCATGTCTTTCGCGATTCGGCGGGGGTGAATGCGTTTAATGAAGGGGGAGGCCTGTTCGATAACATCCAGTTTTTAAAAAATGTCAAATCATCCTCCCTTGCTATTCCGATGCTGTGTCAGATATTTTAGGTTTTCTAAGGTTTCTTTTGCTATTTTTTTGCCGATTTCTATCATTTCATAGGCTTTATGAAATTCATAAAAGCCACAGGCGTTACTCGGAATTTCAATGACCACGTCCGGCTGATATCCTGCCATCTTATAGCGTGTAATGGCATGTTGCATGGCATCAATCGTTTTTCTGAATATTTTCGTGTAATTGAGGCCGGGTTCTTCTTTGCCGGGAAGTTTTTGTTCCAAAAAGGTATTTATTTTGTCATGCAAGATGTGTTGTCGTTTATTTTCTTTTTCGGGTATTATTATTTGATGTTTTATTGTTATGCTCGAATTTAAGTTAACCGCAACTGTTAAATCGGTCATATCGGATAGCGTGGGTCCTATGGGAACGGGATTGAGTATACCGCCATCGATTAATATTTTATTTTTTAGTTCAATGGGAGTAAAGATCGTTGGGATGGCAATCGATGCCCTGACAGCAACACTTAAAATTCCTTTTTGCAGCCATACTTCTTTTTGAGTTGTCAAATCAGTAGCCACAGCGGTAAAAGAAATTGGCAAATCCTCAATATTTTTTTCACCAATCATCTCCTCCATGATGCTGAAAATTCTGTCGCCTTTGATAAAGCCTATTTTACCGATTGTGAAATCAAGCAGCTTCAATACATCCAGAACGTCAAGAGTTAAAACCCACTCCTTATAAGCATCAAGCTTTCCGCAGGCATAAAGTCCGCCGATCAATGCTCCCATGGAAGATCCGGCTATGGATTTAATCTCATAACCATAATCCTCCAACACTTCAATTATCCCGATATGGGCGTATCCTCGAGCGCCTCCGCTTCCAAGGACCAACGATATGCTTTTTTTCATATTATTCCCTCTTGTCTTTCTTTAAAGCATGCTTTGCCCCTTTCCACATACCTGTAATGGCCCCCCTGGCTACATCTACAGACCTTTTTCCGAGTTCTTTGGTCTCTTTAGCCATGACATGAGCTGTTTTGCTTGCAGCTTTTGCAGTTGCTTTGGCCGCATCTTTGCTGGTTTCTTTCAATCTTTTGGCAGTTGCTTCTGCAGCATGTATAGCTTTTTCTTTCAAGACAGAACTCGTTTTTTTTGTCTGATCAGCCAGGTCATTTAATACATCCTTTGTCACTTCTCCGGAACGTCTTGCCACTTTGCGGACAGTCTCTATAAAAAGATCTTCGATTGCCTCCAGATCTTCTTTTGTCTCTGCGAGGTCCTCATGGACAAATGCCTTTGTTTTATCCTCAACAGATTCAACTGCCGATGCGATTCCTTCGTGAGCCCCTTTAAAAGCTCCCAGGGCAACGTCCTTGACCTCTTTACCCGCTTCCTCTGCGGCTTCCACTGCGCCGGACATGACCTTGTCGGCAATTTTCTTCACCCTGTCAGCGGTGAACCGGCCCTCTTTAAGCGCCCTTTCCGTGGCATGGCTTGTAATCTGAACGACGGTTTCTTTTACATCTTTTCCTGACTCAATAGCATGTTTTACCGCTTCTTTAACAGTCTGTTTTGTTAAACCCAATAGTTCTGTACTGGCCTCAACCGCTTCATCACCCCTGCTGCGAGCACCGGCAATTGCGCCTACTACGGCCCCTTCTACTTTATCTTTTACATCCACGCCCACATCCTTCAAACCCTCAATAGCAGCAGAGACAGCATCTTTCACAATAGGGCGAAGTTCCTCAATATTCCCTTTGCTTTCAGCTACGGCATCTGCTACCGCCGCCCTGACAGTTTCATATACTTTTTCCGAAGTAACCTGCCCGGCCTCTTTTGCCCTTTTCAATTCATCTTTAATGTGATCTTTCATCTGATTTTTAAGCATGATTTGTACCTCCTGCAATTTGATGTTATTTGTTATCATTTACCTGTGAATAAAATTGCCCGCTTTTTTCAGCAGTTCCAATCCTGATACCCAGGCTTTCCATTTTTCGACTTCCAGCGATACATAATTTTCCAGAATATTGAGATCACGCGGCCAGATACGCGGGACTGAAAAATATGCGGCCGGTTCTGGCTGACGCATCGTCTCCATTCCACGAGCCGTCTCTTCCCTGGCCCCAATGACCATAAAATGCAGCCTGTTCAGTATATTTACCTCACTAACCCCGGCATCCATATCAAGCGAAAGCATGCCAGGCTGACCACTTCCCCTGTGATTTCAGCCAGATCTTTTAAACTATAATGCTTCCGGTAAAAACGAAATTCCTGCATGACCCGGTCAACACGAAACAGATAATAATTTGCATAAATTTCCAGCAGCCTGGTTTTAATATTATCAACAGGAGAAAATTTAAAAAACGCCTTTTGATTGAATGATTCATTTACAAACCTCTGAGCAAAAAAACTTTGCAAAACTGGAAGAACCACCTCCACTCCCTGACCTGAAAGCCACTCAATAATATTTCCATTTGAAAAAAAGTTATATTTGACAAATATCTCTCCCACAACTCCGATTCTGGGGACAGACCCATTTTTAATCTTGACCATATTGAAATCTTCCACCGCCTCTTGAAGAAGATTCAGCAAATAATGATAATCTGCTTTCTCTATACCCGGTTCCATTTTTGAGAGATATTTAGAATGTAAAGCCATTGAGGTTCCCGGAGTCTCTTCTCTGACTACTGTAGAAAGATACATCCGGGCCAGCGGATCGGCAAAAATAACTCCAAGGCCCAGTCTTTTCAAAAGCTCTTTTTCATTGATGACAAATCCTGGCTGTGGATTTATCTCTTCAGCAGATATGGCAATCACCGGAACATCAGTCAGACCTGCATCAGCCAGTCCCTTTTTGATAAGGGAAACATAAGAGGATGCCCTGCACTGACCTCCTGTCTGGGTTAAAATCACCGCCGTTTTTTCCGGATCGTACCTGCCGGATTGAAAGGCTTTAATTATGTCGCCTGCAACAAGAATGGCCGGATAGCACATATCGTTGTTTACAGTTTTAAGACCTAATTCCACCGAGGTCTTGTCCTGGGGCGGGAGGACATCGACGCGATAGCCCAGAGGCCTGAACGCAGCCGGGATCAGTGGAGAATAGAATGGAGAAAAATACGGCGCAATAAGGGTTCTTTTCCTGTCTTTTTGCATGAAAGTCCTATTTGCTTTCTTTCCATTTCCTCGCTTCCTGTGCGACCTGGCTGTATTCTCTTTTACCGCTTCCAGCATAGAACGCAGCCTTATCTTAACTGAGCCCAAGTTAGCGATTTCATCCATTTTTATTAAAGTGTAAATTTTCCCGTGGTTCCGGATAATTTCCCTGACCTCATCGGCAGATACGGCATCAGGGCCGCAACCAAAAGATGTTAGCTGAACCAGTTGGGCATTTTGGTTCTTGACGGCCCACCCGGCGGCTTCATACAATCTGTTGACATAGCTCCATTGGGTAAGGACATTGACATCATCAAGGGCCATATCTGTGTCCGCAGGAACCGCATTTTCGCTGATAACATCCACTCCGAGTTCTGTAAGAAAATCCGGAATGCCGTGGTTGATTAAAGGATCTATATGATAAGGCCGGCCAGCCAGAACAATAATTATCCGCCCTTCATTTTCCGCCTTGTTTATCAAAGTTTTTGCTCTGGCTTTAAGTTCCTTTTTAAATTCCTTTTGCTCTGCCAATCCTTTTTCCACCCCTTTTGACACTGTCTTGTAATTTACGCCAAATTGTCTGAAAAAGATATGAAGCTGCTTTTTAAGAAGTTGAATATCTTTAAAACTGATGGGAGGATTATCAAGGGGAATTTTATATTTTCCATCAGGATTAATGGCGCTCTTTAAGAGATCCGGATATCCAGTAACAACCGGACAGTTGAAGCTGTTTAGGGCATCCGGATATTCTTTTTGCTCATAGACTACAGTGGGGAAAAAGATCCTGTCCACCTTTTTTTCTATAAGATCTAAAATATGTCCGTGCGCGAGCTTTGCCGGAAAGCATATGTTTTCCGACATTACAGTTGGCGCACCATTTTCATACAGTTTAAAATTAGAAGGCGATGAAAGAACGACTTTAAATCCACAAACTGTTAAAAATGTGTTCCAGAAGGGAAAGTTTTCATACATATTCAGACACCGAGGGATGCCGTATGTAAGGATCGGATCGCCTTCGGGTTCCATATTGCGGTCAAAAAGAAGCTCTATTTGCTCTGTTATCAGATTTTTACCCCTGTGTTTTATCTCGGGATTATTGCTGAAATGCTTTTCGCATCGGTTCCCTGTAAAAAAATGATTTCCATTAGCAAAGGTGAGTTTCAATATCGCACACCGGTTCTCGCATCCTTTGCAGTGAATCTCTTTTTTTGAAAAATCCGTCCCTGTATCAGGATTCTCAATACCGTTAAAAACCGATGATTCATCCGGTCTTATGCGGTGATTATTAAGAGCCGTTAATGCTGCGCCATATGCTCCCATCAACTCGGGAATATCAGACCGAACAACTTCTTTATTGAGCAGGAGCTCTAAAGCCCGGAGCACTGCCTGATTGCGAAATGTCCCGCCCTGAACAACGATCTTATCACCTAATTCAGATGTATTTTTCAGTTTGAGAACTTTATAAAGCGCATTTTTGATTACCGAATAAGCCAGCCCTGCTGAAATATCGGAAACCGTTGCACCTTCCCGGAGCGCCTGCTTGACCTTGGAATTCATGAAAATCGTACAACGGGTTCCAAGATCAAACGGTGCATTTTTCTCGCAGGCAATCGCGGCAAAATCAGAAGTTGTGCACCCAAGGGAACGGGCGAAAGTCTCTATAAAGGAACCGCATCCTGATGAGCACGCTTCATTAATCTGAATATCGGAAACTGCATGAGCGCTTACAAAAATAGCTTTCATATCCTGTCCGCCGATATCTAGAATAAACGAAACATCCCTTTCAAAGCGCCTGGCTGCCTGATAATGTGCTATAGTCTCAACAACACCGTCATTTAACCCGAAAGCCGCCCTGATCAGGCCTTCTCCATATCCTGTTGCTGCGGTTCGGACTATATGAGGTAAAAATTCGGCCCTTAAGAATTTTTTCTTGAAGTCAGATAGTCCCTCTTTTACTGCCTGTATTGGATTACCTTTGTTGGCCTCGTAATAGCCAAGCACAAAACGTCCCTGTTCATCAACCAGGACAAGCTTGGTGGTCGTGGAACCGGAATCGATACCTAAAAAAAGTTCCCTGCCATTGACCTCTTTTATATTTATCCGGGACACACGGGTTTCATTGTGCCTTTCCTGCCACAACTCAATCTCTGTTTTATTTTCAAACAAAGGGGGTAGCCTTTTTGTATCCAGATCCGGTTCTCCAACGCGGCTGAAAGAACTGTTTATCTCCCGGTTTGGTCCATTTCCCGGGATTAACAAAAGAAGCTCAGTGATTCTGGATAGATAAAGGCTACCGTTCCGTGTTATGGCGGCTCCCATGGCAGGAATAAGCTCCGGACGGTCAGGAATAATAAAATCATCCGGATTATTTATTTTAAGAACGTTTTTAAAAGCCAGGCGCAGTTCAGGATAAAAAGTAAGGGGACCGCCGCCAATAAGTATTTTTGTTTTTATATCACGGCCATGGGACAGAGCAGTAATCACTTGCAAAGCAACCGAATTAAATATGGAAGCGGCAATATCTTCCCTGGAAACATGGCGACTCAGTAGAGCCTGGATATCGGTTTTGGCAAAAACCCCGCATCGGGATGCAATGGGATAAATATTTACTGCTTTTTCCGCCAGGGCATTTAGCTCCATGACATCTACATCCAGAAGGACGGCCATCTGATCAATAAAGGCCCCTGTACCTCCGGCACAACTGCCATTCATCCTGATATCCGGCCGAAATTGATCATCAAAGAATATTATCTTGGAGTCCTCGCCGCCTATCTCAATAAATGTCCTGGCTTTTGGATAGTGTTTCTTTATAAAGTTGGCAGAAGCCACCACCTCCTGAACGAAGGGCAGCCCAAAAGTCTCAGCAGCGCCCATCCCTGCTGATCCGGTGACCGCCAGATCGAGCTTAACATCGCCCACCTCTTGAAGAGCCTCTTCAAAAATCTTGTGCACGGTTTCTACGGCTCTGGCGCTATGGCGACGGTATCTGGAGAAAATCATGTTCCTGTCCCCGTCGTACATTACCACTTTTGCTGTTGTCGAGCCTATATCAATTCCAGCTAAATGGTTATTATCCATATCGTTTGTCATATCCATTTTCCTCCCGATCTTGAATTATCCGAAAGGGCAATCGGTTTTCTCACTTTTTTGTACTTCTTAAAGCTTAAATAATCTTTTGTAGAACAAAATGTATCTACCAACGAAACGATAAGCGACTCCATATAACATGGTGGGACAACTGTAAGCGGCCACATGTGCTTTTTAATAATATCCTCTTCTTTTTTAGAAAGGCGAGTTACCTTGCGTGCATTTTTCAGAGCGATATTATGGTGCCGAAAACCATGCAGCCTCGGGCCTTCATGCAGCCAGTCATAGTAAAAAAGATCGTGCAGCAGAGCTCCCCGAACAATGGCGTTGCAGTCCAGAGAGAATCGCTTACCCCAAAGAAAGCTTAAATATGCTACATCCTTTACATGTTCCAATCTCGTCTTGCCGTTGTGATGTTCATACTGAGAAAGTTTTGCAACCATTGGGTTCTCAAGAAGCGGCCTTGCCGCGTTCATGTATTCCCTCTCCATTATGGTTTTTTCCTCCGGCCCCATGCTCAGGAAGCGCTTGATGGAAATTGCCAGGAAATCCATCAGTATTATTGAAACCGTCATTCCAATAAAGAGACCTTTGACAGTCGGTGAGAGCAGGATGAGAATATCTTGATATGGCGGTAAGATGAGATGTTCAAAAGCAAACGCCAGTAATATCCAGTAAAGTGAGAATTTAAGACAAATATGACCTTTATAATTAAAACGTTGATCCGAATAGTCCCAAAGACGGACCTGAAAAAAGTATTGGGCAATAAATCCCGAGATCAGCTCAAAGCCGGTTGTGATCGCAAAATAGACGATAGCTTTGATAAGCAAATTGGATCCCTTTAACAGAGAAACAGATCCCATGAGCAGCAGGGCGCCTGTACCGTAAAGAATGAGATACGGCCCCTTTAAGAGACCGGGGTTAATGAACCGTCTGTCACGTAAAGAACGGTAAGAGACCTCCAGAATCCAGCCAATGATGGAAAAGAAAGAGAATGAAAAAAGTATATTCAAAATGTCAATCCTCATTTCAGAACTCCTGACCTGTATATGTAATTTCAACGTGATATGGAGGTTTAGTCGTAATTTCAGATGCAACAATTTGAACATCGAACATCGAACGTTTAACGTCGAACGTCGAATGTGGAAGGCGCTTCGCTTTGTCTTTATTATAAATGGTAGAATACATTATTCGATGTTCAACGTTCGATGTTCGATGTTCGACGTTCATCTTTTATATGCTTTCAAGGTGTGGATTCTTCATTAAAATATGTTGAATCTGAATTTATGATAGGTCAGTAGCCCTGCATTTATAGGTCCTTGCCGTGTTAATTTGCAAAGAATCGACGGTTTGATTCTCCTATTAACACCTTTTTTCGGATGTCAGCCCGTAAAAAATAATGTTAAACAATTCAGTAAGATAATGCTCAATGCGCTCCTTGCCCTCTTGAACCAGCCAGTTAAGCTCAAATCCCCTTAGTGCATAGCCAATGGCTCTGGCGGCAAGGAGGGTATCGTTAATCTGAAAAACACCTTTTGCCACCCCTTCTCTTAAAATAGAGGCGATGATATTTACCTCCCGTTTAAAAAATTCGTTTCGAATGTTTTCAGCGATGGGTAAAAGTTTTTCAATCCCTTCCCGATCCAGATTAAGGATATTTATCGCATGGCGCATATACCGAAACTTGGCACGGGCAAAGGCGGTAAGTTTGTCGTCGGGCGATACCTCTTGAGCCACTGATGAAGTAACCCTTTCCACAATTTCATCCGCTTCCCGGCGAAGGACTTCCAGATAAACCTGGTCTTTGCTTCCGAAGTAGTTATAGATGGTGCCTTTGGCCACTCTCGCCATTCGGGCAACCTCGTCAAGACTTGTTTTTCTGAGACCGTACCGGGCAAACATCTTCCTTGCGGTTGTTAATATGGATTCCAGCTTTTCCTGCTTCATAATTTTATCCTTTCCCATACTCATTTGAACACTTTTCGTTTTATAGTGCAAAAATAATAAGAAAAAAATGAATGTCAAGAAAAAACATTCACAAGACCTAACCCGGACGAGCCGGCCTCCGGCTCGTAGAGCCTACGGCTCGGAGAGAGAGCATCTTAAATATATTGCATTTTCCCATGATCGCCCTATTGCGTGCCTGGCATGGGGTTCAGCACCA
>NBLJ01000150.1 GCA_002084545.1 Desulfobacteraceae bacterium 4572_123 | reverse complement strand
CATAAGCTTTCCATGTCAACCTCCATAATATGTTATTTTTGGATATGTAAGGGGATTATTTATTGAAAGAAAATACCCGTCCACACAGAACAACCGTAAAGCAAGTCATCCAATAAATGAAAAAATTGTAATCGGTAGGGAGGGCGGTGAAAGGGAGGTTCTGATTACGGGACTGAAGGTGGATCGAATTTACTTTTAAATTGCTGCGCCCAGCACGTGGTTTTTAAATATTATTATTGGAAAATAGCCAAAAATATGATATTAGCATATTGGAAAACAGCCAAAATTGTCCTGTTTTAATATTGGAAAACAACCGAAAGTATCCATTCTTAATTGTTCTATCATGGGAATACTGTCATGAAAAGAGATCTGTACGAAGTACTATGTCAGTGGAAACGGGATGTAAATCGCCGTCCATTACTTGTCCGCGGGGCCAGGCAAGTGGGGAAAACCTATTTGGTGGACGAGTTAGGGAGACGTGAATTTATTTCCTTGATTACGCTTAATTTTGAAAAGCATCCTGAGTATAAAGATATTTTTAATTCACTTGAACCTGTTGATATACTTGAAAAGATCGTTCTGCTTACCGGTAAGAGAATAGAGCCGGGCAAGACACTTTTATTTCTTGATGAAGTGCAGGACTGTCCTCCCGCAATTATGGCCATGCGCTATTTTTATGAAGAAATGCCGGCCCTGCACGTGATTGCTGCCGGTTCATTGGTGGAGTTTACCCTGGAATCTGAAAATTTTCGGATGCCTGTTGGACGAATTCAATATATTTTTTTGTTCCCTATGTCATTTGGTGAATTTATTGAGGCATCAGGAAAAATTGAACTGCGTCACTATATTTGTGATCATAAAAAAATACAGATGCTTCCTGAGTCGCTGCATACAAAACTAAATGAGTACATCCGCAAGTATTTTGTTATTGGTGGTATGCCCGCCGTAGTCCGGGAATATTACGAGACCGGCGATATGATCTCCTGCCAGAGAATTCAACGTGCAATAATTGATACATACCAGGATGATTTTGGGAAATATTCTAAGAAATTAAAGCATCGATATCTTGATAAGATTTATAATGCTGTTCCCAAAATGGTAGGGCGCAAATTTGTTTATGCACATGTTGATAATACTATTAAATCCAGAGAATTAAAGGAAGCCCTGAAATTACTGGAAAAGGCAGGTGTGGTGAGAAAAATTAAAAGGACAAGCGGTGCCGGCCTGCCATTGGAAGCGGGAGTAAAAGACGCTTATTTTAAAGTGCTTTTTTTGGATGTTGGATTATTACATGCTGTAAATGGAATATATTCGGATACAGTGCAGGCAAACGATTTCACTGCTCTGTTTAATGGTGCAGTAGCTGAGCAGTTTGTCGGCCAGGAGCTTTTGGCGTATCAGAATCCCTATTCCAGACCTTTGTTGTATTACTGGGCGCGAGAGGCAAAGAATAGCAATGCTGAACTGGATTACCTAATTCAAAGAGAGGGGGAAGCAATACCAATTGAGGTGAAGTCCGGTTCCACAGGTAGATTGAAAAGTATGCACATGTTTATGGAAAAGTACCAGGTGCGGCAGGGAGTAAAAATTTCCCAGGCGCCTTATGATTCGAAAAATCAAATCATTTCGTTACCATTATATTCTCTTGAGAGCTTTATGCAAAAAAAATAGGTGATTTGATCCATTATTCCTTCATTGGACAAGCACCTGATTAATTCTTTTTCAATGGCGATCATCAGGCCCCGGCCCCTGATATCCCTGATGTTTTTATTCTCAATTTTTTTAAGCTCCGAAAGAAAATATGCACCCATTTCCCTGGCGTTTTCGATCATGCCTTCATCCACAAGCACTTTTAGCGCGGTCCTTGCAACACTGCAGGCAAGGGGGTTTCCTCCAAATGTGGAGCCATGCTGACCGGGTTTTAAGATTTCGATGACCTCTTTATTGGAAAGTACAGCAGACACGGGATAAAAACCACCTGAAAGGGCTTTGCCGATCAGTGTCAGATCGGCTTCAATCCCTTCATGTTCCTCTGCAAGAAGCGCGCCGGTTCTTCCAAGGCCTGTCTGGATCTCATCCAGAATAAGAATGACATTGTTTTTTTCACAGATTTCCCTGGCCTTTTTTAAATACCCCTCAGGCGGAATAATAACCCCTGCCTCTCCCTGGATAGGTTCCACCATAAAGGCCACCGTGTTTTTTGTAATGGCTTTTTCAAGGGCGTCCGAATCCCCGAATGGAATGATTTTAAACCCGGGTGCAAATGGTCCGAAATTGTCTCTTGCATTCTCATCAGTGGAAAATCCGACAATGGCCAGGGTGCGACCGTGAAAATTGTCGGCACATACAATAATCTCGGCCTTATCCTGTTCAACCCCTTTAACTTCATACCCCCATTTACGCACGCATTTTATTGCGGTTTCAACTGCTTCCGCACCGCTGTTCATGGGAAGGACCTTGTGGGAATTTGTCAGTTTGCACAGTTCTTCATAGAGCAGCGGGAGCTGATCATTTCGAAAAGCACGGGAAGTCAGGGTCAGTTTTTTTGCCTGATCCATCATGGCTTTAAGGATTTCAGGATGGCAGTGCCCCTGGTTTACCGCTGAATAGGCCGCAAGGCAGTCCAGGTATTTATTGCCGTCAACATCCCAGACCCAGATGCCTTCGCCCCTTGTAAGCACCACATCCAGGGGTTTATAATTGCCGGCACCATATTCATTTTCCATGTTGATATATTCTGATGTTTTCATAGATGCACTCCTTTTCATTGTTCAGTTCGGATGATTTGGGTCCCGGCTGTTCCCTGTACGCTGTCGCAAATGGCTTTGATGGACGTAATCACCGCCCGTTTTCCGCCGCCTTGAATGAATTGCATAGCGGCCGCCACCTTGGGGCCCATCGATCCTTTGCCGCTTTTGTCATTATGAAGAAAATTTTCGGCCTCACCTACGTTCATTCGCGAGATAAGTCGCTGATCAGGGGTATTGAAATCAGCTAAAACACCATCAACATCCGTGGCGATCACCAGTAAGTCGGCACCGACTTCAGTGGCCAGAAGTGCGCTGACCAGATCTTTGTCGATCACCGCATCCACACCATTGAACGCGCGTCCATTTCTAACCACGGGAATCCCTCCGCCACCGCAGCAGATAACAATGAATCCTGATTTTATTAATTGTTCAATTTCCCTTTTTTCAATGATGGTGACCGGTTTCGGTGATGCAACAACACGCCTGAATCCCTTTGGAGTTTTCACAGTTGGATAGTCCAGTTTTTCAGCTTCGGCGGCGGTGAAAAACGGCCCAATGGGTTTTGTGGGATTGGCGAAACCAGGGTCTTTCTCATCTACCACCACATAGGTGATCAGGGAAACGAGTGGAGTAAAACCGGCGCCTTGTTCCATTAGGGCTTCATCCAATACGGATTCAATCATGTATCCGATCTGCCCCTGGGTCTGGGCCACAAGAATTTCAAGGGGGAGATTGGGAACCGCATCGCAGGATTCCTGTTGCAGAAGAAGATTGCCGACCTGGGGGCCATTGCCGTGGGTAATAATGATTCTGTAGTCGCTGGTGAGCGATGCGATCTGGCGGATGGAAATCCTGAGATTATCGAATTGCTCGGTAATGGTTCCTTTTTGCCCTTTCCGAATCAAAGCATTACCGCCAAGTGCTATGAGCAGAGTGGGCTTTATATCCTTCCCGGAACTGTGGCTCATATCATCATCTCCTTGACGAGTTCACCCAGGGTGGGTTTGCTGTTGTCGCGATAGGCATAGACAACCCGTAAGGTGGGTTTTTCAATGTTCACCAGGCGGGTCAGATCAATGGGGGTCGCTGAAACGACAATATCACAATCGCACGCATTAATGGTTTCTTCCAGGTCTTTGACCTGCTGGTCACCATACCCCATGGCCGGAAGCACCTTGCCGATTCCCGGATAGGTCTCAAAGGTTCCCTTGAGGCTCCCGACGAGGCAGGGACGCGGATCGACGATTTCGGCAGCTCCATAGCGCTGCGCTGCGATGACACCGGCACCGAATTTCATGTGCCCGTGGGTAAGGGTCGGGCCATCTTCCACCACCAGGACACGCTTGCCGGCCATACTCTCCCCATTTTCAGCAGTCACTTCGGAATCTGCCAGCACGATCCGGGCGTTGGGGTTGTGTCTGGCGATGGTCTGTTTAAGTGTTTCCACATCCTTGGGATCGGCGCTGTCTACCTTGTTGATCACGGCGATATCAGCCAGCAGCATATTGGTTTCACCGGGATGAAAGGTGGTTTCGTGGCCTGCACGATGGGGGTCGAAAACAACCACATTTACATCCGGTTTGAAAAATGGTGTATCGTTGTTGCCGCCGTCCCAGACTATCACATCGGCCTCTTTTTCGGCCCGGCGAAGAATTTTGCCATAATCGACACCCGCGTAAATAACAGCCCCCATGTCAACGACAGGCTCATATTCTTCGCGCTCTTCAATGGTGCAGGCATGCTTTTCAAAATCTTCATAGGTTTCAAAGCGCTGCACAATCTGCCTGGTCAAGTCGCCATAAGGCATGGGATGACGCACGGAAACAACCTTTTGCCCCGCATCCTGTAGCACCTGTACGATCTGTCTGCTGGTCTGTGATTTTCCGCATCCTGTGCGGATCGCACAAACAGATACCACCTTTTTGGAGGATTCCAGCATGGTATATTGGGCACCGATAATGATAAAATCGGCGCCTGCCGCGGTGACTTGCGATGCCTTGTGCATCACTTCCGTGTGGGGTATGTCGCTATATGAAAACGCTACGAGGTCGACATTGTTCTCTTTGATCAGATCCATCAGGTTTTCATCGCTTTTAATAGGGATTCCGTCGGGATACATGGATCCGGCTATTTCAGGGGGATATAGCCGGCCATCGATATCGGGTATCTGGGTGGCGGTGAAGCAGACGACATTATAGCGTTTGTTGTCTCTGAAATAGACATTGAAATTGTGAAAATCCCGCCCTGCGGCGCCCATGATGATTACATTTTCTACCATTTTTTCTCCTTTGTTCGTTGTTTTTGTATATTTAGTTTAATGGATCGGCATCCTGCACTCGATGCAACCATGACGAGGTGTTTAATGATTTATCATCATATGATATAATCATAGAATTTATATATAATAACATGAATTAGCTTGTCAAGCGGAAAACATTGTGTAATATTCCCTGAACCAGTGTGATTGTTTTTTTTAATCAACTATTGTGAATGATAAAATAGTCAAAGAGATGAACAATATGGCTTATGGCACCATGCACCGCAAACTTTACGAATACGTGGAAGAGGAAATCGGCCTGAGAATCGTCAAGGGTGAATACATACCCGGAGATACATTGCCCAATGAGGATGCTCTCTGCGCGGAATTCGGAGTCAGCCGCGGAGTCATTCGGGAGGCTATTAAGGTGCTGCAAAAAAAAGGGCTGGTACAGCCGCGGCCCAAAATAGGTACCCAGATCCAATCGAAAACTCAATGGAATCTATTTGATGCCGATGTTTTAGTCTGGAAATTAAAAGCCGGGCACCAACTGAGATTCCTTGAAAAAGTCATTGAAGTTCGAAGGATTATTGAATCCGAAGCGGCGAAATTATCAGCAGAGCGGGCTACTGACGAAGAAATTGCTGGAATTCAACTCCTGTTTGATCGGCTGGAAGATATACTGAGCGATGAAGTCAAGTTCAATTACGAGGCATATCTCCCAGCCGACATTGCCCTTCACACGGCTATCCTGAATGCCTCACACAATGAACTGCTGGCACAGATCGGACACACTATGCGCCATGCCGTCCAGACAGCGCGCCAGGCAGACATCCATGACTTCGGGGTAATATTGGCCTCCCAGCAGTTCCACGGTACCATCGTGAAAGCGATAGCCGGTAAAGATCCGGAAAGCGCTTACACCTCTTCCCTCGAAATGTTCGACCAGATATGGGAAAATATGCCGGCAGATCATAGTAATAGTATAAGCGCTACAGGAATAATTAAGAATTAAACCACCAGCGCTCAGTGCATCTAAGCCCGTCAAGCTCCCAATTGCCGGCCGGGTTCATGATCTGCAACTTCTTGGAGGCGGCTTCAACATAGTTCGAAAACATTGGAATCAGTGCGCCGCCGTCATCCCGGACGATGCGTTGCATTTCAAAGTACATAGCGCGTCGTTTGGTATTATCAATTCGGTGGGTCTAACTTGCAGTTATGAGAGGGGGCGGCCGCGGCCAATCCCCCTTTTTTTGTTACGCCGGACTATTGATCCAATCCGTCCAGAAAGGTATTGAAACGATTCTCGCCGGCGGGCCGCAGGTCGAACTCGCTGCCGGCTTGCATCACGGCGTGAATTATGGAATCACCATAACCGCGGCTGCAGGTCAGCAGGAACCCGCCGGAACGGTCAGATCCCTTTTCCAGGACGATGATCTGGCAGGGCACGTGGCAAAAGGGGCCCTGCAGCAGAAAGGGTGCCTTTTTGGCCGGGTCTATAAAGTCCAGGTTGCTCAGCTTTTCGGCGATCAAAAATGCTCTGGGGCCGAACAGGGCCAGGAAAACCGTGTTTTCCGAGACATCGGTATAGCCCGAAAAATCAGGCATGGCCGGTGCCGCGCCGCCCAGGTGATAGATGGATGCCTGGGTACGGTTCATGCGGTTGATCAGCGTATTATCGCTGAATGTACACTCTCCCGGGGCGGCAGGTACTGTCAGGTCGCAGGGGGTTTGCTCGCCTATCTTGCTGTCCTGCAGGTCCCAGCGGCTCTTGTGTGCCAGGTCAACCAGCCAGGGTCCCTGGCCCTCTTCATCGTATTCCAGTGCCACTATCCAGTTTTCGCGCACCTCTGTCTTAAGAGGAGTGGCCTTGAAGCGTACCGGTGATTGTCTTTGTATTTCAGCCATCGTGGTTACCTCATTAATTTCTTAATATTCAATTTAATTCCGGTAAGTTTACATTTTCATCCGTTTGCCTTCGGGATCATAAAAAGGCATGGGAACGACTCTGGCATAAAGCCGTACACCATTGCATTCATCCTCAAAAATTTCCAGACGAGTGCCTATGTCCGAGAGCTGGGACTCCACCAGGGCCATACCCACGGCTTCGCCGGTGGTAAAGCTTTTGCGCATGGTAGCCACGTAGCCTCGAACCTTGGTGTCGACAATCAGGGAGCCTTCGTGTGCGGCCCGGGTATCGTCTTCCATGCGGATGCCCACCAGCTTGAGCCGGCCGACATCGTTTTCGGCCTGGCGCAGGGCCACGGCCCCTACGGTTTTGGCATCGGTCTTTTTGCGGTCCCAGAGAAAGCCCAGCCCCACATCCAGCAGGTTGGTGCGCTGTTCCGACTCGGAGCCGAGAATGATGTGGCACTTTTCCATGCGCAGCACGTTCTGGGCTTCCACTCCAAAGTTACGAATGCCGAATTCGGCACCGGCTTCCTTCAGCATGTCCCAGACGGCCTGGGTGTATGATGAGGGCACGTGCAGCTCGTAGGAAAGCTCGCCCACAAAGCCCAGGCGCATGGCGCGTACGAAGACGGTATCTTTTATTAACAGCTTCGATGACGCATCCGTCATCATTGCACATGGCCGTATACTTGATGCGATCCTCTTTGGCCTTGCTCATATCCGACACATAGACCCGCTGAAGGGCCTTGAGAGCATCGGGGCCGTGAATGCGGAACTTGCCCAGGGTGGAACCGTCCAGCATACCCACGTTGTTGCGCACGTTGAGGATCTCTTCCCTGCACTCTAAATCATCGGAAAAATAGCGGGCCCGCTGCCAGACGCCGATGTTGCGGAATATGCCGCCATCCGCCTTCTGCGAGTCATGCAGCGGCGTATGTTTGAACATGTGATGGTTGTAGCCGGCATAGGTGGCCAGAAAGGTAGGCACCAGCGGCGGACGCACCGTGGTGGGCACCGGTGTGTTGATGGACGCCGTGTACCTGGCCACGAACAGGGGCAGGTTGTGCCCCGGAATGCCGCCCTGGCCGGGGCCGGTGCTGGCCGAGGTGAAGCGCTTGATCAGTTCGGGAACATCGAAACCCATATCAATGGCCTGTTTGATATTCTTGATCGTAGTGTCTTCATCAAAGCAGATGAAGCTCTTGCGTCCCTTGACCGGGGCGGTGACCAGCTTGCACCCGCGCTCTGGTCCGGGATGGGCCGAAACGGCTTTTTCGGCTTCAGCAACAGCCTTGTCCATGTCGGCGCCGGCGGCGGCGGCAGCAGCAGCAGCAGCCTTGAGGCCTGCCAGGCGCCCGGAAGCTTCAATGGAATCGGGGTTGTTGACACCGGTCATACGGCCGGCGGGGAACATTTTTTTCGGCAGCCCCGTGGGCAGGAAATAGCCGGTGCGGCTGTCGTAGCTCATTTCGGCCTGGGCCAGAAGGAAAGGTCCGATCACCGGCGTAAGACCGGCGGATGCCACCAGCAGATCGCAGGGGAACTGACGCTTGACCGTGCCTTCCACGGTGGAAAGGGTGACTTTTTTCACCTTCCTGCAACCGTGGGTTTTGGCGGCCACCCAGCCTTTGAGAACCGGAATCTTGCGCTCGGCCAGGGCCAGCATCAGCTCGGGATTCTGACCGTCTTCGCGGATGTCGGCTACGCAGTTTATTTTCATCCCCAGGTCGAAAAGGTCGATGGCGGCTTCCAGGCCCAGATCATGACCTATGGAAAAGACCGCCTCGCTGCCCGCCATGAGGCCGTAGGTGCGCGCCATGCGATGAGCACAGCCCACCTGCATGACGCCGGGACGCTCGTTGTGTTCGAAAATCAGGGGCCGCTCGATACATCCGGTAGCCACCACGACGCTGTCCGAGCGGATTTCGATGTAACGCTCGGTGAATGAATCGTCGGCTTTTCCAACCTGGAAAGCGGTGATCAGATTGTTATTGTAAGCACCTATCATCGAGGTGTGCCTGAACACCCGGATATTGCCGCACTCGTCCACCTGCCGGGCCAGCTCACGGGCCCTTTTGTACAGGGGCGTGTCGTCGCCGGTGGTGCTGACACGGTAGTCGAAGCATCCGCCCAGGTGTGGGCGGGATTCCAGCAGGACAACCCGAAGTCCGGACCCGGCGGCCGCCAGGGCGGCAGTCATGCCGGCGGCACCACCGCCGATGACGGTAATTTCGGCTTTAATGAACACTTCGTCGTACAGCCCCTTCATCTTATGATCGGCGGAAATTACACCCAGACCGGCGGCTTTACGGATCTGCTTCATGGCCACGGGCCACATGGCTGCGGGCTTATGCATGGTCTTGTAGTAAAAACCGGCCGGCATCATCCAGTCCAGTTTGTCGATAAAGGCCAGCCAGTCACGATTTGCCGATCCCTTGACATTCTGGTCCTTGACGACCATACCGTTTTCAAGGAGCGTGTTTTCGGTACGTACGTTGGGGATGCCGTTGACATCCATGCAGGTATTGCTGCACTCGCCGTCAAGACTGTAAAGCCCGCGGGGGCGGTGATATTTCAAACTGCGTGCAAAGACCCGGACGTCATTGGCAAAAAGGGCCGTCGCAACCGTATCTCCGGCAACTCCCAGACAGGTTTTTCCCCGGTAGCTCAGGGACAATTTCTCCGAGGGATCGATGCGGAGCGTGGGCAACTGGTTAAGCCTGTTCATTTGCTCACCTCCGGTTGTTCTACTTCGAGGTTTTTGGTTGTGTCACGCCAGGTGGTAAACCAGGACCCGCATCCATCGCGGTGGAACCACCATTCTTTCTGGACGCCGGCCGTGCACTTGTTCATATGGACGTAGTCACACCAGGCGCTGGGGGTAAGTCCCTCTTCCGCCGGGCGCGGTCCCTTGTCTTCTCCCCCATAGCGGAACTCGTATCCGTTGCGTTTGCCGCAGATTGGGCAGGTGAGTGTTAGGGCCATAATTCAATCTCCTTATGGATATCGCTGTTGCGGTGTAATCGATCCGTTGCGCGGTGCCGTCTGGTCAGTTATCCGGTGAATAGCTGACCAGGGCGGCGGTCTCTCCCATTAAGCGGTGGTTCTCGTAACGGCGCAGGTTGAATGGTTTGAGCATGTCCGGACAATTTTCGGTGGCCATGTACTCGGCCATGTACTTGCCGGCCGCACTGCACGATTTGAAGCCGAAATAACCCCATCCGCAGTCCATGTAGAAACCTTCTATGGGATCGTTCCCGTACATGATGGGCGCCATGTCCGGGGTCATGTCGGCAAGACCGCCCCAGATACGCATGAATTTTACACCGCGCAGACAGGGCAGCCAGTCGGACAGGGCTTCGGCCTGATGCTTGATGTAATAGGCCGTATTCTGGGTTGTGTAATTGGGCCACGGGTCCATGTGTGCGCCTGTGGCGATCTCACCCTTCAGTGTCTGGTTGGCGTAGCAATGGTAGGCACCGGAAGAAACCACGTGGTTAAGCAGGGGTTTCAACGGCTGGGTGACCATGGCTTGAATCGTCAGCACGCTTATGGGCAGCTTGATGCCCAGCATATGGTAAATGATACCGGCACTGTAACCGCCGGCGGATACCAGTACCCTGGGTGTGTGAATGCGGCCGCGAGAGGTTTCGACACCGGTGATCTTGCCGCCTTCGGTGTGAATAGCGGTAGCTTCGGTTTGCTGATGGATCTGCACACCTTGTTTGGCACAGCCTTTGGCCAGGCCCCAGACCACGGCATCATGGCGTACTATACCGCCGGGAGGATGGTACATGGCCCCGTGTATAGGAAAGGTGATGTCTTTGGAAATGTTCAGCGCAGGCACCATTTCCTTGGCTTCCCTGGCGTCGATGAGATGGCTTTCAACGCCATGGAACTGGGCGGTGGCGATGGTCATCCGTGCGGCTTTCATTGCAGCCTCGCTGTGCATCAGGTTGAGATTGCCGCAATTGTTGAACATCAGGTTGAAGTCCAGCTCTCTTGTAAGCACCGGCCATAGATCCAGTGCCTCCTTATAGAGCGGAACGTTGTACTGCGTCCGCTGGTTGGCGCGAACAATAGCCGTGTTTCTGCCGGCAGCCCCGTAACCGATGAAGCGCTTTTCAATGATGGCCACATCAGTGATGCCGTGCTCCCTGGCCAGGTAGTAGGCTGTTGCCAGACCGTGAAGGCCGCCGCCGATGATCACTGCATCGTAGCTGGACTTCAGTCTGGTTTTACTGCCCCACAGGGGTTTGGATTTCCAGAACATACGCTCTCTCCCTACATGGTTTACATAAAAAATCCGTGGGTGAAAATGACCGATAGGTTTTTAACTGCCGCCAAAGCTACACAAATGAAACAAATTATGTCAATAAAAAAATCAAGATAGGCAAAGAAAGATTGAAATTCGGCTGGAATTAATATTATTTTGCGGTAAAAGTGTATAAAAAACAATAGTTAAGCCATTTATTCCAGAATGTAATAAATTTTTCATTTGTACCAAAATTTCCAGCTATATGGCATCAGGCCCCGTTTCACCGGTTCGCACCCGGATGACCTGCTCAACGGGCAAAACAAATATTTTCCCGTCCCCCAGCTTGCCGGTGTTGGCCGCATCGCGGATCTTTTCGATCACCGGTTCCACCATTTCATCGACGACAATAACTTCAATCTTGATTTTAGGTATAAAATCAACTACATATTCAGCTCCGCGGTAGATCTCCTTGTGCCCTTTCTGCCGCCCGTACCCCTTGACTTCCGATATGGTCATTCCCTGAACACCGGCTTCGTTCAAAGTTTCCTTGACATCATCGAGTTTAAACGGTTTGATTATCGCTTCGATCTTCTTCATGTGATTTCTCCTCTTCGCTGTAACCAGGCAAAACCTGCAAAATTTCCGATTTTATCGCCTCTATTCGATCCGATCCGTCGACTTTCCGGCCGTCAAAGTCCCTTACATAAAACACATCCACCACCTGGTCAACCTGTGTTGCAATTTTTGCGATCCGGACATCCAGATTGCATAGCAAAAGGGCATCTGTGATCTGATAGAGAAACCCCTGAAAATCGTGAGCATGCACTTCGATGACCGTATAAAAACTCGATATTTCGTTGTCCACCACTATCTTGCAGGGCCTTGAAAAAACAGGCTTTGCAGACCTTGATATGAAAAGCCTGTCCGCCAAAAGGGCTGCCAGGTCCAGCCTTCCCGTTAAAACAGCCCGCAGATCCTGCCCTGTCCTGGCCCATTTCCTGTCTTCAAAGATCGGATCCACTGGTGCCTTGACTTCAAAAATATCAAGGGCGACATTATTGCGCCAGGTAAAAACCTGGGCAGCCAGGATGTCGATACTGTTTAAGGTAAAAACACCGGCAATACGCGAAAACAGGCCGGGCCGGTCCCGGGCACAGATAATAACACGGCGTGTATTTGAATCAACGGCCGGCACGATGCTCCACACAAAATCGGTATCTTTCAATTTTTGATACAAACGGACATGGTCCATCATATCCTCGACATCGATGGTCAACTGGTACCGGGGAGACATCACTTGAAACAGGAATTCATACTCTTTTAAGGCCGCGGGGGACCGGGCCGCGCCAAGCAGCAGTTTTTTCTTCACCGTCAGGATCTCCACTGCCTCGCTGGTGGCCAGTTCGCCGTTTTCAATTATATTCAAAACCTTGACGAAAAGATCTCTGAGAAGAGTTGCAGTCCAGTCATTCCAGGCTTTGGGGCCGGTGGACATGGCATCGGCAACCGATAAAAGGTAGAGCATTTTAAGCAGCTCCGCATCCTTGATGATCCGTGCACAGGAAATCGCAGTCTCTTCATCCTGGATATCACGGCGGGTGGCCGTCTTCATGAGCAGCAGATGCTCTTTTACCAGAAAACAGGTCCGCTTCACATCGGCAATAGCCTGCCCCCTTGCTGTAAGCAGATCGTGCACCATGGCGGCCCCACGCAGGGAATGCCCCCCTTCCGGAATTCCCTTACCGATATCGTGCAGCAGGGCCGCCCACAGCAGAATTTTACGATTTCTCAATTTTTTGTATAAATCCCCGCAAAACGGATACCCGCTGGCATCCTCATCCGTACCGAAACTTTTAATGATCCTGACCGTGCCCAGGGAATGCCTGCCCACCGGAAAAATATGATAGGAATCAAACTGTATCCGGTTGATAATCCCTTTGAATCCGGGTATCAACTGCGCCAGCAGACCGGTGTTGAGCATGACGCTCAGCACGTTGAATTCAGGGCTTGATGCAACCAGTATGCGTTCAAACGACTTCATAACCGCGCCGGATCGTCTGTATTTTTTATCGACAAGATATAGCAAATCCTTTATCAGCCGGCGTGCCGTCACATTCAAGGGAATTTTCAAGACAGCGCTTTCCTCGAATATGGCAATCAGCAATTTTGGATCAGACAATATATACCGGGAAGCTGCAAACCCGAGCTTTCCCTTCTTGATGACAAGCCCTTTGACCCGGGTTTGTTTTGCAGCCCTTGGCCGGCCCTGACGCATCCCCGAAATCCCGAGTTCATACAAAAACATGAGATGCTGCTGCTTTATGCACTCCATCTTATCGTGCAGCACACCCAGAAACAGTTCCACCGGTTCCCAACCCTTTGTTTTTTCAAAGTTTAGGACTTCGGCCAGTTTTACCTGATATTCAAAATAAAGCTGATCGCACTTTCGACCGGTGAGTCGATGCAGATGATTTCTCACACGCCATACAAACTTCAGCGCCCGAATCAGTTCTCTGTATTCATCATGGGAAAGATACCCGTAATACTCAAGGTCCCGGCGCTGCCTGATATCGGATCGGATACCGGCAATCCAGAGCATTGTATGGTAATCGCGCAGCCCTCCCCTGCCCTCCTTTATATTGGG
>NBLJ01000149.1 GCA_002084545.1 Desulfobacteraceae bacterium 4572_123 | reverse complement strand
ACGAATTATGATAAATTGAAAAATGGTTTATGTGATTTTATTGGAGATTGGCCTGATAAATATCCTGTGATCAGGCAAAACCACTACTATCAGCATCGCCAGGGGAAAAATTACCTTGCGTGTTCTTAAGAGGGGTTTTTCTGGAGCTGTCAGGAGAAAAGAAACCTGTAAACAACGATATACCAGAAAAAATAATGATGAAGGTGTCAGCTTTTCCCAGCATGCCGAAAGCAGGGATTAAGCTGAGAGCAGTTCTCGCAGAAAAGGATATGTCGATAGATGACATTGAAGGTGTTTTGCGCCACGATCCTGGACTTGCCACCCATGTGTTCAGATTAGTTCCTGGTTTTAATAGCCATAGTTGTGATTAAACTCGTCAGTCATGTGAGGAAAATACATGGCCCTGGCATATTCCTTCTGAAAGCCGGGTCGGGTGGTTAATTCTACGTGCTCGATCTTGGCGGCTTCAAGATTTGCCTCCTCTCGTTTTTCCATATCCAAAAGCGCCATACGTGCGCCATCTCCGGCGGCATTTCCCACGGCTTTGACATTCTCAAGCTCACAGTCAGGAAACAGACCCATGGCGGTCGCGGACTTCCTGTTGATAAAACTGCCGAAAGCTCCGGCCAGAATAACCCTGTCCAACTTTTTTACACCCAGTTCGTTCATCATGAGCTTTGCTGCGGCATATATTGCTCCCTTGGCCATCTGAACCGACCGGACATCGTCGAGGCATATGACAATTTCGCGGCCGGTGGTTGTTTCATGAGGCCATGCAAGGACGAACAAAGGACCTTTTGAATCAAAGCGCAGCCGTCGTGTTTTGAGATCCTTGTTAAATTGCCCGTTTTTTTTCAAAATGCCAGCCGCAAACATCTCGGCCACACCGTCGATGATTCCTGAACCACAGATACCTTTTGCTTTAACTTTGTTTTGCCCGGTGCTACTGGCTGTATGGCCGATGATTCCCAGCTTGACTTCAAGGGTGGCGGGGTCGATGTGTATCGCCTCAATTGCGCCTTGGGCCGCTCGCATGCCGTGACGGATGGTTGCCCCTTCAAATGCCGGTCCGGTGGCGCACGAGGAACATATCAGGCGATTGCGGTTGCCCAGAATCAGTTCGCCGTTTGTTCCCACGTCGATAATGAGTGTGATTTCGTCTCGATTGTAGGGTGCTTCGGCAATAAGGGCACCGACTGTATCGGCACCGACGAATCCGGCAATGACCGGGAGCAAATGTACATAGGCTCCCGGGCAGACCTTGAGGCCGATGTCACGGGCTCTGACATCCACAGCACGGCGAATCACCGGAGTGAAAGGGGATCTGCCCAGATGCCGAATGTCGCATCCGAGAAAAATATGGTGCATGCAGGTATTGCCAACACATGTTAGATCGACAATATCTTTTCCCTCCAGACCGGTCCGGGTTGCTATATCATTTATCAGATCGTTGATCCCACCTATGATGGCCCTGTTCAGGGCGGCTGTCCCATCCGGATTTGCCATTGTATAGGAAATTCTGGACATGACGTCTTCGCCGAAGACAACCTGGGGGTTGACCATCGAGCCGGTGGCCAATACTTTACCGGTATCCAGGTCACAGAGATACACCGCAAGGCTTGTGGTGCCGATATCCATGGCCAGCCCGAAGGCTTTTGTTTCCAGGCCGGCATTGATGTGAACGACCTGCCTTTGATGCCGGACCGAAACCGTAACCTCCCAATTGTTGCTGCGGACGGCTTCTGACAGTTCCCGCAGCACTGTGAACTCGGCCGTAAGTCCGGTCAGGCCGAATTGTTTTTTCATGGCGGCTGTCAGGCGTTCCCAGTCTGCAGTGGGATCATCAAGGTCGGCAGGTGCCAACGATAAGGCGTATTGCTTGAGCGCGGGGTTCAAGTCTATTTTCATGGTACCGGGATTTTTAGAGATGACCTGGCGGTGTGCCCGGCTTTCGTCAGGAATCATGATGATCACGTCCCCGAAAATTTGTGCCTGACAGGCCAGCCGCCAGCCGGCGGTTAACTGGCTGGCGTTAAGATGGCTTTTTTCGTTGTCTTTCACCGGGGAGAGGTTTTTCGTTGATGATGACTTGCCATTGTTTCCGGATGTACTTTCGATGATCCTGACTTTGCACTTGCCGCATTGGGCCTGGCCGCCGCAGACATTTTGAATATCCGCTCCTATATTCTGTGCCGCCTCGATGATGGTTGTGCCCGGGTTTACATGCCCCCTGCGGCCGGAGGGTTCAAATGTCACAAAAGGGGTGGGAGTTTTTCTTTCCATTGTTTTTTTTGCGTTGTTTGAAAAAAATGGTTGTTTAAACTATTGCTGGAAAACGATTTTTCTGGAGCTTTAAGTATTACTTGCCTGGAAGAAATCGAATCGTTGCATCTGCAGGCAGCGAGGCGCCTATCTCAACCTCGATGGCCTTGAGCAGACCTATGGGAACCGGGCAGGTCACATGCCTGAGACAATCGGCGGCAAAAACAAAAATTGGCGATGAAAGGGCGTTTTTCCCAAGGCAATCACGCCAGTTGACTAATCTAAGTTTGTCACCCCATTTTTCTACCGCTTCGCAATCGCTGGATATTGAGACGCTGACCGTCCGGGCGCCGGTTTTAGAAACTTCTATTCGAGCTGTAAACCCGCAGCTTCCGGCATTTACATTGACAATGGTCATAGAATATTATCCTTTTAGTTCAACATGGAGCTCTGAATATGATGTGCGGATTAATGGCCATAGCCGCCAACGTCCTGGATGGCTTTTTGCATCATATAAACGTGATAGCCGGGAGTTTCAGGTGACACTTCACAGCCTGAACTGAGCATGAAACCGTGCGGAGCCTTTTTCCCCTTTTTTATCGCATCCGTGCAAAGATCATAGATTTGGGCCGGAGATCCGGTCAGCAGCATTTTCGGGTCAACGTTGCCGATGATGATTGATTCGTCGCCGAGAAATTCAATGGCCTTGCGGATATCGGTCTGCTCACCAAAACTACAAAGGCCGGGATCTCCCATGGGCACTTGGGCCCAAAGCGGTAGATTTAAATTTTGTTCGCCGCAGATATGAAACAGAATGTGCTTGACCCCCATCTTTAGAATTTTTTCGCTCGACTCTACCAAATAGGGGAGTACAAATGCCTTAAACTGTTTAGGTGAAATAATGTGGTTGGAGGCCAGTGGTTCCCAAAACTGTGGAATGACCCGCTCAGGCCCGAAAGTATGTACCCAGTAACTGACGATATCCAATATATGATCGGTAGCCATTTTAAGAATTCTATGAGCAAGCTCCGGTTTTTTCAGCATCCAGCGGCAGAGTTTTTCCACAGCGCAAATATTTCCGGCGATGGTAAAGTTACCACCCAGCACCACTGAAACCGGTATTTCGAATTTGTCCTGAAGTTTTGAGAACTCCATGGCAAGCGGAAGGCAACCCGCAGTCTTGATATCAGGAAGGCGGAGGTCATCGACGTCCTGCTCCGATTTGACCGGAAACATCTTGTGAGACGGAGCCTGCTGGTAGTCACCTGAGGGCATTTCTATTTCACCGCCGAATTCCCATGTGCCGTAAGATGCGTATCCGTAAATAGGACCCCAATCAAACCCGTACTGCTCCATTGTCTTCATTTGCGCATCGAAGCTTTTTTGCGCATCGCTGTATATGGATGATATGGGGTAGCCCAAATTTTTTGCACAAAATCCGAGAAGAAACGGAAAGAGCGGTACCCGGTCAACCGGCCTGCCTGCCAAGATGGCCTGTATGCGTTGTTTTTTCGTCATTTGGCGTCTCCTGTCATGTTGCATTAATAATCATGGCTGTAACATCATGTGATCCCATAGAGCAACGCTGTGATCTTTTGCCCAAACTGATACGCAAACCAGATCATAATGAGGCTTCCAAAAGACGTTGTGCTTCCTTAACTGCTAACACCGCGTCTTCAGCATATCCATCGGCACCATACTGTCCAGCTATTTCCTCTGACAGAGGGGCACCGCCTACCATGATAATTACATCCGGTTTTTGCGCCTTGAGCATGTCGATGAGCTTGGGC
The DNA here is from genome assembly GCA_002084545.1 of Desulfobacteraceae bacterium 4572_123. Lineage (GTDB taxonomy): Bacteria > Desulfobacterota > Desulfobacteria > Desulfobacterales > 4572-123 > 4572-123. Next base: position 9,375 of record NBLJ01000149.1, on the reverse strand, counting down.
ATGGCAAGCATGCTGGTTGTCATCAAGGCCGACATGGCGACAACATCTGCGTTGGTGCGAGCAAGTTCTTCAACAAAATTTTGCAGCTTTACATCCTTACCCAAATCAAATATATCCCAGCTGGCAGCCTCGAACATGGTTTTTACCAATGATTTGCCAATATCGTGAATGTCTCCTTCTACCACGCCAATAATGATTTTGCCATTCACTTTTCCGGACTTCACCTTAATGTGAGGACGTAATACTTCCAGCCCCGCATACATGGCATCGGAACAAAGTAGTAGCTCGGGCACAAAATATTCGTTTTTTTCATACAGCCCGCCGACGGTATCCATGCCCCGGGTAAGGCCAGCCATGACAGCATCATAGGCGTCAATGCCAACTTCGAGAGCTTCCTTGCAAAGGTCGCGGGTGGTCTCTTCTTCAAATTCGACTACAGCATCGTGAATTTTTTTGAACAATTCAGCTTTTTTTTCCTTCGAAGGCATGATGGATCTCCTTTTTTTCATGATTCGCGGTGCTTAACCAGACGATTCGTTTCTCTGAAAATGATTAGATAAACTCTATGATAAGCATCACAGTGTTACCTCTCCTGCCGCCTTTACCATGGCACTCATATTTTCCGGGGGAACATTTGCACTGAGACCGCATCCTCCGCTTACCAACAGATGGCCATATTTGCCGGCTTTTGCAATCACTTCTTTGGTTGCTTCTTCAACGGATTTCGGATTGCCTATCGCCATGAGTGAAGTATTGATATTTCCCATTAAACAGTATGAAGGCCCCAAAATTTTTCTGGCCTTCTCAAAATCCACAGCCTCATCAAGGCTCAGGCAATCAACACCCGTATCAGCCATGCTTTCAAGCCGGTCTTCCGTATTCCCGCAAATGTGCAGTACGGTTTTTACGCCGCTCCTCTTGATAAGGCCCACAAGCCGTTTTAAATAGGGAAACCCCCACTGCTCCCACTGTTTTTTAGAGATGGCACTTCCTGAGGAGGTCGGATCGGACATGAACACGATATCGGCACCGGCACTTATGACGGCAACCGCATAGACAATAAGGCTGTTTAGAGCCAGCTCACAAAGTTCTTTTAAATGATCTTTATGCCTGTGCATGTCCCTCATGATGTTTTCGGGTCCCCTCAACATCGCTGCGTGTCTGAAGGGGGCCTGCACATATCCTATTACAGGGACCTCGCCCTGAAATCGCCTTTTCAAGCAACGCGTTTGCTCTAAGTAGGTGGCCAGGCGCTTGTTAGTATACGGATCAAAAAGTTTTAACTTCGGCAAGTCCCTATCGTAATCCTTAACAGCATAGTCCACCACATAGGGCTTGGCGCCTTTCGATATTTTCAAAACTGATCCCATGGCCTCAGACTCTGAGTGGCGTGATCCAATATCCCAGACAGCATCATAACCAAATTGGCTCACACAGAAGCTTTGTGAGTATACATGCTTTTCAACGCTCTCCAGCTCATCGATAAATTCAATACCTGCCTGTATGCTACACCAGTCACTTATAATGGGAACCACAGGGCTTGTATCAGGTTTTTCCCCCTCAAGCACACACATTACCTTCTCATAAGAATTCATCATCCTATGCTCCCTTTTCAGCTGGAAGTCTCGAGTTTTTTTTCCCATTAATTACTTGATAAGCGAATACACCGCCACCCAGGGTGACTCCGATAAATACATTAATGGTATTACTGGTAAAACAGAGCAACGATGCGACGATTAGAACAAGTCTCATGACAATCCCGATATTTTCGATTAAAAACCCCATTGTCCCGGCTGCAATCATGTAAACCCCAATTGTAGCAGTTGCAACAGACCAAATTATTTTCGAGGTAGGCCCAAGCATTAACAGGGAAGTATTAAATATGAACATGAACGGCAAGATATATTTTACAATAGCAAGCCTTATCGCGACCCATGCGGTTTTTAACCAGTCAGCACCTGCGATGCCCGCCGCTACATACACACCAGGGCAAACCGGCGGGGTGAGTACCGATAGGATGGCAAAATATAAGACAAACATATGGGCTGCAATAGGTTCGAACCCCATATGAATAAGAGACGGTGCAACAACAGTGGCACTCAAAAGATATGCTGCCGGCGTCGGAACTCCCATGCCAAGCATAAGTGCTACTATAGCCGCCAGACCTAACGCTAAATAAGTATGATTGCCGCTAAGACCGAAGATGACTTCAGAAACATACAGCCTTTTTTTTATTTCCGGCCCCTTAAGCGTCGAAAAGGTGTAAAGTATTGAAAGCGTGGCGATTGCCCAAAAAGCGGATGTTTCCGGTGTAAGTCCTTTCAGCATCAATCCAATCAGCAGGCTGACCGGTATCAGCAACGGTATAGAACGAGACGGCATTAGTATTTTACTAAAAGGCTTAATCTGATTTTTTGGAACGCGTTTAAGTTTGCGTCTGGCACTTTCAAAATGTATTGCAAAAAATACAGAGGCAAAGAATAAATAAGCAGGTATGATGGCGCAGAGGGCGACCTTAATGTAGGCCATTTCAAGAAGCTCTGCCATCAAAAAGGCGGCCGACCCCATAATTGGGGGGGTTATTTGACCGCCTGCAGATGCTGTAGCTTCGACGCCGGCAGCAAATTCCTTGCCGTATTTTAGCCTTTTCATCAAGGGTATCGTAAAATTTCCAGTTGTTGCAGTATTGGCCACCGCGGAGCCTGAGAGCATCCCAAAAAAAGCACTGGCCAATAATGAGACCTTGGCAGCTCCTCCTAAAAATCTTCCGGTAAACCGGGATGCAAAATCCATAAATGTGTCGCCGGCACCAGTAGAAAGGAGAAATCCACCAAATATTATAAATATGGCAACGATGGTGGAAGATACTCCCGTTACAAATCCCCAGAGGCCTTTATCACTTAAATACATGACTTGAATGATGTGTTTCATGCTAAAGCCTCTATGGCCCCAATAGGAGAGATAATCACCGACAAATGGGATATCCGGAATATATTGGCCGAAGAGTGCGTAAAGGAGAAAACATATCGTAAAAAATGGAAAGACAATCCCGATGGTTCTTCGCCCAGCCTCCAATGTAAGAAGAATTAGCGCCGTCCCGAGAAAAAGCTGGATGTTTGTCGATTCAGCTGCATGCTCCATTATCCAGTTGTAGTTGAAAAGGATATAGCCACAGGCAAAAATCGTCAGTAAAATAAATATAATATCAATACCCAAAAATAGTGAAACCCATGTATCCCGCATTTTTTTCCTTATGGGTCTCATAAGACAAAATGTCAGGATCATGGCAAACCCAAGATGTACTGCCCTCTGTTTCAAGTTTGGCAGAGGCCCGGCAAAACCAGTATAAATATGGAATGAAACAAAGGCAACCGCCACCGAACTTACCAGAACCTTCAGCAGACCTTCAGGATTTCGCTGTTCTGATGTATTTTTGGTCTTTTCTTGAACAATTTTGGTTGTTGCATCCAGATCTTCTTTAGGAGGCATAATTTACTCCATGACCAATTAAAGTTGTCTTTCCTCCATAGGAGGAAAGACAACTTTATGTTCTTGAAAGAGTTAAATAGCAACCGTCGATAGCAGGCCGGTTGTTATTGCGACTATCGCGCCTCGGGTGGTATCGCCGCTGGCGGTATGTTTTTTGCCCCGAGATCACGAAATGCATCAAGCGCACCTTTATGCAGCGGGATAAGCGTCAAGTCCACAGGGTCCTGAACCAAATCCAATTCCTTAATCGCCGGCCACGCAGCGGCTTGAAATTGTTCGCCTTTTATGATCCCATTGACAAGTTTATACGCCAAGTCATCTGGCAGGCTTTTGCTGCACATTACGCCTATGGGTCTGCCCCACATTGAATATTCAGCCTGGTTGGGCATGGCCTTTATGCCTCCTGAAGGAATTGTGATAAATGAAATATAGGGTACGGCGGCTGTGATTTTATCCATATGTTGTTTTGTCAGTGGAATTAATCGTAATTTGGTAAGTGTCATGATATCCAAGGTCGACGCATCGAGCTGGGTCCCGACTCCAGATTTGACATAACCCACGATTCGGTTGTCTTTTATTGCTTTAACCGCATCGGACGTCGCGCCAATATGGTAAATTGGTTTTATTCCCAAAATTTTAAATATTTGTTTTGTCGTAGCCTCTGAAGCAGAGCCCCTGATTCCAGGATTGAACTTTTTCCCGTTAAGGTCTTCAAGTTTTTTTATCCCACTATCTTCTCTGACCACAATAAAATCTATTCCGATTGCATAGAGCCACAGAAGCCTGAGATCCTTCGCAGGCTGGTTTTTCCATCTTGCCAGCCCCGCCCATGCTTCGTACATGGTCTTCATTGACCCAATGCCAATATCTATTTCTTTGGATTCAATCCTTTTAATGTTATCAACACTTGCCCCTGTTTCTACTACATTGGCTTTCACATCGGGGACATATTTATTGATCGCTTTTGCAGCTCCGACCACATAAGCATAGTGGCTGGATGTTGCTGCACTGGCACCAAAGAATATATATGTTTTTTTAGCTTCAGATATAGCTGGAAATGCAAAGGTCAATAATGCTGCCGAGACGAATAATAGTTTTACAAACTTTTTCATTTATTTTCCTCCTTCAATTATCAACTTTGGCTAAAGAATGGTTTTAAAAATCACAATGCTTGAACAAATCATGATCGGTTAGCGTCCTTATGGATATTTAACGCAAGGATTCTTTTATTTCCACTTTCAGCTTTTTGGGTTCGGTCTTTCGCCAGGTATTGACGGCAAATGTATACTCTTTGCCTGCCGGTACAATATTGGGCTGGCCTTTTTTTCCTGATGCCGTAAATTGACTCACCTGGTCATCAGCCTGGAGCTCCAAATAGAAAGGCTTGTCTACGCCGGAGATATTTTTTATAGTTACGTAAACATAATAATTTCCTTTTTTATCCGGCTTAAACTCGACTTTTTCTATTCGAGCGCTGTTTACACTTTCCTTATGTATTCCTCCTGTTAATCCCGCACAGGATACCGCAAAAAAAATTACCATAATAAACAACAAAATCGCTTTTTTCATGCTTTCCTCCTTTTGTAGATTTTAAAGATGATTGAGTAGCTTTTGGTATTAAAAATCGAAACTCGACGCTTGTTATCGCATGACGAATCGTTGCTTGGCATAAAGGCTTAAGTGACGGCATAATTTTGGACCACATGTTACATCCGGCTGAAGCCTGCACCCACTTTAAAGTACCAGTGACTCGCGGGGGAAACCGTTCATAATTTCATGTCCGGTTTCTGTTGCCAGCACCATATCGCCAATGGCCGCAGTTGCTTCGTCTGGAATAAAAATATTAGGATGAAGTTCAAAGAGCATTCCAGGTAAAATCCGAATTGATGCCTCATCCTGGGCATCTTGATCATTCGATCTTTTGCCTATGGCGTAGGGATTAGGAAAGACAGCAGATAGAATTGGATCCGAATAGTCAAGCCCCAGACTGTGACCGATCTTTAACCAGTACCAGTCTAAATCTCGGGCGTTTGGATAATACTTGGTAAGGACTTTTTCAGAAGCTTTCCACACTTCACTAAGATAGTTTCCGGGGGTTAGCTGATCCAATGCCGCATTTTGCATTTCAAGGACTATTTCGAATGCTTTTTGCTGTGCCGGGTTCGGTTCTCCTATCGTACCTGTCCTTATGGCGTGGCCCCAATGCCCATCCTTCAATACAAAAAGCGAGAGCAGAACCTGATCCCCCTCTTTTGGGATCTGTGAACACTCCTTTTTCCCATAGCGCGGACGATCTGCAACGGGGCCCACACTCATAAATGTTGATGCATATTCACACCCTTCATACTTAGCTGTATATTCCAAATTGGCCTGAATCTGATATACCATCTTGCCGGATCTGATTTCGCGCTTCAAAGTCTCGAACATTGCATCACATACCGCGGCAGAACGGCGGTGATATTTAATCGCCACACTATCCTTGACGGTTCTTAATTTATCAACGATGTGGTTTGCTTCAACCAGATCTATCCCTTCCAGACCCTCACGCAGTGCGTCGTAAAGCGGTACAGGTGTTTCAGACCGGCCGATAAATCCAATTTTGTCACCGGCCGATAGAATAGGCTTCAAGGTTGCAACAATTTGCCTTCCAAATTCATCCTGCGCAATAGCTCTAATATCATCAAACCACATGATCTCTTTTGCAAACAGCTTTGGAGAACGGCCCGGAACCAATAGGATCGGGTCGCTTTTCGGCAACAATATAAGAACAGCGGCTTGAGTCCTTGCATCCCAGTCACAAAGGAATCGACAGTAGCCATGGGTACGACTGGAAAAACCCAAACTGCTTCCAGTGGAATATACAACAAGAGCATTTAGCTTCTCTTTTTGTGACTGCTTAATAGTTTGTCTTATCCGGCTCTTAAATACAGAAGTTGGAATTGTCATAGCGCGTTTTTATCCTTTATCCATGCATCGGCGCTTAAAATGTAAAGCTATTTTTTCGCGGGTCCGAGGATTACAAATATTGCTAAAAACTGATTTTCGATGCTCCATGTAACCTCTTAGTAATATGAGATTTTAATTTATTTTTGGCATCCTCATAGTCCCCAATTTTAAGGGCATTCAGGATTTGTTGGTGTTCCTTCTGGTCGGTTTCCAGACTACCCGGCAATCTCAAGCCTTTAAATTGGTAGCGTGCAAGATTTAAGGAAATTGACTTGTAGAAGTGAACAAGTCTCGAGTTGTCACAAGCTTCGATGATTTTAAAGTGAAAATTTACAAATTTTTTATGAAATTCTAGATACTGTTCCGGATCATCTGTTGACGGGTTTGATAAATTAGACGCAACTTCTATGGCCGATTCTAATTGGGTAAAATCTTTAATTTCCTTTCTTTTCAAAAGCTCAACAGCATAGCATTCAATCATTTCTCGCGTCTGAGAGACTTCTAATAAATCGTCGTTTGACAATTCGGTCACGAAAGCACCCTTGTTCGGAATGCTGAAAACCAGCTGTTCACTTTCCAGTACCCGGAAAGCTTCACGTATGGAATGCCTGCTGATTTCAAGGCTGGATGCTATTTCATTTTCATTGAGCCTTTGACCAGGAACCAACTCGCCGGTGATAATTCGATTTCTCAAGTATTCCAAAACACGTTTTGTCAAGCTTTGAACTTCCATGGCAAAACTCCATCTAAATAGCAGGGCAGGGTTTATGCGTATCCTTATTGTGAACAGTGCATTGTGCACAATATATCAAGGCGGTTATCTTCCTGTCAACAAAAAAACTACAATGGAGCGAAGGGCTCATCGAAGGCTTTGCCCAAACTGTAAAACTAAAGAAAATTATTGTGATTACAACTATATATCAATCATACCAGCCGAAGTCGTTAGCCGCTTTTGTCATGGCATAAACATTGACCGGCGGTGCCATGACCGGAAGACCGCAGCCAGGCCCCAGTATAAAGCCGCCCGGTGCTTTTTTCCCTTTTTCGACGGCAATCCTGCTGAGTTCATAGACCTGTTCCGGGGTTCCGGTCTGAATGACTGCAGGTTCGATGTTCCCATAGATAATATCTTTGGGAAAATACTCGGCAGCCGTTTCCAGATCTACCTCGTGACCAAAGCTGAGTACACTGGGATGTTGCCACGGAGAGGCCTCGGCAAGCAGCGGCAGGTTCAGATTCTGATCGCCGCAGATATGGAACCCGAAACGCTCGATCCCCAGCGCCTTCAGACGCTCATGGTACTCAGCATGATAAGGAAGCGCAAATTTTTTTAAAGTTCTGGGCGAAATGAGCTGATTCGATTCACTGGGACTGCTCATCCATGCAAAGATCTTGTCAGCTCCGAAGGTTTGCGTCCAGTATTCGAGGACATTGAAGATATGATCGATGGAAAGCCGTAAGAGCTTTTCGCAGGCCTTAGGATTTTTCATGCTCCATCTCAGGAACTGATCAATGCCGCTGATATTGGCTGCCATGGTAAACGGACTGCGGGAAAAGAAAAAAACTGGTATTCCATGTGCTGCCTGTAACTCGGAAAACCGCATTGCCTTGGGTATTCTTCCGGCCTTTTTCGGGTCAGGCATTTCGAGTCCGTCGATATCACTTTCATCTTTGACAGGACATGCTGTCACCACCAGAGCACCTTCGTACTCCCCCTGGGGCATCCTAACTTTCTGCCGCAAGTCCTTCCATAATGGCATCGTAAGGATCGATTCCTTCATTTAACGTTTTTTTTATATAGCTGGAGCCCTCCCGCCGTATCCATACCTGCCGCAAGTCCTTCCATAATGGCATCGTAAGGATCGATTCCTTCATTTAACGTTTTTTTTATATAGCTGGCGCATGTTTCCTCATCGAACTGAAATACGGAATTATGATTTTTTATTAAAAATTCAGACTTTTTTCTTCCATAACCATGTACCGCCTTTTTTTTCCTCAGAAAATTTCAAATATTTTATTCGGCATCAAGCCATATTTATTGAATCAACCATTTCCACCAATGCTAAGGAACCTTCCAGCACGCTTGCTTTAAACCGTATACCCAAGGCTGCTTTTAGCATTTCCACGCTTAGCACTTTATTTTGCAAGGCCATGAGTGCCAGTGAGGCCAGGGCCAAATCCTGCGGTTTGATCCTGTGCGCCTTGAAGTCAATTTCGATGACATCATTATCACAGTCTGGCAGGTCGATCCCTTTTGCTTTTATCAGCAGGGTCTCTTTTGGCAAATGACCAAACATGGATCGGCGCCGGTTGACTCCTTCATGGGCCAGGGCGATAACCACGGATGGGTTTTCGATTCCGGGATACCCGATATCTTCTTTTGACAGAATCAGTTCGCTTACGGAATGGCCTCGCAGGACGGTAATCGGATAGTCATTTTTCTGGCAGGCATGTAAACCTGCCGTGATGCCGGCAAGGCACAGGATCTCTCCGGCGGTAACGATTCTCTGCCCGGCGCTTCCGAGAATCACGACCTCCTGGCGCTCGGTTTGCATGGGCGTGAATCGAACCTCGATGTGTTCCGGTTCCGGCATAGGTTCCAGCCCCCAGATATCGATCAGTGAAAACCCGTCAAAGCGGATTGCCGCTTCGATCTGTTCCGGCAAATCTTTCTGGTAGGTTGATAGCCGGGCAACATATCCTGCACCGGCGGTGCCTGCAACCTGGCAGATATCGATGGGTTTTTCCAGGCGATTCAAAAAGCCGGAGCCCACCTGGGCCTCTGGCGGAGTCGTCGAGGAACACTGTCCACCGGTCATCCCATAATTGAAATTGTTAAGTACCAGCAGGGTCAGACCAACGTTTCGGCGGCAAGTGCTAAGCACATGCGCACCGCCGATACCCAGCCCGCCGTCGCCCATGGTAACAATCACGTGAAGA
>NBLJ01000148.1 GCA_002084545.1 Desulfobacteraceae bacterium 4572_123 | reverse complement strand
CTTGTTGAATGTACCCGATTAAGAGAATATAAAGCGAATCCATAGAATAACACAACGGACAAGCCCGGTGTGTCTTATATCACTTAATAATGGATGCCCCACTTGGCCCTTAATTATCGGAAATACCAGTTTTGGTAATATCGATAATTTGTTTTCGCAAAGGTATGACCAATAACAAAACTACCGGCTACATATCCAGCATAAAAATATTGGGCAGGTGGCAGGAGTACAGCTTTTTCAAGGGTTTCAACACAAACCACCTCAATAATTTTTTGGAGTTTATCACTTACTTTCCAAACAGCTACATAAGTTGGTCTTCCTTTTTGGAGGTGGCAGTGATAACAATTTTTTTCCCTGTAATTTTTCCGTAATTGGGCCACCGGTTTCTTATTGGTCCGCCGATTATCATTTCTGCTAAAAGAACTTGAAAGATTTCCTGTACGCCCTTCGGAGCTTTATTACAGTTCTTCCAAGCTTTTCCAATAAGATTGGCTGTCCGCTGCATGCGCGTCCGAACGGCCTGTTTGTGTCTGGCATCAAATTGGAGTTGAAAATATTATGCAACATGTCGCCGATTATTAATGGTTGACATCTCCCATGGTTTTAAGTAACCTCCATTACTGTAACCAACATTACTGTAATGGAGGTTGTTATAATGCAATTTTACGATCGCAGAGACGAAATCAAAGCCCTTGAAACTATTTATCATCAAGCTTACAACTCAAGCAAAATGACGGTTATTTCAGGCAGGCGGCGTATTGGAAAAACCATGCTTGCCTTGCAGTTTGTTAAAAACAAACAATACCTGTATTTTTTTATTGCCAAAAAAGCTGAAAACCTTCTGTGCTCCGATTTTATAAAACTGATCAGGGACCGTTTCGATGTTCCGATTATTGGTGAAATTAATCGATTCATCCAAGTATTTGAACTTATATTACAATTGGCCCAAAAGGAAAGACTGGTATTGATCATTGATGAATTTCAAGAATTTTATACGATTAATCCATCCGTTTATTCTGAAATTCAGAATTTATGGGATCAATATAAAAGTAGATCAAAAATTCAACTGATTCTTATTGGATCAGTCTATTCGTTAATGGTCAAAATTTTTGAAAAAAGCAGTGAACCTCTTTTTGGACGGGCTGACAGTATGATTTTTGTCAAGCCGTTTACCGTCACAACCATCAAAGAAATTCTTCAGGATCATAATGGATTTACTATAGAAAACCTGGGCATTCCTAAATACCTGGAAATATTCATTGATAACAGGATATTTGAAACAGATCAGTTAATTGATTTAATGATTCAAAAAGATTCATATCATTTAAATGAAGGTAAAAATCTTTTAATTGAAGAATTCGGGAATAAATACGGAACGTATTTTTCCATACTGGAGTTGATCTCATCAGGCAAAACAGACAGATCCGCCATAGAGTCAATTCTTCAAAAAAATATTGGGGGGTATCTTGATCGGCTCGAATCAGTCTATGAGGTCATCCAAAAAATCAAACCGTTTAATGCAAAGCCTATGGGAAGAATCGTAAAATACAAAATTAAAGACAATTTTTTGAATTTCTGGTTCCGGTTTATCCATAAAAACAGATCTGCCATTGAAACAGGAAACTTTCATTATATCCGGCAAATTCTGAAAAGAGATTTCAAAACGTATTCCGGGTTATTTTTAGAAAAACTATTCCATGAGCTCATTGCCGGGACATCTGAATATAACCGAATCGGAAATTACTGGGAAAAAGGAAACCTTAATGAAATTGATTTGATTGCCGCTAATGATATGCAAAAAACCATGCTTGTGGCGGATATCAAGATAAACCCGGACAAACTCGATATTGGCAATCTCAAAACAAAATCTAAAGCAATTGTTTCAAAATTCAACGATTATACAATTGACTACAAAGGGTTAAGTATTGAAAATATAAATGATTACTTATAATTCCATGATACTGTATGTTTCATTATTATACTGATAAAGAAAAGTGCGTTAAACAGCAGGAACAAAGCAGGGGACTGATATGCCGCGAGGCCCAAGGCTGGATGCGCCGCTCCTTTTTGATTCCAAATCCATGCTGTTTTCCGCATTCACCTGTTTCAGTGTTTCTTCCATCAGCCTGGATATATTTTCGGCAGATCGTTTATGGACAATGTCAACATCCATTGTAGTAACGGGGGCTCCTTGCATAACGGCGGCAAGGCCGCCAACCAGAATAAACTCTATGTCCGCATCTAAAAGCCCTTCAAGTATTGCGCTTAGGTTTAATTCGGTTGGTTTTTCTCTGCCTGTACGCATTTCTAAGCTCCAAAATTGTACGTACCATATTATCATTGGCAAGGAGTCGCTCCTCGGGTGACATCCCGAGAAACATGGCAACCAACCCCTTATCAACACTCGGTGAATCTTTTTGCGCTGTCGCCTTAATCATCTGAATCTTTCATTAATGCTGTTCCAAACAGACCTTAACCAGCGGCGGATTAATAGCGAAAGTCTTACGGAAAGTTTACAATAATTTGCTGGACCAACATCACAACTTAACCTAAATTTCTTTCCCCCATAACAAATAGCAATGGAAGCAGGTTCTGAAAAAATGATAAAATATATTGGATTGGATGTCCATAAAAATTCCAAAAATTACCCGCTCAACTGGTATATATTCTCCGGTTCCAACTGAGTCCGGTCGAATGGACCGCTTGCGTGTCTGCGTTGCGCTGCATTTCGCAATCATTCCGCGTACGATCAGGGGAAAAGCGCTAATAGGTGGCCTTTGTAGGATGCCGGGTTTTGGCCATGCCGATTTAATCCCTTGTAAACATGTTATCATTGACTTTTCGTTCAGGCAGTCATTAAAGTAATTACTCTATAAGACAATCGGCTTTTTTCATAGTTTTTATAATCCATGGGCAAAAACGGAGGAGACATGTCGAATCGGCCGGCAGAGAGCATAAAACGGATTGAAGGAGAACAGGGTGACGTCAATACTACCGCAAACAGAAGAAAATACTGGAAGCGGAATCTATCCGATGAAGCAAAAAAATGGTTTGAAGAAGACAAGAAATACTTTCTGCACCAGAGTCTTTCAACACCGGTATTAAACGTTCTTGCAAGGGCATACGGGATCTATCTGGAAGATATGGACGGAAAGAGGTACATCGATATGCACGGCAACGGGGTCCATAATGCCGGTTTTAACAATCCGGCGGTCATCAAGGCCGTCAAGGATCAGCTCGATGACCAAATGACCTTTTCACCCAGGCGCTATACCTGTCCCGGTGGTTCCGAAGCTATTGAAATGGCCCTGATGCTGGCACGCCAGGTTACCGGTAATTTCAAGACCATATCTTTCTGGGATTCTTTTCACGGAGCCGGATTCGGGGCCGCAGGCGTCGGCGGCGAGGAGCATTTCAGCGGCGGCCTGGGCCCCATGCTGCCGGGTACGTTTCATGTGGAATTTCCCAATTATTATCGCAACCCATGGAATTTTGAGAATTCGGATGATGTGGATGCCGAATGCCTGCGCCAGATGGAGCTGGTCATGCAGCGGCACCCGGAGATCGCCGCGATTATCGGTGAGCCCATCTCGGCGACTCCGGTGGTTCCCAGCAAAAGATACTGGCAAGGGGTCAGGAAGCTGTGTGATAAGTATGGTGCGCTGCTGATTTTTGATGAAATTATAGAGGGGTTCGGTCGCACCGGTAAAATGTTTGCCTCCGAGCATTACCTGACACCTGATATCCTGATCCTCGGCAAATCACTGGGGGGCGGACTGCTGCCCCTGGCAGGAATTGTCACAAAAGAGAAGTATAATATACTGCAGCACCGCTCCATCGGGCATTACACCCATGAAAAAAATGCCCTGTCTGCCGCGGCAGGCATGGCGGAGATAGAATATATCGAGCAAAACGATTTGTGTAATCATGCTGCAAAACTTGGCGAGTATACCATCAACCGTCTGAAAAAGATGCAGGCAGATCATCCGTTGATCGGCAATGTCATGGGAATCGGTTTACATCTGGGAATCGATCTGGTCAGTGACCCAAAAACAAAAAAACGGGCTGTGAATGAAGCTGAAATTGTAATGTTTAAATGTATGGAAAAAGGCCTGGCTTTCAAGACCATAGAGGGCAATATCATTACCCTGCGGCCCTCTCTGGTAATAACCAGCGAAAAGATGGACACGGCGCTTGATATCCTTGAACAAGCCATTGATGAAGTTGAGAAAGGGTATAAATATTAAAAATATTAAGTTGACATGTTTCTATATAATGGAGCATAGTAACTTTTTTGTTTTTAGTACCAATACAGTTATTGTTCAGGCAAAAATCAAAAATACGTGAAGTAATTTATTATACATCCCATTTTTTGTTTTTCAGGGAGGAAGCAACCGTTTAAATGATACTCTTTTTTCTACTTGGCGCCGGCGCCTATGTCGGCTGGAATATCGGGGCCAATGATTCGGCCAACTGTATCGGCACGACTGTTGGATGCGGCCTTATATCTTTTAAAAAAGCGGTGGTTCTGGTGGCTATTTTTGCCATCGTGGGCGGCATGCTCCAGGGCGAACAAGTCATGAAGACCATCGGCAAGGGGATCGTTAACGCAGATTTGAATTATACCGCCATTATGGTGGCTTTGATCTGCTCGGGTTTTTTTGTAACGCTGGCTACTTTTTTTCGAATTCCCACATCAACCTCGCAGGCTATCGTGGGCGGTGTCGTCGGCATTGGTCTGGCGGTGGGCGCCCAGGTTAATTATTCCAAATTTCTCACCATTGCCGGAAGCTGGGTCGTTTGTCCGGTTCTGGTACTGACTCTTGCATTTTTACTATCCAAATTATTGAACACGGGCCTCCAGAAATACGGGGGCAATCCAATGCGGGTGAGGAGCGTGCTTGGCTGGCTGGCAATATTATCTTCCTGCTATCTGGCCTATACCATGGGTGCCAACAATGCCGGAAATGCAGTTGGCCCCATTGCAAACCTGGGCATAGTTCACCCCAAGATCCTTCTGGCCATAGGGGGCACATCCATTGCCTTGGGAGCTATAACTTATGGGAAAAAGGTCGCTGATACCGTGGGTAAGGGGATCACACCCCTCGACGTACAGGGTGCTTTCGTAGCTCAGGTGGCTTCAGCCGGCGGATTGCATCTTTTTTCGCTTCTTGGAATTCCGGTATCCACCTCTTCCGCCATAGTGGGAGCCGTAATCGGTGTCGGTCTGGTCAAGGGAGCTGACGCCATCAGCAAAAAAACGATTTTGACAATTCTTATCGGATGGGTGTTAACGCCCTGTCTGGCGGCCGGGTCCTCTTTTCTATTATACAGATTGATAGAAGCTTTTTAAGGGGTAAAAAATATTGGGGGCACCATTGTTGTTAAAAACAGATTACTCTGATAGAATTACACTAGAAATTTAAAAGCGCCGCTAAAGGAGCATAAATATGTTTTTCAAAAAAGAAAAAGAGGTTGTTGAGCTGGTAATAAAACATGTTGATACAGTTGAAGAGTGTTTGAATACCGCATTGCAGACACTTGAAATCTATATTAATGACAATGTCAAGGAAGCCAAACCGCTGGCCCGCAGGGCGCGGGATCTTGAATCGGAGGCCGACCTTATCCGTCACAAAATCAGGGACAAGCTGTATTCCGGCGCCTATCTGCCCCTGCTGCGCGAAGATATCTACAAGCTGGTGGAAAGTATCGACAAAGTCGCCAATGCAGGAGAGGCGGTCTGTGATTTTTTTCTGAACCAAAGACCGTTTGTCCCGGAATCATTAAAAGACCGGTTTCTGGAGGTTAGCCGCGAATCCCTGGGTATTGTGACGCCGCTGAAGCTGTCGGTGCTTTGTTTTTTCAAGGGTGAGTGCAAAATAGACGTGGTGCGTGAGCACACCCTTGCGGTGGGCCTTCAGGAGTCCGTAGTGGATAAACATGAATGGGACTTGACCAAGGCGATTTACACCACTGAAGAGCAGGTGCTTGATTTCAGTCACAAAAGGCATCTGAGGCTATGTCTGGATAATATTGTCGAGGTATCCGACCGGGCCGAAGATGCCGCCGATCAACTGGAACTTGCATCCTTGAAATCAATGGGTTGACAACACCAAAAAAAGTTAATTCCCGCCGGTTCAACCAATTTAATCTGGCCGGATAGAGGGCTTGGCATACATCTTTTTGTATTCCCGGCCCTTTTTTTGTAACAGCTCACAGACTCCAGTGGAACAGTCCGAATCGGGAATGATAATGCGGCCTGTGGAAATCAGGGCGCTGAAACGCTGAGTTATGAAATAATAATAACTAATTGTTATTAAATACATGATTATTATTAGTTTGACTAATACTCCCAAAGGACTAAAAACTACCTCATCAGCTTGAAGCCTGAATGAAAAAATATTCTTTTTCTTTGGGAATAAGTGAATTTGTGGAGTGTTTTTTATATTACCGTTCATTAAATATACAGGAGGCTTGCAATGGATTTGAACAATTTACCGGACAATCCTTATTTTTTACTGACCCCCGGACCTTTGTCCACCACCAAGAGTGTCAAGGCCGCCATGCTGCGTGACTGGTGTACCTGGGATGATGATTACAAAAGTATCGTCCAGGAGGTTCGCTCCGGCCTGGTCGAACTCGCCGTAAAGGATACTGAAAATTATACCGCGGTTCTCATGCAGGGCAGCGGCACATTTTCAGTCGAGTCCGTGGTCGGTACCATGATGCCCAAAAACGGCAAACTGCTTGTGCTCACAAATGGTGTGTACGGCAATCGTATCGGACAGATTGCCGAAGTTCTCAATATCGACACCATCATTCAGGACAGCGGGGAGATCTACCCTGTTGATATTGAAAAACTGGAGGCCACGCTGGAACAGGATAAAGCGATAACCCATGTTGCCGTTGTCCATTGCGAGACAACCACCGGGCGGCTGAATCCAATTGAAAAAATTGCTCCGGTGGTAAAAAAATACGGGAAAACTTTTTTTGTGGATGCCATGAGCAGTTTCGGCGGTGTTTCCATCGATATGGAAAAACTGGACATCGATTTTCTTGTCAGCAGTGCCAATAAGTGTATCGAAGGGGTTCCAGGATTTGGTTTCATTATCGCCAAGAAATCCGCCATGCAGGGGATAAAAGGGCAGGCACGATCGCTTTCCCTTGATCTTTTCGGCCAGTGGAAAACCATGGATGATGATAAAGGCAAATGGCGATTTACCTCCCCGACGCATGTTACCCGGGCTTTTCATCAGGCCATGAAAGAGCTCGAAGCAGAGGGGGGAATCGAAAAAAGGGCCGCCCGTTACCGGGAAAACCACAGGATTCTTGTGGACGGCATGCGAAAGATCGGTTTTAAAACTCTTTTGCCGGATGAGGATCAAGCCCCTATTATTACCTCTTTTTACAGTCCGACAGAGGAAAAATACAATTTCAATGAATTTTATGACAAATTAAAATTAAAGGGCTTTGTCATATATCCGGGCAAGGTGACCAATGTGGATTCTTTCAGAATCGGCAATATCGGCCATATTTTTCCCGAAGATATGGCCGGTCTGGTAAAGGCGATTGAGGAAGTTGTTTTCTGGAAATGATTTTTGGTACCGTTCACGGTTGTCGGATCACGGTTTTTTCAATAAATACCGTTAACCGTGAACGGTTGCTGATTTTTTATTCCTTCATCTTCAACAGGACCATGCCTGTTTGAGGGTGGCTTAAAACCCGGTCTACCTCTAAAAACTGCAAATATTCATCCGGCAGCACCAGTGCCGGATCAAGATCGACCTTCTGCCGAATCCGCAGGCTGAGCGCCTGGTTCCCGATATGCGGCCTTTTCCCGGTGTGGATACTGATGGTTCCCGCCCTTGGCATATGAAACACAAGTTTTTTTGGAGGGACAACCTCCATCGAATCGACCCCATCGGGCAGCAACATTTCAATATTCACCGATTGATGATTGAAATAATTCCGGTACACCGGGTTTGTTCGCTGGTCCCGGCCTGCACCGTCAACATTACTGATAAGCCCCGGCAGCTTGAGGTAAAGATAATTATCCTGCTGCGTTGCATAGTCATTCACCCGTGCGGAAAACTCTTCAATTCCCGGATATGTATTGTAGTCGATGGTATATTTTCCTTCCGATTTTGCACTCCGGCTCAGGCTGCTGACCTGTTCCTGAAGATGACGTCTGCGTTTTTCCGGGGGCATTTCACTGAATCGTTTATGAAACTCTGCAAACTTATTGCCGTAATAAAGGATTTTCTTTTTGATAAAAGCATCGCCGTTTTCAAAAAGCTGAATGCGGTAGGAGGTTTCACTGCCATCTATCAGATCGGCTGCAGGGGCCTGTATAGTTTCAAATCGGCCACTGGATGCCACGATACCAGGAAAGCCGGCCAGGGGTGTTGTACCCAGTTTCGCGTACTGATCCGTGTCATTCAGATAAACAGGCCCCATGGTGCCTTTTACCCGAACCAGTACGGTATCAAACCATTGGGGGGCCGGATATTCCCGCATGGCCTGCTGCAGGTCCGCTACCCTTGAAGATTGAGAAACCAGGATATATTCAGGGTTGTATCCGGCCGCATTAAGGAGGGCATACAAAAGGACGGCCCGGTCGGCGGAGTTTCCATATCCATCGGACAGTGTACGGGCCGCGGGTGTGATCTGATCTACAGGCAGTTCGCTGAGCCCGATATCGACAGGTTTGATATTCCGGGCCACAAAATCGCGAATGGCTTTGATACGGCTGTCATCGTCCATTGAATTTTCGGTCAGATCCCGGGCCATGGTGATGATTTCCGGCTGGAACAGGGCCGCCTGCCGCAGGGCGCGATATACTTTCTCGGAGTATGTTTCCCAGCTGCCTGCTGATACAAAAAGGACCGGATTAAAACTGTACCAGGGCGGCAGGTTTTTTTCCGGTTTGACCGGAGCGATATGCTCAGCCGTAAATTCATACAGAGTTGACTCTCCTGCTGTTTTGGATTTTTTTGTGATTACCTGACGAAGGGGGCGTTTCCATATTTTGTCCAGCCCCAGTCCCTGGTCCGCCCGGAAAATTTTTATCGGCAGGTTTGAGGGGATTTGCAGCCGTATGGTTTTTTTTAAAATTGGATCGGTGTAGCGAAATACGGGGTTGGCCGAAAAAAAGCGGTCATGATTTCCGGTGCCATGTCCCGGCGCCTCCATTTCCTGCCTGAAAAAATTTCCGCCGATAGAAAAAAAGCTTTGATTTTTTTTATGGCGTATAATCGTCAGGTCAATCAGGCTGCCCTCTTCCACTCCAGGAAGGCTGACGACCATGGTTCTGGCCGCGGGATAGCGCGGGGCGCCGCCGACCCATGAGGCGTCCATTATATTGATCTGCTGCTCAGTAACTGTTTTAACTTTTCCTGAAGGGGTTGTGACACTGGCCTTTTCCAGGCGTATCTCCTCCCAGACCGGATTATAGTTCATACGAAAATCGCTGTATTTTTTTTTGCCGGAATAGGTCAGTACTTTGATTGTTACATTCCGGGTCTGTGTCCAGCGGCTTGTATCTTCCACCTTATATTCTATATCTTCATTCAGGACGACAGCATCGGCCTGAAAGGCTGAATACCATCGTTCGGATGCAGAGTCCGGACTTTTCGGAGGGATCTGGAAAAGAATCATTTTT
>NBLJ01000033.1 GCA_002084545.1 Desulfobacteraceae bacterium 4572_123 | reverse complement strand
AATTACACTTCCCGGAGAACCCTGCAGGATTAATTCCTCGAATTTTATCCCGTTATTGTTGAGCAATTCCCGGTACGGTTCAAGCAGTTGATTTGAGTTTTTGATGACTTTGTTTATAGCCATCTGCAGATAGGGCTCCCCCCGCAGGGTTGAAAAGGGTCTGTGGCTGTGAAGGAGCAGGATTTCACCACCGATGCGCCGGACCAGTTCCACGCTGTATTCCGCGGCACGCATGGAAGAAGTGGACCCGTCCACCGGAACCAGAAATTTTTTAAAATTAATCATGATTCCCTCCTTTGTGGTGATTATGAAAAAGCAGGCAAACAGGATTATTAACAATCATATACAGGTATCAGGAAGTCTATATACTAAATATAAAAACTCGACTCTGGAATGTCAAGCAAGCGCTGACAGACATGGGGCTGCGAGAAAAAAGTTAAACCGCTAATCGCTGAGCACAGGATGGCTTTAACATGAGTTTTTGTTACAGTAGTCTTCAGCCTGTCCACCTGCGCAGTTAAAAATAATGAACCTGCTATATTTTGAAGCTTTCAGCAATTCCGGCAAACTGTTTTCGTAATTTTGGTTTTTCGATTTTACCGGTGGGATTGCGGGGCACTTTGTCGAAAATAATTTTACGCGGTCTTTTGTATCGTGGCAGCGTTTTACAGAAAATGTTGACATCTTCTATTGTCATTTCGCTACCCGGTTTTATCTGAATTATTGCCGTTGCAATTTCACCAAGCCGTATACTCGGCAGCCCGATGACGGCAACATCCTGGATTTTGGGGTGGGCCTGCAGAAAATCTTCTATTTCAACAGGAAAGATATTCTCACCGCCGGTAATAATAACGTCTTTTTTCCGGTCCACCAGCCAGATAAACTGATCGTCGTCATATTTTGCAATGTCACCTGTTCGCAGCCATCCGTCGATGATGGATTCATCTGTTGCCTCGGGATTCCCATAGTACTCTTTCATGATCCCCGGGCCTTTGATCATCAACTCTCCCGGGGTCCCCTGTTCAACCGGATTCAGGTTGTCATCCACAATTTTACATTCCCAGTCAAATCCGGGTTTGCCGATGGCACCAACTTTGTGGATATTTTCGACGCCAAGATGAACACATCCTGGACCGGTGCATTCGGTGAGCCCGTAATTGGTATCATATTCATGATTCGGGAATATTTTTTTCCATTCCTTTATGAGACTCATGGGAACGGGCTGTGCCCCGATATGCATCAAACGCCACTGGTCAAGCTGGTAATCATTCAGCTTTATCTCTCTGCTTTCAATGGCAAAGAGGATATCCAGGGCCCAGGGAACCAGAAGCCATACCAGTGTCACTTTTTCTTCGGAGATCGTCTCCATGATCCATTTAGGCTTTACTCCTTTTAAAATAACCGCTTTTGCTCCGACAATGAAATTGCCGAACCAGTGCATTTTTGCACCTGTGTGATACAGGGGCGGAATGCAGAGAAAATTGTCATTGTGTGTCTGGTTGTGGTGCCTGTTTTCCAGGAAGCAGGCAAACTCCAGGTTCCTGTGGGTCAGTAATGTTGCCTTGGGCTTGCCTGTAGTGCCGGATGTAAAATAAAGGCCCGCATCATCCGAAATAGAAATATCCACGGCAGGGCTTTTCCTGTTTCGAGATGAAATAAACTGTTTATAGGGTATTGCATAATCCGGAGCCGGTTCTTGTGCCCCTACAAAAATAAATGTTTCGATGGTTGTATCGATCAGGTTTTTTATGCTGTTTACCCGGTCAATAAATTCAGGGCCGAATATAAACACCTTTGCTTTGGTATTGGATGTGCAGTATTGTATATTCTCGGCATCAAACCGAAAGTTGAGGGGTACTGCAACGGCACCTGTTCGAAGGATTCCAAAATAGATGGGCAGCCATTCAATACAGTTGACCATCAAATGAACTACCTTGTCTCCTTTTTGAATGCCTGCGCCCATGAGCGCTTTTGCCACCTGGTTTGCCTGGTCATCGAATTCAGTCCAGGTAATTTCGGTCCTCTGGTTATGTGCTGGAATACGCTCGATCAGTGCTGTCTCGTTTCCATACATCCGGGCATTTCGCGCAAGAATTTCCGTTATGAGCATTGCTGTGTCCTTTTACTATTTTCAGGTTTGCCCGGATTTGATAAATGGGCAAGAAAAAATTAAAAATTTTCAAGTAACCGAGTTGCTTTTTCAATATTATCGGACATGAAAATCATCATGGTCGTATTTTTTTCCGGCTGTGTGTATGCATACATGTACTCTACATTAATACCTGCATTGTTCAGCAATAATAAAATCTTGTGAATCTCATGGGGCGTGTTTTTCAGTTCAACGGCATTTACAAGGGTTATGCTTGACGCAAATCCTCTGTTTTTCAGGGCGTTGACTGCTTTTTGAGGATCGTCGACAAGCATCCTGAGCACTCCGAAGTCCGTAGTATCGGTTACGATCATTGATTTGATATGGATGCCGGCCTCCGAGATAACATCGGTGACTCTTGCAAGGCGTCCTGCTTTGTTTTCCATAAAGACTGAAATCTGTTCGATTTTCATAAGATTTCTCCCTTCCCGGCTACTTGCCGGTAATTTCAAGAAGAACGTTTTTGGGCAGGGCCAGCCCCGCAGCCACATACATGGCCTTGCAGATGGCATCGGGTACCACGCAGGCTTCACAACACCCTTTTGTGATCAAAAGGGGCCGCGCGGTTTCCTTGATCAGGCTTTCGTTTTTCGGTCCCAGTTCCTGGATCGCATTGATGGGGAGTTTTTTCTCCAGAAGAATGGCCAGTTCTTTTATGATATCGCATGAACTTTCGATTTTCCATTCCACGGTCATGCCGTCTGTTGCCGTGGCGGTGATTTTGGTTTTGAATCCGCAGATACCAGCATCCACTTTTACGTTTGCTTCCATTTGGTATATCTCCATATTTTCGATAAGGCCGTTTTCGGTCGGTTCCGTATATAATTTTTGTTTTTTTAAAGCGGGCAGTCGTTTATGCGGCATTTTTTCGGCAACAGGTTACAAAATACTCACAGCAAGATCAATAATAATTTTTCACCTTCCCGGCGATAGCATCAGCCGATTTTTGGTCAAAAATTAAAAAAGAATTGTAAAAGTTTTGTAAAAGCAATATAATTTTACCTGTAAAGAAAACTTGGAAAATTAAATTTTCAATATTTAACTTAACTCCGGTTTGTATGGGGCAGGGATATAATGATGAAAACAGACACTCAAACCATAGTAGGCATCGATGCAGGTTCGGTATCCATTGGCATTGTTCAAATGACACCGGATAAACAAATAGTAAATACCGCCTATGGGTTTCATTACGGCGATATTGCCGGCACCCTGAAAAATTTGCTGGGAGCTTTTGATCTGGAATCGCCCGTGTGGATGGCCGCCAGTGCGTCAAGTCCTGAAATGGTGCGTGTTCCGGAACGATTTGATGATCAGATTTGCTGTATTGCGGCGGCCAGATACCATTTTCCAGGGGTCGGTACAATTCTTAACGTGGGCGGGGAGAAATTTAATCTGATTCGGCTGGATCCCGAAACCAGAGAGTATCTGGGCAGTCGCGGCAGCACATCCTGTGCGGCGGGCACCGGTGCTTTTCTGGATCAGCAGGCACTGCGTTTGAACCTTGGTACGGCGGCCCGGCTCAGCATACTTGCCGGTCAGAACCCCGGGAAGCGGCCCAAGATCGCTTCGCGGTGTGCCGTGTTTGCAAAGACCGATCTGATTCACGCCCAGCAGGAGGGGTATGCCGTCGAAGCGGTTTGTGACGGCCTCTGTTTCGGGTTGGCCAGAAATATCGTGGACACTGTTCTGGGCAGCGACCGAATTAATGCGCCGCTGATATTTTGCGGTGGTGTGGCCTTAAATTCAATGGTGGGGCGCTATATTGAGGAAATTTTGCAGATACCTCTTCAGGTCCCCGAACGGCCGGAACTTTTCGGGGCACTGGGGGCGGCTTTATCCTTTGTGGCCCGGCGCATTGAAACCGGCGAAAATAAGCCGGTATCGCACTTGATTCCGAATGCCGCGGACCTGGTTAAAGCCGATACGCAAAAGGAAACCGGGATGTACCCGCCCTTGACCCTGCATCTGTCCCGATATCCTGATTTTGAAAGCCTGGAATCTTTCCGGCACCATGCCGGTCCGGTTCGGGGCCGGGACATGGATGTGGAGACGGATATCTACGTCTTACCGGCTGAATCCCAGGATGTTTATCTGGGCATTGATATCGGCTCCACCAGCACCAAGGCGGTTTTGACCGCACCGGATGGAACTGTTATGGCCGGATTTTATACACGGACAGCCGGTGCACCTCTCACGGCCGTTCAGCGTCTTTTCGAAACCATCGAATATGTGGCTCAAACCCGCAACAGCCGTCTGACGGTACTTGGGGCGGGCACCACCGGCTCGGGCCGCAAGTTTATCGGCCGTATCATAGGGGCCGATCTGGTGCTTGATGAAATAACGGCCCATGCCCGGGCCGCGTGTGAACTGAACCCCGATGTGGATACTATTATCGAAATAGGGGGCCAGGACGCAAAATTCACCACCTTGAAAGATGGACGGGTAACGTCGGCCGTCATGAACAGCGTGTGTGCGGCCGGCACCGGCAGCTTCATTGAAGAGCAGGCCGTCAAACTCGACTGCTCCCTGGACGATTATGCCCGGCGAACGGAAAATCGATCCGCGCCCCTGTCTTCGGACCGGTGCACGGTTTTCATGGAACGAGACCTGAATCATTACCTCAGTGAAGGCTGGGATGTGGATGCGGTGCTGGCTTCGGTACTTCATTCGGTGCGGGAGAACTATCTGCTCAAGGTGGCCACGGAAAGCCGTATCGGTGATGTAATTTTTTTCCAGGGCGCCACCGCCAAAAACAGGGCACTTGTCGCCGCCTTTGAGCAGCGGCTGAACCGGCCGATTATAGTGTCGCGGTTTTGTCATCTCACCGGCGCCATTGGTGCGGCCCTCACCCTTTGTGATGAACGACGGCAGGCCGGCATTCAAAACCCTGCAACCAGCTTTTACGGCCTGGATCTCTGGCGGGCCGACATTCCCATACGATCGGAAACCTGCGATTTGTGCACCAACCACTGCAAGCTGTCCGTTGCAACGGTGAGGGGCAAAACCGTGGCCTATGGTTTTTTGTGCGGCCGGGACTATGACACCCGCCATTTTGTGCGGACGAAAAGCAAGGCTTTTGACCTGATGACCCGCCGTAAAAGGGTCTTTGGTTTTAAGCAAAAAGCCCTGTCATCCTCCCGGCCCGTAATCGGGCTGCCCGCAGGCGGGCATTTGATGGAGGATCTTCCCAGATGGCGGTATTTTTTCGATCGGTTGGGGTTTCAAACCGTCACCAGCGAAGGGTTTACCGATGCGGTCAGGGCAGGCAAGCCCCTTGCCAAGGCTGAATTCTGTGCGCCGATTGTTGCACTGCATGGTCATGTGCATTACCTGGCCGATCAATGCGATTATATCTTTCTGCCGATGTACCTGGAAGATAAAAACGGAGAACGGGAGATCCGGCGGCAATTTTGCTATTATACCCAGTTTGTCCCGGCGCTGGTTGCACAAACGGCACTGCCGGGCGGTGCAAAGATCCTCTCTCCGCTGATCCGTTATCTGTACACGGATTTTCACACCCGCCGGGAACTTTACCGGATGTTTCAATCCATTCCTGAAAAAACGGTCAGTTTCCGTGAACTGGCCGCAGCGGATGATGACGCCGGACGGTTCTGGAATAAACGCAGTAATGATTTGAAAAAACAATGGACCGGGCATGTGGCCGCAGGGCCAAGGGATATTCGTATCGTTTTTACAGGAAGACCCTATACGATCTTTTCACCGGCCCTGAACTGTAAAATTCCCGAGCTGTTCGGCCGTCAGGGTATTGACTGCTGTTATCAGGATATGCTGAATGTTCCGCCGGATGTTATAGCGCCGATCAGCGGACTGCTCAAGGAAATCCACTGGCGGTATGCCGCTCAGATACTGGAAACGGCCCAACTGGCGGCCGGCACACCCGGACTTTATCCGGTATTCATCACTTCGTTCAAATGTTCGCCCGATGCATTTGTGCGGGATTATTTCAAACAGATCATGGAAGCCGGCGATAAACCCTACCTGATACTGGAACTGGATGAGCACGATTCCAGCATTGGTTATGAGACACGCATCGAAGCAGCGGTACGTGCTTTTCGCAATCACTTTCAAAACGCTAGGCTTAAACCCGTGCATGGGGCAGGGGCATTGAATCCGGATCTGCATCGCGGCAAAACCGAAAAAACCATTGTCCTGCCCAACTGGGACCGTTTGAGCGGTCGACTGCTGGAAGCCATGCTGCGCCGCGAGGGATTAAGGGTTATCCTGATGCAGGAGACCGAAACCTCCATCCGTAAGAGTCTGGGGGAAAATTCCGGGCAGTGCATTCCGTTAAATGCCATTGCCCAGGGGTTTGCCGAATGTATCAAGCAGCACGACCTGCGCCCGGAGGACACGGTTTTATGGCTGAGTGAATCTTCTATTGCCTGTAATATCGCTCTGTATCCTCACCACATCAAGACACTGCTCAATGCCCGGGGCAACGGCCTGGAAAAAGCCGGAGTCCACGTGGGGGACATATTTTTCAAAGACGTTACCCCTCGCGCGGCGTTTAATTCGGTATTTGCCTATATGTTCGGAGGGTTGCTGCGGCAGATGGCCTGTAAGCTTCGACCCTACGAGGAGATCCCCGGGGAAGTGGACCGGGTACTGGAACTGGCACTGGAGATCCTTTGTGAGTCTTTTTCAGGGCGCATGAAAAAAGGGGCGGCCCTTGCAGCGGTCACGGAACGGTTTCAGAACATCAAAGTTCACCCGGAACAAAGGCCCAAGGTGGCCATTTTCGGAGATCTTTACTCCCGGGATAACCGGGTCATGAACCAGGACCTGATTCGTTTTATTGAACGTCACGGTGGAGAGGTAGTGACCACGCCCTATACCGAATACGCCCGAATGATCGCCACCCCCTATTTTCGCAAGTGGTTTCATGAACGCAAATTTCGCGTGTTGATCACCAATAGAACCCTCATGGCCGGCATTACTCACATGGAGCGCAGTTTTTACCGCTTTTTCGAACCGATTCTGGGCAGGCCCATGGCATCTTTCGATGATCCACCCGAAGAGATCCTGGCCCGGTTTGGAGTAAGAATGGAGCATACCGGCGAATCTTTGGATAACCTGATCAAGATTCATTATATTAAAAAGCATTATCCTGACATATCGCTTTTTGTCCAGGCCAGCCCGGCCTTTTGCTGCCCGTCCCTGGTCACCGAGGCCATGGCCGGGAAAATCGAGCAGGTCACAGGTGTGCCGGTTGTACCCATTACCTACGACGGCACCGGTGGCGCCAAAAACGATGCGATTATTCCCTACCTGGAATTCCTGCGGACAAAGTGTCCGAAGGGGCAGGGGATGGAAGAAAGATTGAAGGTAGAAGGATAAAAAACCAGCCTATAAAGCACAGCTCTCCCCTAATAATGGCTTAACTCAGTATAAGTTTATGTGCGAAAGTGTGACCTGCCTCGGTATAAACTGAAGTTCGGTAAAATAACATTTTGCATACGAATTGATTGTTTGATATGCAACAACCTGGTGTTTGAATTCAGAAGGTTTGCCCTGCAGGCGTTAAGCTGTTTTCAGTCTGATGGACGGTTGCGGGTTTATCTTCTGAATGAATGCCCTCTGCTTTTTAAAAAGGCGGGGCAAAGGGTTAACTGGTAGCCCTAATTTATTGAGATTTTATTCAACCATTAAAATAAAACAGGTGCTTTTATGACCATCAGCAAGGAACTTCTCGATATTCTGGCCTGTCCCAAGTGCAAGGGGGATATTTATCTGAACGAGACCCGGGACGGATTGATCTGTGATCATTGTAAGTTGCTGTATGAAATCAGGGATGGTATTCCAATCATGTTGATTGATGAGGCCAGGCCCATAAGGCAGGACTAAAAAATCAGTTTTTAATGCAGTTGTATAAAAATATTTTGAACTGTCGATAATAAAATTATGAGCATACCTCAAGAACCTCGGGCCGCCAAGCTGGTTGTCGGGCTATTAATGAAAGACAAGGAACTTTTCGGCCCCCTGGCTGAAGCGTTGTCTAAAAAACTGGGCCTGCCGGATATTGTCAGTGCCTGGTTTGATTTTGATTATACCGGGTATTATGAGCAGGAGATGGGCGGGCCGCTTTTTAGACGGATGCTGGCCTTTAAAACATTGATCCCGCAGGATGATCTGGCCGGAATCAAACTGATAACCAATGCCATTGAGCAGGATTTCCAGCAAAACGGCAATCGCCGGGCCAATATCGATCCGGGGTACCTGCTTTCCGAACGCTTTGTTCTGGCAACCGGAAAAAATTTTGCGCATCGGATTTATATCGGCCGAAATATCTATGCCGATCTGACCCTGATTTATAGAAACGGCGCTTTTCAGACGCTGCCCTGGACTTATCCGGATTATGCGGACAGCTCCATGCTGACTTTTCTTGGCAGGGTTCGTAATAAATATGTTCTGGATAAAAAAACGCCCGCACATAGATCGATTGTATCATAAGGAAATAAAATTAGATGATAAAAAGCATGACTGCTTATGCCTGCGCGGAAAAGACAAACGAACTGTTGACCGTTTCCATTGAAATCCGGTCGGTGAACAGCCGGCATCTTGATGCCGTTGTCAGGGCCGGTCATGGATATGCCCTGCTGGAGGAAAAGATAAAGGCAGCCCTTGCAGAAAAAATTTCCCGGGGCCGGGTGGAAATCAAGGTTGTAATAAAAGATGAGCGACAGGAGGCTAATGCGTTTGAAATCGATACAGTCAAAGCAAAGGCGTATCATGATGCGCTGGTCAGGCTGAAGACGGAATTTAACCTGGCCGGTGATATTTCCGTTGATCTGATGGCCGGTGTCAACGGCCTTGTCAGGCCGGTTGATGCAGGGAAGGATACGGATGCCTGCTGGCCAATGGTTAGAGATTGCTTATACCGGGCCCTCGACGGGCTGGATGCCATGCGCGGGAAAGAGGGAGATTATCTTGCAGAGGATTTTACCAGGCGGCTTGAGTTTATAGAGAATCGGATCATGCAGATAGAAGCTCGTTCCCACGGACTTCTGGAAATTTATAAAAAACGCCTGGAAGAGCGAATTATTTCATTAACCGGCAAGGGGATTGAGATCGACAGCGGCCGTATCGAGCAGGAAGCGGCCCTGCTGGCCGACCGGAGCGAGATTTCCGAGGAACTGGTCAGAGCGCAAAGCCATGTCCGGCAATTTTATGAAATCATGAAGGCCGAAGAACCCGGTGGCCGCAAGCTTAATTTTTTGCTGCAGGAGTTTAATCGCGAGTTTAACACCATGGGCTCCAAGACCGGTAATACTGATATTTCACACATGATTGTCGAGGTAAAGGCAGAGCTTGAAAAACTCAGGGAGCAGGTGCAGAATGTGGAATAAACCGTGAAATGTGAACCGACAATCGTGAACGGTTACCCTTTAACGATTGACATGGGGGCAGGATGGATAAATTTTTATTAAATATCGGATTTGGCGGTACGGTGATCGCTGATCGGGTTGTGGCCATTGTGTCACTTAATTCCGCACCGATGAAGCGGCTCAAGGACGAGGCAAAGGAAGACCAGCGGCTTGTGGATGCCACGCATGGGCGCAAGACCCGTTCACTGATCATCATGGACAGCAATCATGTTGTTCTGTCGGCTATCCAGGCGGAAACAATTTCCCAGCGCTATGCCGTATTGATGGAAGCGCAATCATCTTCCGACAAGTGAAATGACGGGGTAAGCTTTAATGGTGAGCAAAATTGGAACAAAGGATAAAAAGGGGGCGCTTTTTATTGTTTCCGCGCCCTCCGGTGCAGGCAAAACAACACTTTGCAAGGCTGTCCGCAACCGGTTTCCCGATATTGGATATTCTGTTTCCCATACGACCCGGGAGCCCCGTGAAGGCGAAAAGGACGGTATCGATTACCATTTTATAACCACAGATGATTTTGAAAAAAAAATCAGACAGGGCAAATGGGCCGAGTGGGCCAGAGTCCACGGGAATTATTACGGCACTTCGGCCGATTTTTTAAACCGCTGCATGGATAGCGGGCAGGATATACTGCTGGATATAGATGTGCAGGGCATGCGCCAGATAACTGCGGGTTTTCCGGACAGCATAACTTTTTTTATCATGCCGCCCACCCTTGAGGTTTTAAGAGAGAGAATTGAAACAAGAGGGACCGACACGAAAGAGGTGATTGAAAGGCGGATTAAAAATGCCCGTGCCGAGATGGATCTCCGGCACCTTTACCGGCATGTGGTTGTCAATAATCAGCTGGATGCCGCCATTGCCGAGCTTGCTACCCTGATAGCGTCTTATCGATAAATTTCGGAAAAGATAAGGAAAAATCCTTGAAACAAAGGAGGAACATCGTAGCTGAAAAAACAGAACTGCTCTACGGTATTCATCCCGTGACAGAGGCATTGCGGGCCGGCCGCCGCCGTTTTTTCGAAATTTTTATTGTCAAGGGCAGACGTTCTGAAAGACTTGAACGGACTCTTGCACTGGGAACGGCGGCTAAAATAGATGTCCGGGAATTGTCCAGATCACAACTGCAGGCCCGGACAAACACGGATGAACACCAGGGGATTGCAGCCATTGTCAGTACCTATCCCCTGGCCGGCATTTCAGAAATTATTGATCGATCCCTCGATGGCGTTGATGATCCTTTTTTTCTTCTGCTGGACGGTATTGTCGATCCGCATAATCTGGGGGCCCTGATTCGAACGGCATTTTGTGCCGGAATTCAGGGTATTGTCATCCCCAAAGACCGGTCGGCCGGGCCAGTCCCCGCAGCATCCAAGACCTCGGCCGGGGCCCTGGAGCATGTGCGCCTGGCACGGGTGGTCAATATGGTCAATACAATTAAAGAATTAAAAGAAAAAGGTATATGGATTGCCGGAACAGGCCCATCGGCTGAAAAAAGTCTGTATGCCTGTGAGTTGACCGGCCCCCTGGCCATTGTTATCGGCGGGGAGGAAAAAGGGATTCGGCCGCTTGTGAGAACTCACTGCGATTTTTTAATGACCATCCCCCAGAAAGGAGAATTGAATTCCCTTAACGCTTCAGTGGCAGGGGCAATTGTTTTGTATGAGGCCTTCCGGCAAAGGCTGGGTTATTGAGAGTGTGGGTAAAACGGCCACCGGGTAAATTAAAAAATGCAAAATTTTGTTTCCCGCATAATCAGTTGTGTCAAGACCGCTGTTTTTCCGGATAAATGTCTCTGCTGCCGGTCGTTTTTCAATTTTGACGGAAATCGGCCGCTTTTCAATGATCGTAATAAGGCGGCAGGCAGGAATTTTTCAGAATGTAATTATTTTGATATGCTTATGGCACAGGTGTTGTGCCCGGAATGCCGCAGGGCTTTTTCTCCGGTGGAATCCCCCTTTTGCACTGCATGCGGTATGATATTTAAAAGCCGTGAAGGGGAAGATCATATGTGCGGTACATGTCTGGACGCACCCATGTACTTCAGCGCGGCCAGAGC
Organism: Desulfobacteraceae bacterium 4572_123; assembly: GCA_002084545.1. Lineage (GTDB taxonomy): Bacteria > Desulfobacterota > Desulfobacteria > Desulfobacterales > 4572-123 > 4572-123. Next base: position 5,537 of record NBLJ01000033.1, on the reverse strand, counting down.
CGCGGGGATTTATGACCAGTCCCTGATGACCCTGGTTCACTGTTTCAAATATCAGGGAAAACTTCAACTGGTACGGCCCTTGAGCCGCCTGTTGTTTCATTCTTTTCTCCGGTATTGGGAAACAGGCTATTTTGATCTGATTATGCCGGTCCCCCTGCATAAAAAAAAGTTAAGGCTGCGGGGCTTTAATCAGGCCCATCTGCTGCTGAAGGATTGGCCGGATGCTGCCGCCATGCTGATGGGTGGCATGGAGAGTATTCATATTAAAGCTGATGTACTGGTGCGAAAAAAATGGACCAGGCCCCAGACCGGACTGGGCCGCAAGGGCCGGATTTCCAATATTAAAAATGCCTTTGGCCTGACAGACGCATTTCTTGTCAGGGGCAGGCGTATTCTGCTGGTGGATGATGTTTTTACCACCGGTTCAACCGTGAATGAATGTGCCCGGATTCTGATGCACGGCGGTGCCGAATCTGTCGATGTGCTGACTCTGGCGCGGGCAATTTAAAACAGGAAACCTGGGCGATGCCGATCAATAAAACAGATAAAATTTTTAATGCCAAGGCTCTTACGGCTAAACTGGCTCCCCTTCGTCAGTCCGGGAAACGGATTGTTTTTACCAACGGCTGTTTTGATATCCTGCATGCCGGGCATGTGCGCTACCTGTCGGAGGCAAAAGACCATGGAGACCTGCTGGTGCTTGGGCTGAATTCAGATAAATCGATGCGGAAAATAAAGGGGCCAAAAAGGCCTATTGTAGACCAGGACCGGCGGGCGGAGGTACTGGCCGCGCTGACCTGTGTGGATTATATATCGGTTTTTGACGATGCAGATCCGCTGGCACTGATCAAGATCGTCAAACCCGATGTGCTGGTCAAGGGCGGTGACTGGCCAATGGAAAAAATTATCGGGGCTGATTTTGTCAGGAATCGCGGGGGGAGCGTTGTCAGGGTGGAGATGGTTCCCGCCATTTCCACGTCCCGGATTATTGAAACCATTGTTGAGCGGTACGCTTCATCTTATTTTATTAAACAAGGCTATTAACTGATCGAGGACCCGGCAACTGCTGTTAACAGATAAAAACGGAGTTTTATTTTTTCGCTTTTCAAATTTTTCCGGATTTTCGGAACTCGGCCATGGTATTTTTACGCGCAATCACGGTTGCAGTGACGGGCCGTTTCAAAGCCTGAATATATGCGCCGGGGTAGGCGACGACATTGACCGGGTAATGGCCAACCGTCATCTGGTTAACCGGCTGCTCGGAGGCGGGGAACCGGTTTTTTTAAATCAGGTGCATGGCTGTGATGTTGCGGTAATTAAAGGCCGGGATAACGGCCTTTCCGGAATAGCAACCGACAAGGCCCTTGCTGGAGATGCAGTGATTACCGACATTCCCGGGTTGAATCTGGTGATACAACTGGCGGACTGCCAGGCTGTTTTGATGTATGATCCGATCCGCGGGGTTGTGGCCAATGTTCATTCCGGATGGCGCGGAAGCATTCAAAATATTATCGGTGCCACCATAAACATCATGGAACGGAAGTTTTGTACGACTCCCGGTGATATCATAGCCGGTATCGGACCCTCTTTGGGTCCATGCTGCGCTGAATTTGTCAACTACAGGTCTGAATTGCCTGAATCGTTCTGGAAATATTCTGATGCATCGAACCATTTTAACTTCTGGGCGGCAAGCTCTGATCAGCTTTGTGATGCAGGCGTTTTAAAAGAAAATATCAGGACCGCCAATATTTGTACAAGATGCAACTCGGATCTTTTTTTCTCGTATCGCAGGGCCAAAATTACCGGGAGGTTTGCAGCGGCCATCGGCCTGAAACAAGCCTGAGGCCGGGACAGGATAAAATGAAATCGATATTTCAGGAAAAAGCTAAAGTACTGAATAACACCAGAATAGGACTCTCTTACGGCAGAATAGCCTTGCTTTGCTCACGGAACTATTTAGCTGCAAAACCAGGCCAGTTTGTGATGGTGCATCCTGATAACGGGACAGACCCTCTGTTGCGCCGGCCCTTTTCCATCCACAGGCTGATAACCCTAAAACATGATGCCGCATGTATTGAAATTCTCTATAAGATAGTCGGCAAAGGCACGCGGCAAATGGTGAAACTCAGCCCGGGAGACAGGATTGACATACTGGGCCCTCTTGGCAATGGATTTGCCATCAGTGACCGGTTGCAGCGGGTATATATCGCAGGCGGCGGTATCGGAGCCGCTCCCTTGCTTTTTCTTGCTTCCGCGCTGCGTTCAATGAAAAACGGTCCGGTCGAGTGTACCCTTTTTTTAGGCGGAAGGTCCAAAAGCGATCTGCTGTGCATGAATGAATTTGTCGATACGGGAATTAAGCTGCATGTCAGTACTGATGACGGCACTGCCGGTGAAAAAGGGTTTTTGACCAATCCCCTTGAAGCGGCGATTCAAGAAAATTGTCCGGATATGATTTATGCCTGCGGTCCCATGGGGATGCTTGCATGTGTTGCCGGTATTGCCGAAAAGTATGAAACGTCCTGCCAGGTTTCCATTGAAACCGTTATGGCCTGCGGCATGGGTGCGTGTCTGGGGTGTGCCGTAAAGGAAAAAACTTCGGATGCTCAGTATTTGCATGCCTGCCTTGATGGCCCCGTGTTTGATGCATGTTGTTTGAGCCTGCAATCAGGCGGCCGAGAACTTTAAAACGGCCTTGCAGGTTGTTTTTCATGCATGCGGTTTTTTAAATGCCCTTGCCCTGGTTTTGGCATAATTTAACATTGACTTGAATTTAAGGGTATGATAACTGAAGTTTTTCTAAAAAGGCTTTTCTTACAAAGATAATTTTTATGAAAAGAGAAACCTTACGTTCCTTAAGGGAGCTTGCTTATTTCAGCAGTCTGGGACTGCAGGTTGCTTTGTCAATTTTTATAGGGCTTGCGATCGGACTGTACCTTGACAGACGCGTATTTGATACGAGTCCCTGGTTGACCCTGATTTTTCTGGGTTTTGGAATTGCGGCGGCATTTAAAAACATCGGGTTGGCAATTAAAAAAAGCCGACAACTCTGACGGGAAGATTTTTTGGTGGGAATTCAGGGACGCATTCTTATATTTGTAACGCGGGCAAACTGGATACTGCTGGGGCTTGCAAGCCTGACGGCCCTTGCCGTGGCAGCACCCGATGTTACAAGAGGTGTCTTTTTCGGAGGCGTCATCGTGACCATTAATTTTCATCTTCTTTCCCGGACCCTGAAAAAAGCGCTTACGCCGCCGCATATTTCCTCACACAATGTTATCCTGGCCAAGTATTATATCCGTTTTCTGATCAGCGGAATCGTTATATTCCTATTGATAGCAGGGCATTACGTAAACCCAATAGGTTTGTTTATCGGATTGTCGATTGTTGTTGCAAGTATTATCCTGGCAACTGCATGTGAAATTAAAAAACTTATTTTCAAGGAGGCGGTATAAGGATGGAACACCCCTATCTTTTTTTTGTTAAACTGTTTGAATTATTAGGTTTAGGACATTTCGCGCATACCTATCCTCATGTAATTTATACATGGGTGGTCATGATCATCCTGATTGTTCTGGGAGCCGTGGCCACAAAGAGTATCAGCATGGTGCCTGCCGGTGCACAGAATTTTTTTGAAATTTTTATTTCAGGAATGGAAGAGTTCATGGTGGATGTTATCGGTGAAGAAGGTCGCTGGGTGTTTCCCATCATCGGAACCGTGTTTATCTATGTGGCCGCCTGTAATCTGATCGGGCTGATTCCAGGGTTTTTACCGCCTTCGGCTAATTTGAACACAACTTTGAGCTGCGCCCTGGTGGTGGTGGTTTTTACTCATATAATCGGGATAAAGTATCACGGCGCTAAATACGTCAAGCATTTTCTGGGACCGGTATGGTGGATGAGTCCTCTGATTTTCATCATCGAAATCATTGGTCATGTGGCCAGAATTCTGTCCCTTTCCTTTCGTCTTTTCGGTAATATGATGGGACATGAAATTGTACTGGCGATTCTTTTCGGGCTGGCCGGAGCATTTTTTGCTCCTTTGCCGATTATGGCACTCGGTGTTTTTGTAGCCCTGGTACAGGCCTTTGTTTTCTTTTTACTTTCAATAATTTATTTCAGCGGTGCCATGGAGCATGCACATTAACGAAAATATTTTTGTAGCCCCGGCCCTTTTTTATTTCATTGCCTTTATAATATAATTAAGATAGTTTGTTCGTGGTTTTTAATGGGAAATGGGAGAAGCAAATCAATTACATCAAAAGGAGGAAGATTAGAGTATGGAAGCTGAAGCATTAAAATTCTTTATAGCGTGTGTTACTGCCGCCGGTTTCGGTATCGCCATTGCAGCTTTTGGTTGTGGTATCGGCCAGGGAATGGGCCTTAAATCCGCAGTCGAGGGTATTGCCAGAAACCCCGAATCTTCAGGTAAGGTAACCGTTACATTGCTGATCGGTCTTGCCATGATCGAATCACTGTGTATTTATGCACTGGTTATCTCGCTGATTTTAATCTATGCGCATCCCCAGGCAGCCGCCATTGCAGGCCTGTTTGCACATTAATTAATATCAACAAATCTTAAGAAACCGGGCAGGGAATATTAATCCTGCCCGGTTTTTTTATGCCCAAAATAGTATGAGGCTACCTCTGTGACTGAAAAGCGGGGATTGAATAATCGGGCTTTTTCTGTTTGATGGGCGCAGGGATAAATTTTGTGTTTGCCCGATCTATTCACTATTCAATCCGGTTCCGGTTTGTCCGGGTGAAAGCTTGCAGGATTTTAACACCCGACGCAAAAATTGTCCGGTATAAGATTTGTCCAGTTCAATGATTTGCTCCGGTGTGCCGCAGCCGATGATATATCCTCCATTATCCCCCCCCTCGGGGCCAAGGTCAATGATATGGTCGGCCGATTTTATTACATCCAGATTATGTTCGATAATGATAACCGTATTGCCGGTATCAACGAGCCTGTTTAAGACTCCAAGCAGTTTTCTGATGTCGTCCGTATGCAGGCCGGTGGTTGGTTCATCAAGGATATAAACTGTTTTGCCGGTTCCCCTTTTGCAAAGTTCTCTGGAAAGTTTGATTCTCTGAGCTTCACCACCGGAAAGAGTAGTAGCCGGCTGGCCGATGCGGATATATCCCAGCCCCACGTCCACCATGGTCTCCAGTTTTGTTTTGATATTGGGAATGCGGTCAAAAAACCGGAGCGATTGATTTACGGTCAGGTCAAGAATGTCTGCAATATTTTTTCCCTTGTACTGCACCTCCAGCGTTTCACGATTATAGCGTTTGCCCTGACATACATCACAGGCCACATAAACATCGGGTAAAAAATGCATTTCGATTTTTATGATGCCGTCACCGCTGCAGGCTTCACACCTGCCTCCCTTGACATTAAAGCTGAATCGTCCGGGTTTGTATCCGCGGATCCGGGCTTCCGGTGTTTTGGAAAAAAGTTCCCGTATATAGTTAAAAATGCCGGTATAGGTTCCCGGATTTGACCGTGGAGTTCTGCCGATGGGCGCCTGGTC
>NBLJ01000147.1 GCA_002084545.1 Desulfobacteraceae bacterium 4572_123 | reverse complement strand
AGTGTCTTGCCCTTGATACAGCTTGATATAGTATCCGGCGGCCAGGCAGCAACCTGCAACAACAAAAGAATGTATGGAGGGAGTTATTATGAAAAGAAGAACAAGTTTTACTCTAATGTCACTCTTACTTGCCGTCCTGCTGATTCCTGTTCTGGTCCCGGCGCATACCGCTGCCGATACCATCAAGCTGAGCTATGCCAATTTCCCGCCGGCCCCGACGTTTCCCTGTGTACAGATGGAGCGATGGAAAACCGAAGTGGAAAAGCGCACAAATGGGAAAGTGGTGGTGAATACCTATCCCGGTGGGACGTTGCTGGGGGCCAAGGGTATGATGGATGGTGTTATTGCGGGACAGGCCGATATCGGCAATTTATGCATGGCCTATCAGCCGGGCCGTTTTATGGTCACCAATGCCGCCGGTCTGCCCCTTGGTATATCCGATGCTCGCAGTGGTTCCTTGGTATTGCTGGATCTTTATAAAAAATTTAAACCCCGGGCATTTGCCAAGGTAAAAGTCCTGGCCATGTTTGCCACGGCTCCTTCCAATATCATGTCCCGCAAGCCTGTTCGGAATCTGGACGACATCAAGGGGCTCGATTTGAGAGCCTCGGGCGGCGCGGCGCAGATTCTCAAGGCCTGGGGCGCTAATCCGGTGGGCATGCCCAAATCAGCATACCCGGAAGCCCTGCAAAAAGGGGTTGTCCAGGGAGAGCTCTCTTCACTGGAATCCTTAAAAGATTTTAAATTCGCTGAATTGTGCCGCTATGTTACCATGACCAACACTGCGATCTACCCATTTGCCGTGGTCATGAATATGGACCGCTGGAATTCTCTGCCCGCCGATGTTCAAAAGGTACTCGAAGATCTTATCGTCGAACAGTCCGAATGGACCGGAAATTATATGGACAGTCATGTTAAAGAATCGGTTGCGTGGTCAAAAAAGGTCCATAATGTTGAATTTATCAATCTGGATGGAGCGGAAAAGGCAAAATGGGACAGCCGGTTGTCTTCTATCGTCGATAACTGGAAGGACAAAGCTGCCGCCAAGGGGCTGCCCGCGGATGCCATTATAAAACATGTGAAGGACCTGGCCGATAAGTATGCGAAGTAAAATGAAATTATTAGATCTAATCAGCCTGTATGCAAACAAAACGCTTATGTTCTGCGGGGGAATTTTTCTGGTGGGCATGGTGGTGCTGACCTGCACCAATATTGCCTGCCGCATATTCGGAATGCCGGTACGCGGCACTTTTGAGCTCATGGGGTTTTTTGGTGCGGTAACCGCCGCATTTGCCCTCGGGTATACCCAGATTAAACGGGGACATATTGCGGTGGATATTTTGATGAACAGATTTTCAGACAGAGCCAGGCGGGCTTTAAATTTTACAAACAGCCTTGCCGGGATGCTTTTTTTTATGATGGCGGCATGGCAGATCGCCAGAAAAGCCGGTATTCTGAAAAACTTCGGTGAAGTCACTGAAACGCTGGGGATTATATATTATCCCTTTACATTTTGCGTGGCCCTGGGATGCGGTGCCCTGGCCCTTGTTTTTCTAACGGATTTGATCAGAACAATTTTGCCTGAAAGGGAGGCGTAACGTGAGCCTTGCAGTCGTAGGCGTTACCGGGATTATTGTTTTGCTTCTGGTCCTGTTTTTTCTGGGTACGCCCGTGGGGTTTGCCATGGCCATTGTTGGGTTCTGCGGATTTTGTCATGTCGTTTCGGTCAAGGCCGGGTTGAATATGGCGGGTTCTGTCCTGTGGGACACTTTTTCCAAGTATGGATTGACCGTTATTCCGCTTTTTATTTTTATGGGGCAGATTGCATTTTACTCCGGGGTCAACGAGAAACTGTACAGGGCTGCGTATAAATGGGTTGGGCATATCCGTGGCGGTATTGCCATGGCCACGGTCATGGCCTGTGCGGCCTTTTCAGCTATCTGCGGTTCCAACGCCGCCACAGCGGCTACAATGACAACCGTGGCCCTGCCCGAGATGAAAAAATACGGCTATGACCCCAAACTCAGCACCGGCGCCATTGCCTGTGGTTCGACTTTAGGGGTCGTGATTCCCCCCAGTGTTGTACTGATTGTAATAGGCCTTTCCACCGAGCAGTCCATTGCCAGGCTTTTTTATGGCGGTATCGGGGCCGGCGTCATCCTGGCCGCCCTGCTGATGTTTTCGGTGTATGTGATTTGTCGTTTTCAGCCTCAATGGGGACCGGCGGGGCCGAAATCAGGCATTGTTGAAAAATTAAAGGCCCTGACCGGTGCATTTGAAATGATCTGTCTGTTTTTGCTGGTTATGCTGGGCCTCTATTTCGGCTATTTCACGCCGACGGAAGCCGGTGCCGCCGGCTCGTTCTTTGCTGTTGTGATCAGCGTACTTCAGGGGCGGCTCAGCTGGAAAGGGTTTCTGGCCTCGGTGTCGGATACACTGCGGGTCTCCTGTATGGTGATCACGATTATTGCCGGCGCCATGATATTCGGGCGCTTTCTTGCCGTGACCCGGATCCCTTTTGATATTGCCCAGTGGGTTGTGGGACTTCCGGTTTCGGACATGGTGATCATGGCTATCATATTTGCCATCTATATTGTAGGCGGCGCGGTCATGGATGCGCTGGCCCTTTTGCTGATTACGATTCCCATCTTTTTCCCCGTGGCACTTGAGCTGGGGTATGATCCACTCTGGTTTGCCGTGACCATTACAGTGATCACTACCCTGGGAGCGGTCACGCCGCCCGTGGGTGCGACCACCTATGTGGTGGGCGGCATGGCCGGGGATATCCCTCTTAAAGATGTGTTCAAGGGGGTGTCTTTTTTTCTGCCGGCGTACTTGATTTGCGTGCTGATCCTGATGCTGTTTCCTGAAATCGTCACGCTTTTGCCGAGATTGATGCAGTAAATAAAAACGGAAAAACTGTAACTATTTGAACTAAAAAAGATTAATTTTTTAAAATATGTAAAAAAAACTTGATTATTTGATTTGTGTCTGATAACTGTCCTTCTTCAAAAGCTTAAACTACTGCGATATCTGTTGCGTGAGGGCTCCTTATTGCTACGATACTGACTACCCTTTCATGTGGTTTAAGCAAAATTAAAGCCTGGGCCTCCTGATGTTGCGCTGTTTATTACAGACTCGATTCTCTTGCCCAGGCATTTTTTTTGGCAAAATTCAGCCGCCGATGGCGGACATCTGCCCTGCAACTTTTGATGGCCGGTTGCCGGCCAGATGGTGTTCCCGTTGTTTGAAGCCTGCGGCTTTAAAGAAGATTTCGGCCAGATCCCGGTCAAGATAGCCCTGTCGCAGGGGCTCCTTTAAATCAAACTGTGTGTCTGCAAGCAGACAGGGCCTGAGCTGGCCGCTGGCCGTTAACCGCAACCGGTTGCATGTATGGCAGAAATGGTGGCTGATAGCACTGATAAAGCCGACTTCGCCGGGTGCATCTGGAAATTTGAACCGCAGAGCCGGACCGTCGGTAACCTTGTTTTGAACAACGGTCAATTCTCCCAGCTGGTGCAGGCGGTTTTTTATTTCCGGAGTTAATATTGTCTGACCATCGATGATCCCCGCATCTCCAATAGGCATATATTCGATAAACCGGACATGAAACGGATAGTCCAGGGAAAGCCGGGCCAGATCAAGGATCTCATTGTCATTGATTCCCCTTAAGATGACAATATTAAGCTTGATCGGGGCAAATCCCATTTCATGGGCCTTCATAATGCCGTCCCAGACATCGGAGAAATGAGCGTGTCGGGTAATACGCTTGAATTTAGCCGGGTTCAATGTGTCCAGGCTGATATTAAGCCGCTTGATACCTGCCGTCTTGATTTTATCCAGGTTGTTTTTCAGCAGAACACCGTTGGTTGTCAGGGAAACATCCTTCAGTCCTTTTATGGAATTTAATTTTCCTAAAAAGCCATAGATACCTTTTCGAACCAGGGGCTCTCCGCCGGTTATCCGCACCTTTGAAATGCCGAGATGAACGCCGATGCGTACAATTCGCAGAATCTCTTCGTAGCGCAGCACCTCCGCGTGAGGCAGATTTTTGATTTTGCCCTGGGGGATACAGTAAATGCACTGCAGGTTGCACCGGTCGGTAACAGATACACGCAGATAGTTCAGGTGCCGTCTGTAGGTGTCAACAAGTTCCATATCCGGTAAAAAGAGCTGATTGTCGAATGAATGCAGTTGTTTCATAAGAAATTCTTATTCTCTCGATTGTAATTCGTAAATTACAATGTATTTTATCGATTTTATTTAACTAAATTGAGCGATCAGCAGTTAGCTTTCAGCAATTAGCAATTAGCACAATTTTTCACTTTTCCTGTTTTCCTGAGTCCGCATCGCTGAATCTTTCCCGATATGCTGGGATTTCAATAATCGGCGGCCTTTCCATAGCCTGAATTTTGCAAATATCGGGTTGATAACTGTCTTTGACCATATTGTACTGTATCATTTCATTGTATAAATTGCGCTTGATATCAACCATATCGAGTTGTTCAAGGCGGTTGCAAAATGTTTTTAAAATCACAAATGCCATTTTGCCCAGTGCCTTGGTGCTCTGATTGCGGTGAATACGTTTTTCCAGGTCCACCTGGGCAATGACATCAAGACCCCATTTATCATATATATCCAAAATCATGCTGGTTTCCACCCCATAACCGATAGGAAAGGAAATTTGCTGGAAAAGGTCACGAAACCCTGCATATTCGCCGGAAAGGGGTTGAATGATCTGGGCCAGCTCAGGAAAAAATAGTGAAAAAAGGGGCCTGATAACCAATTCCGTTACCCGGCCTCCGCCGGTGGGCCGCATCGTTTTGCCGGTACTGATGGGGCGGTCATAAAAGGCCTTGGTGAATTTTATCCGTCGATCCATCAGCAGGGGGCCGATCAGGCCGTATGCAAATCGGTGATGAATATTTTTAATATCGGCGTCCAGGTAAACAATGATATCGCCATTTGTAATATAAAGCGCCTTCCAGAGGTTTTCGCCTTTGCCCATATAGCTTTCAAGATCAGGAAAAATATTGATCGACTCATAGGTTTTGGCTCCATAGTTGCGGGCAATTTCCAGGGTTCGGTCACTGGACCCGGAATCGACGACCACTATTTCATCGATCAGGGGAGCCCGCTGCATAAGTTCCGATCTCATGATCAGGATCTCCTTGCCGATGGTTTTTTCTTCGTTGAGTGTGGGCAGACAAAGAGAGATCGTAAGGTCCCTTTTTTCTTTTATATTAACCAGACGTTCGATATCCTGAAAAGCGGAATAGTGAAAGGTGTTTTGTGTGAGCCAGTTTTTACTCATCGCAAACTCCGTTGTCTATGGCCATTAAAACCCCGATAATCTGGGCAATGCCTTTAAACATGGGTTTGATCATCATTTCCGAGTTTCTTGAATGATAGTTTCGTCCCCGGGTTACACCAAGGGTGATTGCCGGTATCTTTCGGGAAAGAAAAATAGAAAGCTCGGATTCGGAGTGTTGGCTGATCGGTTCAAGATCGAGTTTTTTTATGATTGCAGCCGCGCTTTTAACCAGGGGATGATTGAATTTCAACCGGGATGCACTGGTATTACTGATGGTTTTGATACTCATATCGATGTCGTTTTCATGATTCAGCCCATCGACGATATCTTTGATGTCCCTGAAAAGCAGTTTTACCATTTGATCGGAATCGCTTTGAATTTCAAAGCCCAGGCTGGCATCATACGCGTCTTTGCCGTGCTTGAAACCGCCTGAAATTTTACCGAAAACGATGTTTACTTTAGGTTTTTGAGGTAATCGCAGTTTAAGGATCTGATTAATGGCTTCATTGAGCATTAAAATCGCGTTGGGCCGGGAAAAATCCGACTTGATCCCAGTGATGGGGATCCGGCAGTCGATTTCACCGCGTACCATACCGCTGGAATAATAATCCAGCCGTCCCAGCTCCACCCCTTCGATACATACCGCGCCCCTTATGGGCGTGATCCAGGTTTTTAAAAGATGGCGGATGCCGCGCAGGTTGCCTCGGCCGATGGACTGGATGACACCGGCCAGCACGATATCCGATTCAAAACGAAGTTCAAGGGCGTTTAAAATGGCCGGAAGCGACAGAAGGAGACCGATACTCACGGAATTATCCAGGATGCCGGCACCCAGGATGGTATCTTTTTTGACCGTATAGTTGTGATCGATGTCACTGTCAAAAACCGTATCCATGTGGGCCACTAAAAAAATAGGGGGTTTCCGGTTGGAAGTGCCCCGAATGATGCCGATTGGATTGTTGTAATCGTCCGTTGAGCATTCATCCACTCCGAAAGTGGCCAGGCGGATTCAAAGATTCAAGGGTTCGGGGAGTCAGGGTCTATTTTTTTTGAAAATGTTTTACAATGGCCCCGCAAAGACCGGGTATGGTATAAGTCTCCGCGGTGACATGAACGTCAAACCCCTCTTCCCGGGCTGTATTTGATGTAATCGGACCGATACTGGCGATTGTGACTCCCTTCAGCAGTTTTGCGGCATCATCCGGCAGAAGAGTCTTGAAATTCCTGACCGTCGATGAACTGGTAAAGGTGACAAGATCGATGCGTTTTTGTGCCAGGCTCTCGATCAGGGTATCGGTATCAGCTTCCGATTGCAAGGTGTTGTATACGGCAATTTCATCCACCCTGGCACCCATTTTGGTGAGCTCAACCGGAAGGACAGGCCGGGCTTCGGCCGCGCGGGGCAGCAGAATATTGTCTCCGGCGACATCTTTGTCTTTAAATGCAGCCACCACTGATTCGGCCCGGTAGCTTTCCGGTACGATATCGCTATTGATCCCGTATTCAAGCAGTTTTGCTGCTGTGGCAGGCCCGATGGAAGCGGTTTTGAGGCTGTGCAGGGCCCGCACATCCAGACCATTTTCAAACAGTCTTTCAAAAAAGAATTTTACGCCGTTGACACTGGTAAAAATAACCCATTGATACTCATTCAGATGCGCAATGGCCCGGTCAAGGTATGACAGGTCCGCAGGTCTGCGGATTTTAATGGCGGGGCATTCGATACATTCGGCCCCAAGATCGGTCAGTTGCCTTACAAGGCCGCTGGCCTGTTCCCGTGCACGGGTGACAACAATGGTTTTGCCGTACAGGGGCCGGCTCTCAAACCACTGCATGCTCTCCCGGAGTTTGACCACATCGCCCACCACGATAACGGCCGGTGCCTTCAGGCCCGCCTTTGCCGTTTTGTCCACAATGTCGGCCAGGGTGCCGCTCACTGTCACCTGGGATGGGGTGGTTCCCCAGCGAACCAGGGCCGCGGGTTTTTCCGGCGCCATGCCGTAATGCATGAGCCGCTCGACAATATGAGCCAGGTTTTTTACGCCCATTAAAAACACCAGGGTGCCGATGCCTGGCAGGGAGGCCCAGTCGATATTTGATGTGGATTTTTCCGGATTTTCATGGCCGGTGATAAAGGCCAGGGTGGACGTAAAGTTCCGGTGGGTCAACGGGATTCCCGCATATGCCGGTGCGGCGATGGCGGATGTGACACCGGGAACGATTTCAAAAGGGATTCCCGCCTCGATAAGGACTTCCGCCTCTTCTCCGCCGCGTCCGAAAATAAAAGGATCGCCGCCCTTGAGCCGGGTGACGGCGGCACCTGTTGTTGCCTTTTCAACAATCAGCGCGTTGATACCGTCCTGGGAGAGGGTATGGTCGCCGCCCTTTTTTCCTACATAGATTGATTCGGCATTTTTACGTACATGGGCCAGATGGGCCGGCGCGGCCAGATAGTCATAAATTACGACATCCGCCTTTTTAATGCACTCCAGGCCCTTTACCGTTATCAGCCCCGGGTCTCCGGGGCCGGCGCCTACCAGATAAACTATTCCCGTCATTTTATTCCTGTGCAGCTTCTTTGAGTTTATTTAAAATATCACGTGCGCCCCGGGCCGCAAGACGATCCGCCAGATCCGTGCCGATGGCTTCGGATGCGTTTGCAGGCCCGGAAAGTGTTTCTTTGAATATGGTTTGACCGTCAATGTCGGCCACAAGACCGGATATGGTGATTTGATCCCGCAGGATCCGGCCCAGCGCGGCAATGGGTACCTGACATCCGCCTTCAAGTCTGTTTAAAAAAGCACGTTCGCCTAAAATCGCCGTCCGGGTGGGACCATGCTCCAGATGATTTAATGCCCGATATGTTTCCGGGTCGTTTTTTCGAACCTCGATACAAAGAGCGCCCTGGCCGACTGCGGGCAGCATAATTGAGGGCTCCAGATATTCGGTTATACGATGTTCCAGTTTCATGCGCTTGATACCGGCGGCGGCCAGGACAATGGCATCCATTTGCCCCTTATCCAGTTTTTTCAGGCGTGTTTGCAGGTTGCCGCGCAAAGGAACAATTTTAAGATCGGGCCGGGCGTGCAGCAACTGGGCCGATCTCCGCAGACTGCTGGTGCCGATGCTCCGGCCGGATTTCAGGTCGGCAAGCCGTCCGCCATTACCTGAGATCAGGACATCACTGGATACTTCGCGTTCAGGTATGGGGCCGATGCACAGTCCATCCGGCAGGTCCGCGGGCATATCTTTCATGCTGTGCACGGCAATATCGATATCCTCTCTTAACAGGGCCTCTTCTATCTCTTTAACAAACAGGCCCTTGCCGCCGACTTTAGCCAGCGGAACATCCAGGATTTTATCGCCCCTGGTTGTTATTACCACGATATCGACGGCTATTTCAGGATATTTCTTTTCTATGGCCGATTTGACCCATGCGGCCTGCCAAAGAGCCAGGTTGCTTCCTCTGGTGCCTATTTTTATCGTTGATTTCATCAGTTTCCGCACCCGGCGCAACTGGTGGCCGAACACCCGGAACAACTTGACGCGCCTGCCGATGTACCGACCGTTTCACCGGTTCCGCTTTTGCTGAAAAATCCGCAGGCCGACATCAACCGGGCAGCATTTTCACTGCTGCAGTTGGAGCATTTCGGGGTGTCATTTCCAATGATCAGACATTCAAAGTTTTTACCACAGTCATTGCAGTAGTACTCGTAGATCGGCATTTCTTGTATTTCTCCTTGTATTTAGGGCTTATTCGTATAAATTATTTTTCAATCACTATGAAAGATATTAGAATAATATAACCATCGGCGCTTTTAAAGCAAGTCTTCAGTATTTAACCTGTTTACCTGAGCAGTTACTGATAATAAACAAATCACAAACAAATCACAATGACTAAAATTTCAAAATAGAGCCGTGAATATTTTTTATTGACAACAATCCTCCCGCTAATATAATGTTGCATTTGTTGCAAACGAAACTTTCGTTAACTAAATTTTTTGGCGTTAAAATTCAATTATGAAAACAGAAAATGAAATACTCACGGTTAATCAGGCTGCGGAACTGTGCGGTGTGTCCAGAACTTCGATCTGGCGGTGGGTCAAGTCCGGTACACTCAAATCAGCGGCTACCGCCGGAGGGCATCACCGGATCTATCGTGCGGATTTTTTCGATTTTATCAGGCGAAAAAAGATGGACAACCGGATTCGCGGAAATGCGGATAAGAAGCGGATTCTCATAGTCGATGACGATCGGAATATCAGATCACTTTTACAAGATGCGCTCACCGGCGATGGCTATGAATCGGAATATGCATCAGATGGATTCGAGGCCGGACTGAGGGTAATGAAATTTAAGCCGAATCTTATTATTTTCGACCTGTTTATGCCGGAAATGGATGGATTTGAGATCTGCGAGCGTTTAAAGAAAGATCCGGATACCGCGAATATAAAAATTATTGCCATATCGGGTTTTTACACGGAAGAAAACAGGCGGCGGATATTAAGCTCCGGAGCGGACCTTTTCCTTCCAAAGCCCATTGATATAAAAAGTTTAAAGAAGGAGACAGGTTATTTGCTATCCTGAGCAGGCATAATCAAAAGCAGGACACCGATTGTAATACCAGATCAGAATAAGTAATTGAAAGCCCGCGGGCGGGTCATTTAAACATTATTTTTTCGGGTGAGATCAAAATTGATGCTATTTAAAGATTTAAGAACCTTATTTTTGAAAATCCTGTTATCACTGGCAATATTGCTTTTTATGATACCCCCCGATTTGCGGGCGGAAGCCGGCGGCATGCCCGACAAGGTTACTCTGCAACTGGCATGGAAACATCAGTTTCAGTTTGCAGGATACTACGCGGCCCTTGCCAAGGGCTATTACAGGGAAGAGGGCCTTGAGGTAACCATACGCGAATGCCGCCGGGGAGTGTTTGCCCGTGAATCACTTTTATCCGGACAGGCCCAGTATGGAGTTGCCGGGTCGGAACTGATCCTGCATCGGGCCGAGGGAGACCCTTTTGTTGTTCTGGCCCCCATCTTTCAGCATTCCCCATCTATCCTTGTGACCCGTAAAGATTCAGGCATAGAAACTCCGCACGATCTTATCGGAAAGCGGGTCATGATGCTGCCTGGAAAAAAAGATGCCGATATCCTTGCCGTTTTAAAAAATGAAAACATCGGTATGAATTCAATCAAAAGGCTGGATCAATCCTTTGACCTGAATGATCTCATTGACGGAAGAACCGA
The DNA here is from genome assembly GCA_002084545.1 of Desulfobacteraceae bacterium 4572_123. Classification (GTDB taxonomy): domain Bacteria; phylum Desulfobacterota; class Desulfobacteria; order Desulfobacterales; family 4572-123; genus 4572-123. Next base: position 1,749 of record NBLJ01000147.1, on the reverse strand, counting down.
TGCCTTCAGTGCCTACCTGACCAATGAACCCTGGTATCTTGAAAGCATCGGAATAACGCCGGGTATTATTAAACCGCTATCTTACGGGGTTGATTTTTACGGTGACTGTCTTTTCACAACAGACCGGGAGGTTGAAAAACACCCCGAACGGGTCAACCGTTTTTTAAAGGCATCCCTGCGCGGCTGGGAATATGCCATGGCCCATCATGAGGAGATGATTGATATTATTCTGGCCCGGTACGGCGTGAAAAAAGAAAGAGCCCATCTTCGGTTCGAAGCCGATGCCATCCAAAAATGCATGCTGCCGGATCTGGTCCGGATCGGACATATGAATCCGGGACGATGGCGGCATATTGCCGACACATATGTTGAACTGGGCATGCTTGAGCCGGACTATTCCATGAAAGGGTTTTTGTATGATCCTGATCCTGCTGCCGGTTACAGGTGGATGAAATGGGCATTTTACATCCTGGTCGTTGTGAGCCTGTTGATCGGTCTGATTGCAGCGCTACTTTTTATTTTTAATAAAAAGCTTAAAAAAGAGATCTCTGAACGAAAGCAGGCGGAAGAGGCACTGAAAGAGAGTGAGGCGCGTTTCAGGGCGCTGTTTGAAAATGTACCGGCGGCTATACAGGGCTACAGCCCGGATGGGACCATCTGTTACTGGAACCGGGCAAGCGAAGATCTGTATGGATATACCAGGGAAGAGGCTGTCGGCAATAATATTATCGACCTGATTGTTCCTCCCGAATTGCATGAACATGTGCTCAATACAATAAGGCGTGCCGTTGAAACAGGAATTGCCGCACCTTCAGAAGAGTTGATGGTGATGAGAAATGACGGGTCACCGGTATCGGTACTCACCAGTTATGTGGTACTGAAAAACAATAGAAAAGTGCCTGAATTTTATTGCCTGGATGTTGATCTGACTCAGCGGAAGCAATTACAGAACCGGCTGGAGCAGGCCCGAAAAGCAGAGGCGATTTCATGCCTTGCCGGTGGTATCGCCCACCAGTTCAATAATGTTCTGTCGGGAATTACCGGAAACGTTGATCTGCTTGAGATGATCTATCCCGGTGAAGAAAACCTGCTTCGGCATACCGGGCGGATGAAAAAGGCGGCCCTGCGGATGGCGGATCTTACCAGTCAGCTTGTAGCCTATGCCAAAGGCGGAAAATATCAACCGGATACCATTTCCGTGCATGATTTTGTCAGTCGGACATTGCCTTTGATTAAACATGCGGTTGACCCGGCCGTGAAGGTAGAGGTGGACCTGCCTGTTGACAGCGGCAGTATCAAGGCGGATAAGGCCCAGATGCAAATGGTACTTATGGCTTTACTGTCCAACGCATCCGAAGCCATGGAGGGCAGGGATAATGGACAAATTCGGATCACCGGCAAATCCGGGATGCTGACCAGCGCGGATGCCGAAGGTTTCCCGGGTTTAAAGCCTGGAAATTACATGAAACTGTCAGTCGGCGATAACGGTAAAGGCATGGATGAGATGACCCGAAAACGGATATTCGAACCCTTTTTTACAACCCGGTTTCTTGGGCGGGGTCTCGGCATGGCGGCCGTTTACGGTATTATTAAAAATCATGAAGGCTGGATTTTTATTGAATCCGAGCCGGACAAAGGAACCACCGTGAAGATATACCTTCCAGCCGTTGAAAATATTGTAAAAAAACATGTCGTACCAAAGCCTGCGCCGGTGAAAGGATCGGGCACTATTCTTATTATCGAAGATGA
>NBLJ01000146.1 GCA_002084545.1 Desulfobacteraceae bacterium 4572_123 | reverse complement strand
CGGGCGTCATTTTTTACATAAGGTCTTCGTTCAAGGGTATCCACATCGATGAAATTGGGTGGTGTGGGGCCGGGTCCGAAGTGCCCGCGGCCCGGGCCGATATGGATATCATGTTTGGAGTTGCCGTCCCGTGCAAAAAGAGTAAAACTGCGCGGCGCCGTATCTAACGAGCGTTTTACCAGATAAGCCGGTATACGGACGCGAATGCCGTCCACCCAGGCACCAATGCCTTTCAAAATGTCCCGGGCTTCCTCATGGTGTACATCGAGGCCGGTGTACTCCAAAGTATGGAGTACGCCATTGAATAATGCTTCCAGTTGATCTTTGGAAAGCATTTCAAAGCGTACGCCTGAGTTGGTTCGATAGTTCGTTCTCATTGATAGTCTCCTTTTTAAATTACCGGGGAATAAGGTCGAAGAATAGGTTATTACGATACTTCCGAAATCAGTTGTCCTCCTTTCAAATTATGTTTTGCTGCAATGGCAATGCAGGTTTAATTGCCGAAAGATGCGTTTGTTTTGCTCTCTTTTCGGATTTATAAGATATTTTACTCAGGTGATTGGTAATTTATGATTGGTCTGATGACCTGATAAATAAGTTGACAGATATAAAAAATTATGTCAATAAAAAAAACATGAATTACAGAAACATTCAGCGCAGCTCCGCATCTGAACAGGTAATGAAGGCAATTTTGGGTAACATCAAGGAAGGGACGTTGAAGCCCGGTGAAAAATTGCCGACGGAACGTAAACTGGCAAAAATGTTCGGAGTGGGACGCTCAACGGTCAGGGAGGCTGTTTCAGCATTGGCGGTAGTTGGCTATCTGGAAGTGATCCAGGGCAGCGGAACTTTTTTGAAAATGGATGTGAAGAGCGGCGAATCCGCTACGTTCGATTTCAGCGACATCCAGGTAGCGGCAAATATAATCGACCTGGTGGAAGTAAGAGAAATCCTTGAATGCAATGCCGTAAAACTTGCCGCACGCAGGGCGGAGCCGGAAGATTTAGAGCGAATTGAGGGGATAGTGACCCAAATGAAAAAAACGGTTGCTGATTTCAATGCATTTACCCCGCACGACTGTGACTTTCATATCGCCCTGGCACAGGCGACCGGCAACGCAACGATACTGGAGATGATGAAAGGCATCGTAAAGAAAATACACAACTCCTATGGAAATTTTAAAAGCCGATCATTGTTTCAAACCGAAACGGCTGTCTTTACGGCGGAAAAGATCGTTGCGTGTATAAAAAACGGGGACGGCGAAGAGGCGTCCAGGCAGATGTATAATCATTTAAGACTGGTAACAACGGGACTGAAACAGATGATACCCCAGGTCAGGAAGCAAGGGAAAGCGCCTATGACCGTCCAAGGGCATCTTTGAGCCTGCTGGTCAGCAACGGCACGATTTTAAACAAGTCGGCGATGACGTAGTAGTCGCATTTTGTGATGATCGATGCCTCCGGATCCGTATTGACGGCAATAATAAAATCGGAGGTTTTCATGCCGGCAAAATGTTGCACGGATCCTGAAATGCCGCATGCAATGTAAACTTTGGGGCTGACCGTTGTACCGGTTTGACCGACCTGCATGGTGTGCGGAACCCATCCGGCATCGACGACAGCCCTTGAGGCACCAACCGCCGCGCCCATCGTTTCCGCACATTGTTTTAAAAGGTTAAAATTTTCCGTGTTAGCCATGGCCCGTCCGCCGGAGATGACGATTGCGGCTTCAGACAATTCCACGCCTCTGGACGGGCCTTGCCTCAGCGTTTCAACTGTCATGCGTTTGCTTGCAACCTCTGTCTGGAAAACGATCGTTTCGGCTTTACAGGGTGCCGGTACGGCTTCAATGGCGTTTGGCCTGATACCGAAAAGATAATGACTGCCCTTGACTTTGATGGTGGCGATTGTTTTCCCTGAAAATTGGGGCTTTTCCGCGGTATGTTCAGCCGGATTGACCTTAATGCAGTCCATGACAAGAGGCGCGTCAAGATCGGCGGCAATTCTGGGCAGCAGATCCTTACCCTTCGCGCTGGTGAGTCCGAAAAGGGTATTGATACCAAAGTGTTTCATCGCCGATTCGATCGCTCCGGCCCACAAAACCGGGTGCCATTTTATGGCGCCCCGGGGTGATGTGATTGTAATGACCGCCTTTATCCCGTATTCTTGCAGTTGTTTTTCGCAGTCGTTGCCGGTACAATCAAGAACAAAAGCGTAAAGTTCATTACCATTTTTTCGGGCTGCCGTTATGACACCGAAATTGGCGGCTTTGATTTCACCGTTATTTGTTTCAATCAGAATGCCGATCTTTTCCATGCGGTGCTCTTCAGGGTAAGCGTTTACGTCTTTTGCAGCCGTGTTTAAACGACTTTAGCCTCTTCCTGCAATACTTTAACAATCTGCTCTACGATCTCTTCCGGCGTTCCCGTAATTTCCCTTGCGCGGCGATTTTCAACGGAAGGTCGCAATGCAAGGACTTCCATTTTTGCGCCAGGCACTTTTATATTCAAATCGCTCAGACTGATCTGTTTGATTATCTTTTTTCTGGATTTGATAATATCGGGCAAAGTAGGATATCTGGGTTTGTTCAAACTTTTGCCGACACCGACCACACAGGGAAGGTCCATAACAACGACCGCCGTGGTGCCGGCATCGGTTTCGTATTCCGCGGTAACTTTTCGTCGATCCAGTGAAAACGCGGATAAATTATTTGCGACAGGCACATGCAGTGCGGCCGCCAGGCGGAACATGGTCTGCATCCCTTCACTGTCGATGGATTCCTTGCCGGTAAAAACGATGTCGGCTTTTCCATCTATTTCGATGGCCTTCTGCAACGCTCTGCCCGTAATGATGCTGTCGGGACGGTCATCCGTTTTTATCAGGATTGCCCGGTCCGCTCCCATGGACAAGGCTGAACGTAATGTGTTAATAGCGCTTTGTCCTCCAAGGGTCACGGCAATCACTTCAGACTCATTAACCCGCTCTTTGAGTCTGACTGCTTCTTCGATGGCATTCTCATCGCAGGGATTCGGCAGAAAGGTAACCGTTTCATCAATCCGGTTGTCATCTTTGATTGTTATCCTGGCTGCCGAGTCCGGTACATGTTTTACACAAACATAGATCCGCATGTAAAGCTTCTCCATTTACGGTCAATACGCTTGTTTCGCTGACAAAGCTATCCGTTGACGGAAAAACTGCTGTTGTAATTGATCTCGCGCTTGCGTGAAAAAAAACCCACATCGATTATACGTCCGGTGTACGGCAGTTTGAACTGAAGGGGCTCTTTGTCGTGATCCATGCCTTTTTCACAGGCATCAATCAGTTGAGCCATCATCAGGCCGGCTATAGGAGCATTTTTATACTGGTTGCCACTTGAGCCGATGGCCATGTAAAAGCCTTTCATATCCGATTTGTCATATATCGGAATCCAGTCGTCCGAACAGTCGTAAAGATCGCATACTCCTCTGGGCTGATTTGGAATCTGCAGGGTTGGAACCCTTCTGGCCAGGCGGTAACACTGGGCTTTCCACTGCGCATCGGTCAGTTGATTATCACGCCCCGAACCACCTTTGCCGGCATAAAATTCATCGGGATCAACCCACTCCTGGGGGTCACATTCAGGGTCTTCGCTGCCAATCAGAAACATGTTGCCGACTTCCGGGCGGTAGTAACATCCGAGATCCCCATCAGATGTATGATATCCGTCGTTATAATAATCGTACCCTTCAGGAGATGGGCAATGCATTACCTCATGACGCAGGGCCTTTGTTTTGATATTACAGCCCTCATAAACCCCTTCAGCCATCTGATTGATTTTGTATGAGTGTGGCCCGCCCACATTGACGATCACCGGTGCATCAATCTGTGTGCCGTCTTTAAGGGTTATGCCCACCGCCTGTCCGTCCTTGCTCCGGATATCGACGACTTCAGCTTTAAACAGGAATTCAGATCCTTTGGCCTCGGCCGCCCGCATGATGTTATGAGCGGAAAGAGCGGGATCACTCATGTAGCCGCCTTCGGGACAAAACAGCGCGCCTTCCAGTTTTTTGACGGGTTCATCAAAAAAGTGCGGATCTTCCGGCCGCCTGACAGGCCAGAATTCATCCAGTTCATAGACAGCAGCGACCTCCTTGACTTTCTCAATGCTCCACTCTTCGTATTTGACTCCCACCGCATCATAGTTGCTTTGCACCTTGCGCCAGTCATGCCCCTGGGATTTGAGCAGAATAGAACCGGTGTTCATGTACCTGGCAAGTCCTTTTTCATCTTCAACGTGATCGAGGTATTCTTCCCATTTCAGCCAGTACTGAAAGCCCTCATAGGCCATGGCCACGCCATCCTCGGTGGAATAGTGGGCGCGCACTATGGCACAGGAACCGGCCGTGGAGCCTTCTCCCGCATCGGCCAGTTTGTCGACATTAAGAGTTTTGTAACCCATTTTGGCCAACTCATAGGCGATGGGGCAGCCAATCACCCCCGCTCCGATAATAATAGCATCATATGTCTTATTCATTGCAGGTCCTCTTTTAATTTTCGGGTTGAAACCTGAACATCCTTTTGTTTAACGATGATTGCCGCCGCAAAAAGCCACACCCTATGCCAATGAAACAACAGATGTCAATAAAAAATTGATTAGATTAATATAACCTGGAATAATAACGAGAAAGGCACGGATTCAATTTTGGGCTTGTATTATTGATATTTCCCTGTTATCTAAGGGTTCGGCACAGGTTTGGATTTTATCTGGCCGGAGTTTGTCAAGAATGCGTGATGATCATAATTCATGTTTTATACAACTTGCTCTGAAATTTTTTATTCATTTGCATAAAAATGTTTCATTTTATACAAAAGTGATGTGAAAAAATCTAAAAAGGAAATATGATGATTGATCAACAGTTCCATCCCACCCTGCAAAGTATTGCAAAGCAGCGCCCTTTTCTAACGCCCAAAGGCCGGGTGCTTGCTGATTTTGTTTTGAAGAACCCCCGCAAAGCCGTTTTTATGACCACCAGGAATCTGGCCAAAACCTGCCAGGTCAGCGAAGCCACTGTTGTTCGTTTTGTGAACAGGCTCGGCTATCAGGGTTATGGCTCTTTTCAGCAGGCACTGAGGGATTTTGTGGATACGGAACTGACCCTGCTGGATCGGACAGACCTGTCGGGCATTAAGGAACCGGCCATGGACCGGCTTGGCCGGGTCATATTCGAGGAAATGGAAAATCTGAAAAGTTTTTATGAAACTGGTGACAGGGATGTTTTGAACAACGCGGTAACCTATCTCGAGGAAAGCGCTTCCGTCTATGTTATCGGATCACGCCTTTCCTACACTTTTGCCTATTATCTGGGCTGGTCCCTGACCAAAGTGCGCTCGAACGTCCATATTATCAAGGGGAGCGACAGTACCTCAATCGACTGGTTGACCATAGCGCCGCCTGATAGTCTTGTAGTTATTATCGCCACTTCGCGTTATCCTAACGAGCTCATCAAGCTGGGGAAAACGGTTCGGCGGCTGAACCTGCCCCTGTTATTAATTGCGGACGGTTCTCTTTGCCCCCTGACACAGTTCTCCCACCTGTCGCTGATTGCACCGACCAGGAATATCCCTTTTATCGGCAATCCGACGACCATCTCCTGTATTATTAATTATCTGGTTATGGAACTGGCGAGCCGCGATAACAATCGGCTTAAAGCCCATCATGAAAAATTGGAACAGGCATATCTGGAAAACGATATTCTGTTTAATCTGCAGAAGGAAACATTTAATCTAAATTGCTAAATTATATTTATTCTTCCCGACTTATTTATTGCTTTGAGTCTTCCATATTTTGTGATATGCTATTTTTTTAAAATAATGTATCGTCATTATAAGCTAACCTAAAAAAGGAGGAAATCATGCAGGCAAAAAGATTTAATGTATGTGTAATCATTGCGGTTTCACTGATGCTTATCTTTTCCACGGGTGCGCTCGCCGCGACAACTTTTAAACTCGGCGTAATGGGTCCCTTCACCGGTCCATCGGCTAAAACCGGCGCTGAATTCAAGGGGTCCGTCAAAATGGCCATGGAAAATATTGATTACAAAATTGGTAATTACAAAATAGAACTTGTATGGATCGACTCCCAGTCAGACCCGGCAAAGGCCACAAGCGCCTATGCCGAGGCTGTGGAATCTAAAGGCGTCCAGGTCGCCATGCTGAACTGGCACAGTTCGGTTGCAGCGGCGGTAATGGATCTGGGCTTCGAGGCTACCGGATGGAAAGTTCTTTCCGAAGATTACTTCCCCTTCACCCAGACCGATTTTTATCCTCTCCTGAGCAAGTTCAAAAAAGGCGGCGCTGCCGTTCTGGCCGGAACATCCACATCCGCACCTTCCATCTCGGCCTTTATCAAACAGGCCGATGAGATTGGACTTCAATCCGTAGTCATTGCAGACGGTCTCGGCTGGAATGCCGACTGGTACAAGATGACCGGGAACGCTTCAAACCATGTGCTCGACATGATCCCCCGGCTTACCACAAAAGCTGCTCAGGAGTGGGCAAAAGAGATAAAGGCCAAATTCGGATACAACCCGAGCCCTTCGGCATCGGGCCTGTCATATGATTATGCCAATTTTTTTATCAAACTCGCCAAAAGGACCCTTGAAAAACATGGAAAACTTGACAAGGATAGTATCCATGAGGTCGTATTGAGCGAACTTAACACCGGTAAATTGACCTACGGCAAAGCGGATGGTGCTCTGATCATGAATGAGTACAAATATACCGCGAAAACCGTTCCCGATCCCATCATTGCCGCGGATGGCTATTTCTTTCCCGTTCTTCAGTACATGAACGGAGAGAGCAATATCGTCTATCCCGATGACTGGAAGACGGCGGACTTTTCAGCCAAATAAATACCCTGTCTCTGCTTAAAAGATGCGGGGCTGGAATTTTATCCGGTCCCGCATTGAATCATTTTAAAAAATAAGCCAACTGTTTAACAATCTTGTTTAACGCTTTAAGAGAGGTACGATCATCTTTTTTGCGGAAAACATAAACACCAAATCATAAAACAGGCGGTTCCAATGACTGTAGTGTTAGAAACCAACGAAGTGACAAAACGGTTCGGAGGGCTGGTGGCGGTCAACGCCGTCTCAATGCGGGTTAAACAGGGCGAGATCGTCGGATTGATCGGACCCAACGGGGCCGGGAAGACAACTCTTCTCAACGCCATAGCGGGACTGAATCCCCCGACATCCGGAACAGTGCGTATGTTCGGTGAGGAGACAGCCGGCCTGCCGCCGGAAAAAATGTGCCGGAGGGGGCTTTCGAGAACTTTCCAGATCCCGCAACCCTTTCCGAAAATGTCGGTTCTTGAAAATGTCAAAACAGCGGCCACCTTCGGCAATAGAAAAAAACCGTCCGACATTATCGGTCACTGCAGGGAGTTGCTGGAATTTGTGGAATTCCCTCTGGCTGAAACCGTTATTTCGGAAAACCTCAATACCGTACAGCTAAAACGGCTCGACCTTGCAAGGGCCCTGGCAAGTTCTCCGAAACTGCTGTTTCTTGATGAACTTGCCGCCGGTCTTACCGAGGGTGAACTGAACGACATCATTAAAATAATAAAAAAAATCCATGACAGGGACATCTCCATTTTAATGGTCGAGCACATTATGCACCTTATCATGAGCGTGTGCGACCGGCTCGTTTGCATCCAGTTCGGAACAAAAATTGCCGAGGGGCCCACACAAGAGGTGGCAAAAGACCCCAAGGTGTCCGAGGCTTACCTTGGATCGAGCCATTAAAATGTATGATACGTTCAGGGAGCATACTCCCTTTTCAGCCTTTATCATCCGGAGGATAGAATGCTGCTGGAAGTAAAAAACATCAACGCCGGCTACGGGTTTCTGCAGATCTTAAGAGATGTATCGTTCAATATCGACCAGGGCGAATACCTCTGCGTAATAGGACCAAACGGTGCCGGCAAAAGCACGACAATGAAAACCATAGCCGGTCTTGTCCGCCCCATGAGCGGCGAGATTATTTTCAACGGTGAAAACATAGCCGGGCTGTCCGGCAACCAAATTGCCCGTCTGGGGATATCCTATATTTCCGAGGATATGAATCTTTTTACAAATATGACGGTGAACGAAAACCTGTACATGGGTGCGTATGTGATAAAAGACAAAGCCTTAAAGAATGACAGGCTTGATTTCGTATACAACCTTTTTACCCGGCTGAAAAATCGCAGGAATCAGTTAGCCGGAACAATGAGCGGCGGTGAACGTAAAATGCTGGCCATCGGAAGGGGCCTTATGGCAAATCCGAAACTCCTTCTGGTAGATGAACCGTCGTTCGGACTGGCACCCCAGTTGACGGAAAACGTTTTTGAAAATCTCGACATTCTGAAAGAAGCCGGCGTTACGATTCTCCTGGTGGAGCAAAATGTGACGAAAGCGTTGCAGGTTACCCAGAGGGGGTATGTGATGGAAAACGGGAAAATCTTTATGAAGGGTCTAAGTTCCGATCTTGCGGATAACGCCCATGTGAGAAAAGTTTTTCTGGGAGTATAAGAATAATGACGGAGGGCTTTTAGTTATGGCAGAGTCGAAAATCAATGCCGCTTTTTCCTGGATGAAAACCGCCGGAGGAATAACGGTCACCCTATCAATCATAATTGCGCTTATCGCCGGCATAGACAGGGGACCGTACATCATCGTAAACACGATCGTAACAGGTGGTATGCTCGCACTGGTCGCCATGGGACTGGCGCTGATATTCGGTGTTATGAACATTCCCATGTTTGCCCATGGCGAATTTTTCATGATCGGATCATTGACGGCATACTATATATTTACACCTTTGGCGGAATACCTGAACACCAATCCCGGCGGTCTTCTTGCAGCAATCGCACCGCTTATTGCTATTTTGGGTGCAATGATTGCAGGAGGCGTGGCGGGACTTTTGTGTGAACTGCTTGTCTTTTCTCAACTTCGCAAACGGAGCAGTGAAAACTGGGTAATGAATTCATTTCTCCTCACCGTGGGTCTTTCGGTTGTTCTTATCAACGCCCACCAGCTTCTTTTCGGTACGGAGTTCAAGGGAATTGTCCGGTACTGGGGGGGAAGGCCCATGGAAATAATGGGTGCATTTGTATCCCGTGACAGAATACTTGTCTTTGTGCTTGCCATGGTGGTGGTAGGTGTTTTCTGGTTATTCATGAAATACACCAGTACCGGCCGGGCAATCAGGGCAGTGTCTCAGGACCAGACAGGTGCCCTGATGGTAGGCATAAACATAAACGGCATTCTCATGCTCACCATGGCACTGGGATGCGGTCTTGCCGCAATTGCCGGAGCAGGTCTTCTCTTTCTTTACCCCTCTTACCCGGCAGTGGGGCTGGAACCGCTGTATCTGGCCTGGTTCGTGGTAATCCTGGTGGGACTCGGGAACACGGCATTTGCCCTTGTGGGAGGATTTATCGTGGCACTTATAAAAGCGCTGACGGTTGAATATATTGGTGCCGGATGGGATTTCGTTGTTCCATCGCTCCTGATTACCATTGTCCTGGTCTTCAAACCAAGCGGTCTTTTCGGTTCCGAAGTCAGAGGTGTTCTTGATTTATAAGTCTCTCTAAGGATGGTTACATGAAAACAAACGATTCTAATATGGAAACAGGATTGGCAGACAGGATTATGGACGGACTTTGTCTCACACCGGCGGCGATTGCCGGAATCATCCTGTTGCTTATTATTCCCTATATCCCGCCCTTCAACCAGCAATATATGATCCGGTGGCTGGTGGCTGCTGCTCTCATAGGGGCCAACGCAATTGCATTTGACTTTACAATCGGCTTTATCAACATTGTAAATTTCGGATATTACGCATTTCTCGGCTTTGGTGGGTACACTTCAGCTATCCTTGCGGTAAACCTGGGATTGTCGCCGTGGATCGGCATGATCATCGGCGCCCTTTCTTCAGGCATTCTTGGATTTTTGACCGGACTGCTTACCCTGCGCCTCAGGGGAATATTCGCCGCATGTATGACGTGGTTTCTAGGCCTGGCCATGATGGGGTTGATCACAAAAATGGTGTGGCTCACACGCGGCCCGCTGGGACTTCGGTGTCCCCAGTTGTTCGAGACATCATCCAATGTCCCGTACTACTACCTGATTCTGGCCCTGCTGATTGTCATCTACATCACCACCAAATGGGTGACAAGATCGGACATGGGGCTGGCTTTCAAGGCAATCGGGCAGAATATGGAGGCCGCCAGAACATCAGGGATCAACCCTGTTTTTTACAGAATTGTCAACTACTCCTGAACTGCTGCATACCACCAAAACGGTAGAGGTTCTTGCCGTAGCCTATATCGGTGGCCGGGGGAGCCTCTGGGGAGGCGCTTTTATCGCTTTTCCGTTCATTATCGCAATGGAACTTATACGTTCTTCCCTGTCTGAACTGCCCGGACTCAATCTGATTATCTATGGGCTTTTGCTCATGCTGGTCATGATTTACTACCCGGGAGGTTTTGCAGAATTTTTTAACACCTATCTGGCAAAACCCAAAAATATGGTTCTTCGCTATTTTTTAAGCGGCTCCAGGAGATCTTGATCCCCGTGGGCAAAACAGGCCCTTCAAAGAAGGATAAAGAGATGAACGCCCTGCAGCGTACTGAAAAATGACTAATCGTGAAACTGAAAAGGGGCCGGTTGCAACCGGCCCCTTTTCAGTTTTTATTGCTCAGCAAAAGGAGAATTGTGCCATGGAAATTCAACTGCCCGAGTTAAATTTTACACCCGAATTACGCGTCATCAATGAAAACCAGATCAAACAGATTCATATGGCAACGCTGGAGGTTCTCGAACGGGTCGGCATTAAGATGACACACCCCCGGGGGGTGGAACTGCTGGACGGCGCCGGTGCCCGTGTGGACGGCGACCGGGTTCGCATTCCCTCCTGGATGGTCGAGGATGCCATTCGCCAGGCACCGTCCAGAGTAGTTCTGGGAAAGCGCAATGGAGAACGGTCGGTTTTTCTGGAAACCGGTAAAACGTGGTTCGGACCCAGTCTGGATTGCATTGACTACCTGGATCCGATCACCGATGAACGCAAACGCTTTACCAGTGAACACTGCCGGGTCAGTGCAACAATTGCAGATGCCATGCCTAATTTTGACTGGTCCATGATCATTGGAATGGCGGATGATCAACCGCCGGACATCGCCGACAGGGTGATTGTCCGCCAGGCCCTTACCTTTTGTGAAAAACCGCTTGTTTTCTGCTGTAAAGATGTCAACAGCGAGCGTGATATTTATGAAATGGCCCTGCTCATCCGCGGCGGCAAGGAAAATTTTGAAAAAGCTCCGACCATTGTCCAGTACTCTGAACCGATTTCACCGTTGGAATATTATGATCCGGCCGTAGACAAGATGCTTTTTTCAGTGGAACACGGCATTCCCCTGATAAACTTCCCGGCACCCCAGGCCTGTGGTACGGCTCCGGCGACTTTTGCCGGTACCATCGTGCAGGGAAGCGCGGAATCTTTAAGCGGTCTTGTACTGGCTCAGCTTGCCAGGCCGGGGGCCGCTTTTATTTACGGGGCATTTGCAACCATAATGGATATGCGCACCTCTGTTTTTTCCTATGGCGCTCCTGAAATGAGCCTGATGGTTGCCGCCATGGCCCAGATGGCGGAGTATTATAATCTGCCTTTTTTCGGTACCGGCGGTTGCACCGATGCCAAATTCTGTGATCCCCAGGCCGCCGTTGAAGCGACCTTGCAGTGTTTCAGCTCCGCTGCCGTCGGGACCGGTCTGATACATGACTGCAGCAGCTGGATGGACCACGGTTCACTGGTTTCTCCCGCCTTTATGGTACTGGTCAATGAGATTCTGCACAACGTAAAACAATACATGCGCGGTTTGCCGGTGAATGCGGAAACACTGGCGGTTGATGTGATCGAGCGTGTAGGGCCGGGCGAACACTATCTGCAGGATGAACACACCCTGAAGCATTTTAACAAAGTACGTTATTCCGACCTGTTTGATCGCATGATTTTTGATAAATGGCAGTCATCCGGAAGCAAACGTTTCGAGGACCGGCTGCGTGAAATGACGAAAAAGGCCATGGAACATAAACCCGCAGCCCTGACTCCGGAAGTTATTAAGGAACTGGACAACATGCAGGGGCATTGGAAATAGATCTCCCGGAACAACAGGGCCTGCCGTTCACCAGACAGAACATCGCTGTGATTAAGATAATCAATAGATCATAAACCCTCCAGCAGTGAAAGCACCTCGGCGCATTTTTTTCGTGATCGTTTTTCTATTGCTTCAGCTTCCGCAAGGATTTTGGTTTTATAATCCTCGTCCCGCACATCATTCATATTGATCAGGACATTCTGGAACGCTCCCCAGATACCGGTCTCCAATGCTTTGGCTCCCACCTGCATATCGGATTTGGATGCCGGATTGCCGTACCGGGCTACCTCGCAAAGTGCGTCCCATGCCGCATCCCCATAACGCATGGTGGTCAGCGGAACATTGATGGCTGTTTTAAGGCCGGCCTGCATTTTGGTATGGCGTGCGGTCCGCTCGGCTTTTGTCCCTTTGGGCATTTTCGCCCCCTGCATGTATTCAATAAAGGCCGATGTATCCGCATCGATCATGGGAATCAGCTTCCGGGTCAACTCATGCAGCACCGGAATCTGTTTGCGCATCTGTTCATCCACGTTTTCAAATTTTCTAACCCCGTAGGTCAGTTTGGCAACCATTGAACCCAGACCCGTACCAACGGCTGCCATTGCAGCAGAAGCCGAGCCGCCGCCCGGTGCCGAGGTGCGCGCGGCAATTTCTTCAATAAATCCCCTGACGCTCATGGAAGCCAGGGGTTCATCAGGCGGTTCGGCCACAATGTATTCAATTATTCTTTCTTTGGGATTAAAAGCGGCTACGGAATTTAAGCCCAGGCGTTCGATGGCAAGGCGGATCTTCTGATCCTCTTCATAGATAAAGAGATTTTCCCTTTCAATGTAGTAGTCAGCCGCCATGATTAGAGATTCCAGAGGTACAATGCCGACGATTTCAGAACCTGCAACTCCCACATTCAGGGCTGCCGCTTCTTTTTTTACCTCTTCAAAGAGCTCATGGATCGGAGTGACATGGTAATTGTTCAGGTTCACCGTTACCTGAGCCATGTTATATTCATCCACAAACCAGCCCATGCCCTTGACATCCTTAAGGCGGCCGGGTTCGTCATCTCCACGTCCTGCTTCACGGAGGTTCAGGGCAATACGGTGTGCCTGGTTGGATGTGCCAAGTATGTTGACATTGTAGGCAATGAGAAATATCCGGGCTCCGGTGGCCGTGGCACCCCAGGCGGGAACAAAGTCCGCCGGCCCGAAGTCGGGTTTCCATTCAGGGTCCCTGAGGCGCTCTTCAAGCGCTTCATACTCTCCTTTGCGGACATCGGGAAGTTTCCGGCGGTAATCCTGCTCTGCCGCCTCTTCATACAGGAAAAATGGTACGTTAAGTTCTTCGGCTGCTTTTTTCGCAAATATTTTTGCGATCTGAACACAATCTTCCATGGTGACGCCTGCCACAGGGATAAAGGGGCAGACATCCATGGCACCGAACCTCGGATGCTCGCCCTTGTGATTTCGCATATCGATTCTGGCACGGGCAACACGGGCCGCGGCCAAGGCCCCTTCAATGACGCTGTCGGGATCTCCTACAAAGGTATATACGGTTCGATGGGTCGATTTCCCGGGATCCACATCCAGCAGGGTACACCCTTTTGTCCGGCGGATCGCCTCGGAAATAGCGTTGATTACCGCTTCATCGCGGCCTTCTGAAAAATTGGGAACACATTCGATGATTTTTTTCATTTTATATCCTTTGAGCCTGTTTTAAAAGAGATCAGGCAACCCTTTCTCCAAGTTTATAAACCGCGGTAACAGGCGACACACCTGCGTGATAGGCCAAAATGGCCGGGGATTCTCCCTCAAGCAGCAGAAAATCGGCCTGTTTTCCAACATCCAGACTCCCCACCCTTGAAGCCATGCCGATGGCATGGGCTGAATTGAGGGTGGCCGCGGTGAGTGCCTCGGCAATAGTCATCTCCATATTCAAAATAGCAAGTCCGATGATAAACGGCATGGATTCCGTATAACTGGAACCGGGATTGCAGTCCGTGGCCAGGGCCACCGGGAGGTTTTTTTCAATCATTGCCCGTGCACGGGCATAAGGCTTGCGGAGGCTGTAAGCC
>NBLJ01000032.1 GCA_002084545.1 Desulfobacteraceae bacterium 4572_123 | reverse complement strand
CAGAAGTTCCAGATTGAAATGGAACAGTTGAAAGGAAACGGTAAAACCTTTTCACTGGTTTTGTTCAAGGTGGATAACATGGAAGAGATCAACAATAAATGGGGACATACGGAAGGTCAGCGGGTTTTGAAAAATTTTGCCGAACATATTACAAATAATTTACGGCACAATGATATCTGCAGCCGCCTGGGACTGAACCGGATCATGCTGCTGATGCCTGATACTAAAATAGATGGAGCGCGCCATGTCTGTGCCAGGATGGCCGGAAATCTGAAAAGTGCGGATGTTATGGGAGATCGACTGCAAGCCGGCTTCTGCTTTTCCGTCAGTGCCGGGTTTGCGCAGGCGCACAAGGAAAGCACTATGGACGAAATGCTGGAAAGGGCCAAGTCCGACCAGAATAAATTTTATGATTTCCGGATCTGTTGATAAAATATTAAACTGAATGTATTTGGAAAAATATAGTTATGAAAAAGTCGACCACTGAAATTTCGGTAGGTGTTTTTGTCCTGATAGGACTGCTGTGCGTTGGTTATTTAACAATCAAGCTGGGACAGATGGAGCTTTTAGGGGATGATTATTATCTGCTCAGCGCCAGATTTGATAATGTCAGCGGCTTGAGGCCCGGAGCACAGGTCGAGATGGCCGGTGTGAAAATCGGTCAGGTGGATTCCATCACTCTTGACAGGGAAACGCTGTTTGCCATTGTCGGACTAAAGATCCAGAACAGCATGGAATTGTCCGATGACGCCATCGCTTCGGTCAAGACTTCGGGTATTATCGGCGATAAATATGTCAAGATCATTGCCGGCGGGTCGGATGATATGTTAAAACCCGGTGATATGATTACGGATACGGAATCGGCGGTGGACATCGAGGAGTTGATCAGCAAGTATGTGTTCGGAGGGGTTTGAAAAAAAATTCAAGGGAGCCTGACAGTTATGAAAAAGTTTTTGTTTGCGGCAGTTTTTTTAATGTGCATGGGAATGATCAATACGGTATCTGCCGTCGAACCCATGGAAGCCCTCAGGGAACCCATGGAAAAGATACTGAATCTGCTGGCGGACCCCCAGTATAAGGAAGCGAACACCAAGAGCCTGCAGCGGCAGCAGATTACAGCTATCACAAGCAGCCTGTTTGATTATACCGAGATGGCTAAACGTGCCCTGGCAAGGAACTGGAAGATTTTTACGCCGGCTCAGAGGAAGGAGTTCAGGGATGTTTTTGCCGATCTGCTGGAAACCACCTATTACAGCAAAGTTTACGGTGAATATACCAATGAGACGATAACCTATCAGAAACAACAGAAAATTTCCGATGTCAAGGCCCGGGTTGAAACATTGATTCACCGGAAAACAGTGGATGTCCCGATAAAGTACAGCATGAAGTTAAGCAAGGGCGTGTGGCGGGTATATGACGTCAATATTGAAGGCGTCAGCCTGATTAAGAATTATCGTTCCCAGTTTGCCAAAATTCTCAACAAGAATAAGCCGGAATACTTAATACAACGGCTCAGGGATAAGGTTGCTTTGCTTGAAAAAGGTGAGAATCCGGAGACATGATGAAATACGCTGCTTTTTTGTCTGTTGTTTTAACTCTGCTGCTGAGTATGGGCTGTGCGGCCCATAACGCATCCACGGAATCCGGAGATGTGCTGTCCCAGCCCATCCAGCCGGCAACGCAGGCAACTGAAAAAGATTTCGTGGAGCAGCAGGACCTGACCGAAGTTGATTCTGAATTTTTAGATGACAGTCTTGATTTTCTGGATGAAGAGGATGAGGACTTTGAGGATGATATCCGGATTGCGGATCCGATTGCACCACTGAACAAGGTTATATACCATTTTAATGATAAACTGTACTTCTGGGTCTTGAAACCCGCGGCAAAGGGCTATCGGGCCGTTGTGCCGCATGTTGTTCGAAACAGCGTGAAGAATTTTTTTGTAAATCTTACTTTTCCGGCCCGTTTTGTCAACAGCCTGCTGCAGGCCAAAGGACAGAACGCCTCGGATGAACTGGGCCGATTCCTGTTCAACAGCACGGTGGGTGTGCTCGGTTTCTGGGATGCCGCCGACAGGTTTTATCCGAATCTGAATCCTGTTTCCGAAGACCTGGGACAGACTTTGGGCAGGTATCGAATGGGCAATGGCTTTTATATTGTCTGGCCAATTCTGGGGCCGTCCACATTAAGAGATTCGGTCGGTATGATCGGCGACCGGTTCCTGAATCCCGTGACCTATGTGGAACCGGCGGAGGCATCACTGGGTGTCAGCGCGTATGATAAGGTAAACAGCCTCTCTTTTCGCATCGGTGATTACGAGGCATTGAAAGATGCAGCCCTGGACCCGTATGAAGCGTTTCGGGATGCATACATTCAATACCGGCAGAAAAAGGTAGAGGAATAGATCTCAGGCTATCAGGCTAAAGGCTATCAGGCTGAAAGCTGTTTGGGCAGTCTGACAGCATGACACGCAGTCTACCTTCCACAACATTTTTTGTATTTTTTGCCGCTGCCGCATGGGCAGGGATCGTTGCGGCCCACCTTGGGGGATGAGCGCACGACCTGTGTTTGGGAGGGTGCTTCACCGTCATAAAAATACCAGTTATCGTCCTGCTTTTTGAACCGGGCTATTTCATGGTGCCGCTTTTTTTTGTCTTTTTCAATGTATTCGGCGATAAATTCGACGGTTCCTTCCTTGTCGTCCGGTCCCCCGTCCCGGGTCTCCCTGATTGTAAGCCCGCGCCAGATTGATTTTTCCGCCCATTTTCGGATCGACCCGGCATCATGATCTTTGCGCTGATCCGGGTGAACCGTGTCAAGCAGATATTGTACATCTGCTTTTGCAAAGGCGGTATAACGGGACCGCATTAAAGCTTCCGGTGTCTGGGCCGGAACGGTTCCTTCAATAAGCTCCCGGCAGCATTCATCATAGGTTTTGCCGGAGCCGCACGGGCAGTTTTCAGTCGTTGTTTCCATTTTATGTTTCTCCATGATTGTTCAAAGGTTACTGGTTACTGGTTCGAGCTATCGCAGGGTGAGTTCTGTTCACCGATAGAGGGAATACCTCTTATCGAAGGTTACAATTCCACCCCCCATTGCATCCGGAAAAAATATCCGTGTGAGTCCGTGCTTCCCATGGCTGTTTTCTCATAAAAGATTTGATTTTGAAGTGAATTTAGGATTATGTCAATCAAAAATACTTTTTACGGGCTCGTCAATAATGCAATGAAAGCTTTTTTGATAAAATGATACTGCTCATCTATCCGCCGGTTGCAAAACCGTGTGAAATGCCCCCTGGACCGGCCAGACTGGCCGGAGCCCTGGAACATCATAATGTGCCTCACAAAGTGGTGGATTTCAATGTGGCGGGGCTGCACTATCTTCTTTTGCAGCCGGTTGCAGGGACAGATACCTGGACCAGGCGGGCGGTATTCCGCCTTCAGGAAAATCTGGCGGCCATGCGGAATCGACGCATTTATCAAAATATCGACCGCTACAAACGTGCAGTCATGGATATTAACCGGGTTCTGCACCGGCTGGACAAATCGGATAACAGTGTTGTCAGTCTTGCCAATTATCAGGATGATCATCTTTTGCCGGTGAGAAGCGCGGATCTGATCAAGGCGTCTGAAACATTTGAAAACAATCCGTTTTATTCTTTTTTTAAAACCCGTTTGACGTCTTTGCTTGAAAGGCATGGGCCGGATATTGTCGGGTTTTCCCTGAATTACCTGAGCCAGGCGGTCTGCACCTTTGCAATGATCGGTTTTTTGCGTAAAATCAGCCCTGAAATTAAAATCATTGTGGGCGGCGGTCTGGTTACCACCTGGTTGGCAAATCCGGCCTGGAAAAACCCATTCGGCGGACTGGTGGATGATTTTGTGGCCGGGGCCGGTGAGAAAGCACTGCTTGAAACTGCCGGTGTAATTGAAGGGGAAAAGTTTTATACGCCCGATTATTCAGACTTTGAGCACAAACAATACCTGTCTCCGGGCATGATTCTGCCCTACAGCGCATCTGCGGGATGCTACTGGAATCGCTGCGGTTTTTGCCCGGAAAAGGCGGAGGGCAATCAGTATTGCCCGGTACCCACGGACAGGGTCATCGAAGATCTCGGGCTGCTGATCAAACATAACAGCCCATGCCTGCTGCATCTGCTTGACAATGCCATCAGCCCGGCCCTGCTGAAAAGGCTGGCCGCTGATCCTCCAGGGGTCGGTTGGTACGGATTTGCCCGAATATCCAGATGCCTGGCGGATCCGGATTTTTGCTGCGATTTGAAGCGCGCCGGATGCGTCATGCTGAAGCTGGGGCTCGAGTCAGGAGATTCCGGAGTGCTGGAAGGAATGCAAAAAGGAATAGATTTGAATCTTGTCGCAACTGTTTTACGAAATTTAAAAAAAGCCGGTATAGCAACCTATGTTTACCTGCTTTTCGGCACTGTTTTCGAGACTCTTGATTCGGCCCGGAACACACTTGCATTTACGGCGAAACATGCAGGAGAGATAGGATTCTTAAACCTTGCCATCTTTAATCTGCCGGCCTATGGACCGGATGTCGAAACCCTGGCCACCGAAGATTTTTATACCGGGGATCTGAGTCTTTACCGCTCCTTTGTCCACCCCAGGGGCTGGCACCGCAATCTGGTGCGACAGTTCCTGGATCGTGAATTCAAACACCATCCTGCCATAGCTTCCATATTGAAAAATGATCCTGTAGTGTTCACCTCCAATCACGCACCGTTTTTTGCCGAGCTCTTTAGAGAAGCAGGTTGAAATGAATAAAAAGCCCGACATAAATGAATATATACGCTCCCTTGCAGAATCAAAAAGACTGGGCGGCCAGGTGGCGTTTCATACGGTGCTGGATAAAGCACCGGCAGTTTTTGGGCAAACTGAAAAACCATGGCCTGCTCAGATCGAAAAAGCACTTGCGGCCGCCGGCATAGGTGAACTTTACAGGCACCAGGTAAAAGCCGTGGACCACGTGCGATCCGGCCGGCATGTTGTTGTGGCAACGCCCACGGCCAGCGGCAAGACCCTGATCTACAACCTGCCGTTTATGGAAAAAGTTCTGGAGAATCCAAAGTCCCGCGCTATTTATATGTTTCCCCTCAAGGCCCTGGCCCAGGACCAGCTGCGTCTGTTTCAAGCCCTGGCTTCAGACGGCACGATCAAGGCCGAGGCCGCAATTTATGACGGGGATACATCGGCCTGGCACCGCAAGAAGATAAGGCAGGCGCCGCCCCATGTGCTGCTTACCAATCCTGAAATGCTCCATCTGAGTCTTCTTCCCTTTCATCATAACTGGGAAGAGCTGTTTGCAAACCTGAAGATGGTGGTGGTGGACGAGGTGCATACGTACCGCGGTGTCATGGGATCGCACATGGCCCAGGTTTTCAGGCGGCTGCAGCGTATTTGCAAATATTACGGGGCTGATCCGACCTTTGTCTTCAGTTCCGCCACGGTGGCCAATCCTGCTGAACTGGCAACTTCTCTCACCGGCCTTGAGGTTAAAACCATAACCCGGAGTACGGCCCCCAAGGGAAGACGCCATGTCGTTTTTATGGATTCGCTCCAGGGGCCGGCACAGACCACGATACTGCTCTTGAAGGCCGCTCTTCACCGGGGGCTGAGGACCATCGTATATACCCAGTCGCGCAAGATGGCAGAGTTGATCTCCATGTGGGTCCAGGACGGTGCCGGGGCGTTCAGCGGCAAAATCAGCGCCTATCGTGCCGGTTTTCTGCCCGAAGAACGGCGGGCCATAGAGGCCGGACTGGCCAGGGGCGATCTGCTGGCCGTGATTTCCACCAGTGCCCTGGAACTGGGTATAGATATAGGTGACCTGGATCTCTGCCTGCTGGTGGGATACCCGGGCACCATTGTGGCAACCTGGCAGAGAGGCGGAAGGGTAGGGCGCAGCGGCCAGGATTCCGCCCTGGTCATGATGGCCGGCGAAGATGCCCTGGACCAGTATTTCATGCACAATCCTGATGATTTCATGCAGCGTGCACCCGAGGCGGCCGTTGTGAACCCGTATAATCCAAAGATCCTTGAACGACACCTGGTATGTGCGGCAGCAGAACTGCCTCTTGATATCCATGAGCCTCTGATGCAGGATCCGGCCTTTCAAAAAGCCGCTGCAATTCTTGAAAAAAATGGTGCTCTTTTAAAAAGCGGTGATGGCAGGGAGATCTATTCCAGCCGCATGAGGCCCCAGCGTCATGTGGATTTGAGAGGATCGGGCAGTCAGTTAACGATTTTTGAAACCCGTACCGGGGACAACCGGGGCAGCATCGATGCACACCGGGCCTTTCGTGAAACCCACCCCGGAGCCATTTATCTGCATAACGGAGTCACCTATATTGTGGATGATCTGGAGCTTGCCACGGCAAGCGTGCAGGTGTCCCGCGCCAAAGTCAATTATTATACCCGGGTCAAGGCTCATAAGGATAGCGAGATCCTGGAGATTTATGATAGAAAGACGGTGGGCGGGACCCGGTTTTATACAGGCCGGCTGAAAGTGACCGATCAGGTGACAGGTTACGACATGTGGCGGATTCGAGGTCATACGAAGATCAATTCTCTGCCCCTGGACCTGCCTCCACATATTTTTGAAACCGAAGGGTTGTGGTTTACCTTTCCCATGGCCATCCGGAAAGCCGTGGAGTCCAGGCAGATGCATTTTATGGGGGGCATACACGCCATTGAACATGCGGCTATCGGCATATTTCCTTTGCTGGTCATGGCCGACCGCAACGACCTGGGAGGCATATCCATGGTATATCATCCCCAGGTTGACAGTGCCGCCGTTTTTATTCACGACTCGGTTCCCGGGGGAGCCGGATTGACGCGGCAGGCCTTTGACAGGGCTGCGGACCTGCTGGCCTGTACACTGAAAATTATCCGTTCCTGTCCCTGTGAAACCGGATGCCCCTCCTGTGTGCATTCACCTAAATGCGGTTCGGGCAACCGGCCCATTGACAAGGGGTCTGCTGCTTTTCTGCTGGAGATGCTGATCAATGGAAAGGCCCCTGAAAAATCTTCCGGCAGGATATCTTCTTTTAAAAAATCTGTTGCCTCCCCTGAGCCGGTCAGATTCCCCGGTACCCGTTTCGGGGTCCTTGATATCGAAACCCAGCTTTCCGCACAGGAGGTGGGCGGGTGGCACCGGGCAGGCCAGATGAAGGTAAGCTGTGCAGTTGTCTTTGATGCAAAGGAAGATAAATTCGTAGCGTTTAAGGAAAGCAGGATGCAGGCCATGATCCAGTATCTTCAAACTTTTGATCATGTGGTGGGGTTTAACATCAAACGCTTTGATTACCTGGTGCTTTCCGGGTATTCGGATTTTAACTTTAAGGCACTGCCCACCCTTGATATCCTCGAGGATATTCATAAACATCTGGGATACCGGCTTTCCCTGGACAACCTGGCCCGGGCAACCCTCGGCACCCAAAAGAGCGCCGACGGCCTGCAGGCTCTTCGCTGGTGGAAACAGGGAAAACTTGATAAAATTATTAAATACTGCACTCAGGATGTGAAGATGACCCGTGATCTTTATCTTTACGGGGTAAAAAACAGATATCTGCTGTTTAACAATAAGGCGGGCAATACGGTACGGGTGCCGGTTACATGGTAAAACAGGCTGAAGGTTGTTTAGGTTGAAGGCTGAAGGTAGAAGGTGAAAATAGGAACGAGGAAAGAGGGGATGAATGGATGGATGAACGGATGAATTTTGAATGGTTTGCAAATGCATGCAGGGGCTGGCCTTGTGCCTGCCCGGTGGTGAAAGGAGGTTGTAATGAGTAAAAAAGTTCTTGTGCCGGTGGCTGATGGTACGGAAGAGCTGGAAGCAGTGGGTATTATAGATGTGCTTCGGCGGGCAGAAGCCGAGGTCACGGTGGCATCTGTGGGGCAGCTTCAGATTACGGCTTCCCGCGGTGTCAAATTGATTGCCGATACATTGATTTCCGATTGCGTGGATACGCAATACGATCTGGTGGTTTTGCCCGGAGGGATTCCCGGGGCCGACAACCTGCGGGATTCCGGAGAACTGACCGGTATTTTAAAGCGTCAAAATGAAAAGGGCAGGTTTTATGGTGCCATCTGTGCTTCACCTGCCATTATTCTGGAGCACCACGGCCTGCTTAAAGGCCGCAGGGCCACCTGTCATCCGGCGTTTACAGATCAACTTTCCAATACCGATAAGATTAAATCAAAGGTGGTGGTGGACGGCAACTGCATTACCAGTCAAGGAGCCGGAACGGTCATTGATTTTGCTCTGACACTGGTGGAACTGCTCTACGATAAGAAGCGCCGGGAAGCAGTGGCCGCTTCCATGGCAATATGATTTGTTTTAAGCAGCAGGACGACCCTGTTGCTGGTTTGTATTTACGAGTGCATCATCTTTGAATTACAGGTTTTCTTGAAAGGAGTATCATGGAAATCAATCAGAATTTTATAGCTCCCTGTGGCCTGTACTGCGGTGTCTGCGGTGTGCACTTTGCTACCCGGGACAACAATAAGGGATTTCTGGAAAAACTGCTGGTGGTATACCAGGGCAAAATAGCGGGACTGGATCATTTGACCATTGAAGATATCAAATGCAAAACACCGGTGGATTTGGATTAGTATCTACTGCATCTGGCTGATATCGCTCAGGCGCCGGTCATAGAGTTTTCCTATGCCGTATTCATTGCGGCGCATGAATTTTTCCTTGTCCGGTCCGATGATCTGCATTTCCGGATATAGCTTCTGGACTTTCAATGCAATGCGCATCTCCTGGGTACAGCCGGTGCTGTATGTGGCATCTTTGCCCACCCACTCGGGGGGTATTCTCATCTCCATGAGCTTGAATGCCCGGACGATGTCTTCGTAGCTTTGAAAACGCCAGATATCGATGAGCCCGCTGCTCTGGACAATTTCCCACATGTACATGAGATCGTCTGCATCCATGCCCGGTTCGAAATGCTCCGAAGGATTGATGATAAATGTCAGGGCCGACTGTTCTTTGAGAAAGGAGACGAATACGGACATCACCTTTTTGGCGATATCCAGTTTTCCGGGAATGGAGCCTATTATGCCGCTGTAGAACATGACCGTCATGCCCTTTTCCTTGGCCTCTTCCATTCGGGCGATGATGGCGTGGGCCTTCCTGTCAAGATCTGCATGGGAAAATTTTATCACATCAGGGTGCCTGGGCTTGAACGATATAATTACCTCTCCATCTGTATTCTTTGAGATATTAAAGATGTCCTGGGTGAACTGAAAGCCCGTTTCAAATAAACGCCGTTTTTGAATCGGTCCCCTCGATATAACCGCATCCACCTCTTTGAAAACACGGGCGAAAGTGGTTGACGCCAGAATAAGGTTAAGATTTTCGCTGGTGCCGTCGGATATGACCAGAATATGATGCTCGCTGCGCAGGGTTCCGGCCAGTTCGTTTTTACCTATGTTTTTATTGTCTATCAGCAGGGCTTCGGCCAGTTCTGAATTTAATACCGGATCTTCCTGGGCATCGAAAAAGTCAGCTTTGGTAAAAAGAGGTCCCTCCTTGAAGGCGATGATGATTTTGTACCCCAATTTTGTCAGGAAGCGGATAATCTTCAGGTCAAAGATAATTTCACCTGATTCGTCGGCAAGCCAGAGTATTTTCCGGTTCTCGCTGGATTCGTTTTGATGCGTACAACCAGAAACGTCCATGAAATCGAACAGAGGTTTTACGCCGTTGCCGGTTATCGGCTTATTAAAAATGTTCAGGTATTTTTTTTCCGGGTAATCCTTTGCAGCGTCCGATTGCCAGAGTGCAGGGTGCCCTAAAAGAGCGAGACGCCGGGAAAGTTCGATTCTTTCAATATGGTTTTTAATTGCCGGCAGAGAGGCGGGCACCGGTTCAAGGCGGGACCAGTCAATATAATTGAGGGCATGGTTAAATGTCTTGGAGTTCAGAACCGCACGGGCATTCTTGTTGCGAAATATTTTTTCCTGTCGAAAAGGGTCTTCGATCTGGGTACGTTTTAAAAAAATGCCCAGCAAACGCTTCTGAACTCTTGACGGGATCATGATTTCATCCCTGGTTTCATGGTGGTACTTGATAAGAATCAGGGATTTTAAGTACTCTTTTTCTGTTTCATCTTCGATCTTTCGGTTGATGAGATCGACGATCGTTTCGAGCCCCAGGGTATATTTTTTTTGTAGATAGATCGACGGCCTGCGGGCCATTATGGCTTCATAGGTCTGATCCGAACATGGGTAGTATCGGCTGTTTTTATCGCAGTAGACCATGAATCTTATCTGTTCGGGTGTGGAGGCATGGTCGGGAAAAGAGAAATAGTCCAGATGGTTTTCAATGAAAAAGGCGGTCTGCCATGCCTCGGACTCGGCGTTTTTGGCATGCCGAAGGTTCCGTGGCCGTGAAGTTTCAGGGATACCGGTTTTATCGGGTTTGTCTGTTGTCATTTTCTCTCCTTAATAACAATCCTTTCCGGCTGCACGTATATGGGCCGGAACCTGCATGAGTTCAGTGACCACCAGGTCGGCGGAAAGGCCGTGACATTCTATGTGGCCCGGCCTGAGGCGCAGTGACCTTGCATCCCCGGCAAACAGGGCGGTTTTCATGCCGGCCCGGGCCGCGGGGCAGATGTCGTTGAGCATGTCATTGCCGACATAGAGTGTTGCACCGGGGGCTATTTTTTTGCGCTCCAGAGATTTAAGTGCCCGGTTGAAGATTGTTCGTGACGGTTTGGCACAGCCGATATCACAGGAAAAAAATGTCAGGTCCTTTTCAAACCCGAGATGTTCCATGCTTGATCCGAGCAGCCATTCAAACAGAAATGGAGTATAAAACTGGGCATTGGAAATGATGCCCGTCAGGATATTCATCTGCTTTAGTTCTCCCAGCATTTTTGCAAGGTCCGGCATGGGATAAACAGGATTGACAAGCCATTCATACTCAATGGCGAAATTTTTCACCAGGTCCGGATCACTGATGTCAAGTACCTGCATCCAGAGCTGCTCGATACGGACTTCTGGAAAATCGGCACCTTTTTTCCTGCTTTTTTCATGGTCAGCCCGGACAGCTTTCCATAAATTATCCTGCAGGCGTTCGGGGTCTTTTTTGATGTTATATTTATCCAGCAGCCCGGCCAGGCGTTTGATATTTTTGTCCTTTTTTGTACTGATGCCGATATCACCGGAGGCACTTATAAACAAAGTACCGTAAATATCAAAGAGAACACAGCAGATGCGGTCAGTGATTTTTCCCGACGGCGATAGACTGGTGGGAATCGGTGCCAGGGGGCGGATATGGCGGGCTGTGACGCGTTTATCGGGCATAGTCGCTCCATTTCAGCAGGCTGAATCGATCCGGCCGCAGAAAACAGCGTAAAAGAAGCTGTTTGTCAAGCCGGTGGCTGACAGGGTTTTCAATGATTTTTCGATACACTTTCATCAGATTGTCAGTATAGCCGGACATGCCGCAGGTGTCCAGTACAACGGCCCTGTTTTTTCGGATCAGTTCGGCTGGATTTTTTATATACCCGGGTTCGGCAAGGAAGGGATTTATGCGAATCAGTTCCCGGCGGGCCTGTTTATCCTTGATGACCCGTAAAAGAATCTGTCGCTGAAAATTTTCATCCAAAAGGCCGAAATCGATCCTGCTGCCGGCGACAGCAGCGGTGAGTGCCTGCCTGATATCGTCATCGCGTGGATGAAAATCAAACCTGCGGCAGACCATGCGAAAAACATTTTTCCAACGGATTGAAAATGCTTCCCGGTTGATCCATTCCAGAGGGATGAAGATACCTGAATACATATGATCCAGGTTTATGCCTGCTTTTTCAAAATCACGACATATTTCCGGCAGTCTGCGGCCCCAGAGCATTTTGCC
Organism: Desulfobacteraceae bacterium 4572_123; assembly: GCA_002084545.1. Classification (GTDB taxonomy): domain Bacteria; phylum Desulfobacterota; class Desulfobacteria; order Desulfobacterales; family 4572-123; genus 4572-123. Next base: position 5,515 of record NBLJ01000032.1, on the reverse strand, counting down.
GGCGGTCCAGGGCTCCAGAAACGTAAATCCGAAACCCTCGGTGATACTGGTGGTGATCAGAAACCTTGCCCGGGAGACCAGGTCGCTGAAATCATTTTTCTCCCCGGCTTCAAACCCGACAGCTAAACGGTGTATTTTTACAAAGCGTTTCCAGTCATTGTAACTTTCCCTGTCCATGGGACTGTTGGGCGGCAGGGTGATTTTAAGGGATACGCCATGGGGCATGAAAAGCGACAGAAGGATGGCTTCACCGATATTCTTGCGGCGGATGGCACGAACCGGATACAGGACATGATCGGCGGTTGCACTTTGTTTTTTTCCGGGCAGCGGCGTGATGGCGTTGAACACCCTGTGCAGGCCATGGGATTTCAGTCCGCATTTTAACAGGATGTTGTAATCCCGTGAATTGATCACGCCGTAGTGGCAGTCCGCAGGATAAGTTTCATTATGAAAATAGGCTTGGGGGCGCCCGTCTTCGGCAAAGTCATGGATCTGCAGAAAAAGAGTTATTCCCCTGATTTGAAGTATTTTAAGAATTTTTAGAAAGTTTCTGTTTTTTGCCAGGGTGGGGTTGTGAACATGCAGTATGTCACAGCCGCCGGGCCAGCAGTTGAAAATTGCATTAATCACGGCATCGGCTGTTTCTTCCGGATCATGCCGGATTTCTTCATTAATATCATAGCCTATTCCGGGAATGGACCGGGTTTCAACCCTGCCGTATGATCCAGCCATTTCACCGGTGAGCAGCATCACTTCGCAGGTCGGGGAAACCGCCTTTATCTGCTGCTGCAGAACGGTGGTGACGCCGCCGGTTTTTAGATGGTAGTGGAGAAATGCAATTTTCATGATCTATTCTTTTGATGCGTGGACGCGCAGCCATGCTTCAAGCCGCTCAAGACCCCGGGCAGTCGATATCTCGGGAACATAATCCAGATCCTGTTTGGCAGCGCTGATATCGAACCAGTGGGAAGTGGTCAGCTCGTTGGCCACAAATCGGGTCATCATGGGTTCGCCGTTTATTTTAAAGGTTTTGTAGAAAAATTCAAGCAGGGCGCCGGCGATCCAGGCAATTCGAAACGGTACTTTGCGGGTGATTGGCTTTTTCCCGCCGGCAGCAAGGATGGAATTGACCATTTCCCATAAAAATATGGGTTCGTCCTGACTGATAAAATAGACCCGTCCGGAAAGATCCGGATTGCAGACCAGTTTTTCAGCGGCCAGGATATGGGCCAGGGCCGCATTATCGATGTAGATGGTATCCACTATGTTTTTACCATTGCCGACAATACGGAGCCTGTCGGCCCGATCCAGAATCCGGGGCACCAGGTGGTTGTCCCCCGGCCCCCATATCAGGTGCGGTCTTAAGATAATTACCTTCAAGTCTCCGGATGCAGCCGCCAGAACGGCTTTTTCGGCCAATGCCTTGGTCTTGGGGTAATGGGTAGTATGCCGGGCCGCATGGGGTACGGATTCATCAACGCCTTTCATATCTTTGCCGTTGAAAACAACACTCGGGCTGCTGGTGTGGATCAGTCGAGACACCTTGTTTTTCAGGCAGGCGGCAATGACATTTTCAGTGCCGGTGACATTGGTATCATAATAATCGGAATATTTTCCCCAGACACCGGGAAGCGCCGCCACGTGAAAAACCAGGCCCATGCCCCGGCATGCTTTTTCCACCGCCTTTGAATTGCAGAGATCGCCTTTAATCTGATTTACCTGCAACCGGTCGAGCTCCGGATATGATTTTCTGGAAAAACTTGTCACCCGGCAGCCTTTTTTTATCAGGCGTTTTACGATGGCCTTGCCGAGAAATCCGCCTCCTCCGGTGACCAGTATATTTTCAGGTGTGGTTTGGGTCATTTTCCAATACCATAATTTAATGTGTCATTTTGCCAATTTTCCGGATTATTTTGAATATATGCGCGTATTTAATTCCTTTTCATTGCGTATAATATGTTCCCAATAATTGCGTTGCCATAATTTATTATTAAATCGTTGTCATTTTTTTGACACAAATCGGACCACGTCGTTTAAATTTTTCCGGCGGCCCATACGGCCAGTTTTTCACGAAAAATTTTGGCATTATGCCGGATATCCACGGGAAAGGATGGGTGAAATAAAATATCTTTTATGGGCTCTGTCATGGGGTTTTCCCCGGCCATTTTAAGCAGCGCCCTTTCCAGGGTGTCCATATCTTCGTTACCGTGGTCTTTGTTGATCTCAATACAGATCACCGGATACTGCTCGCCTTTTGGCCCAATGCCTACCAGGGCGGACCGGAAAACCGCCGGGTGATTGTTGAAAACCGATTCGCAGGGTATTGTAAACATATCGCCGTCGCGGGTTGTTACCCGGTGGCTTTTACGCCCGCAAAACCAGATTCGCCCTTTTTTGTCCTGCCAGCCAAGGTCCCCCATGCGGTGCCGGATCTCCTCATTATCCCTGATTTTGGCCAGGGCATCATCTTTGGGACGCATAAAATATTGTCGGGTGACCAGATCCCCCTTTACCACGATTTCGCCGATTTCGCCATCTTTGACAAGGAGTTTTTCCGACCAGGTTTCAATGGGAGAGTCGCTGATTTTGATCAGTTTGGCATCGATATTATCGATGGGCCGGCCTATGCACATGCCGTAGCCTTTTTCGCTCAACTCTTTGGTTTCCGCCAGAATTTCCCGGCTGCCGATGGAGATAACGGGCACTGCTTCGGTGGCGCCGTAAGGTGTATGGATCTGGGCTTCTTTACTCATCATGGCAGAAAACTGCCCGATATTGGCCGGAGATACCGGGGCTCCGGCCGAGATTACCCGTTTCAAGGATGGCAGTTTTATGTTGTTGGCCTTTCCATAGGCCCCCACCCGGTTTAAAAGGGCCGGAGATGCAAACATGTTGGTGACTCCCTGGTTCCAGATGGCTTCGATGATTCGGGTCGGGTCGACCCGGGCCGGCTGGGTCGGATCCATGTCCGGGATGACGGCGGTCATCCCCAGGGCCGGGTCAAACAGAGCAAACAGGGGAAATGTGGGCAGGTCTATCTCATCGGGTGTGATATCAAAATGAGATTTGATCTGTCGCACCTGGGCGTCAAAGACGCCATGGGTGTAAACAACTCCCTTGGCCGGTCCCGTACTGCCCGTGGTAAAGAGGATGGCTGCAGTTTCATCCCGGCCGGTACGGGCAGCGACATAGGGTTTTTCCCGGTCTTCCTGCAGATCCTGCAGCCTGTATCCGCCCCAGAACCAGCGCCTTCCAACCGTTACCCAGATCTTTACGGTGTCAAAATATTTCGGGCAGAGCTTGCGCAGCACATGGGCCTTGGGGATGCCGATAAAGGCGGCAGGCCGGCCCTCCTTCATACAGCCGAGCATGCGGCGGATGCCCATGCCCGGATCAACCATCACCGGGATGGCACCGGTCTTGAAAAGGGCAAATGTGAGGGCAAAGAAATCCAGGCTCGGTTTTACCATCAAAATGGTACGCATTCCCCGCCGAATACCTATGCTTTCCAGGCCTGCGGCGATATTGTCGGATTCCCTGTCCAGCTGCAGGAAAGTGTAATGGGAATAGGTTACCCGCCCGGCGGAATCACGGCCCACCGGAAAGACCACGGCACGTTTGTAAGGCTGGGCTGCCGCAGTTTTTTTAAGACGGCGTGAAATATTGATAAAAACCCCGTTTTTACTGCCTGTGTCAGGGGATTGTGTGTCAGCATGCATGAGGGAGGTTCCATTTAATTGGGTTGATCAGGTTGAAGGTAAAAGTCTTAAAGGCCGATACCAAATCGTAGGGTGGACTGTTCCCACCAATAGACAGAATACCTTTTAATCAATAAATTGTCGTACCTCATCGATAATTTTTTCCGGTATATCTTCTATCAGATAATGGCCGGCATCATCAAAAAGATGGGTCACGGCTTTCGGAAAGCGCCGGCACCATTCCCTGTAGTAGTCCGGATCGAATACAAAGTCGTGTCGGCCCCACAAAATCAGCATGGGAAAGGATTCCAGACAATGAAGATTATCATCCACATGCTTCACAAGGTCATAGCTCGGGTCGCCTTTATAAAGGGGAATATCCTGCACGAACTTCAAGGTGGCCATCCGATTGTGCCAGGTGTTGTAGGGGGCGATAAGGCCTTTTTTAACATCTTTGGAAAGTTTTTTACAGGGAGCCATATACAGGGCCGCCCGTGCAAAAAGGTTGCCCACAAGGACTGCCGGAACCGCAAAAGGTGCTATTTTGCGTATGATTTTCAACCGTAACGGTATCTGTTTTCCCTCCGGCGGAAGAAATCCGGACGTGTTTGTGATAATAATCCGGTCAATCATTTGCAGGTGATCCAGTGCCCAGGCAGCACCGATCATGCCGCCCCAGTCATGGACCAGCAGCGTGATCTTTTCCCGGATATCAAGATGCGTCATCAGGGCGTCAAGGTCTTTAACCCTGGTCCTGAGCCGGTACTCATAGTCGGCGGCAGACGGTTTGTCGGAAAGGCCGCATCCCATGTGATCCGGTACAATGACCCGGTGGTCCGGGGCCAGGGCCGTGATCAAGTTGCGAAAGTAAAAGGACCAGGTGGGATTGCCGTGAACCATGAGTATCGGCGGGCCGCTGCCTTCATCCAGGTAATGGTACCTATGGCCGTTTATCGAAAGATAGCGGGATTTGAAAGGATACAGGTGTCTGAAAGGTGAGATGTCGCAGTTCATTTACCAGTCCACCCCCAGCATCAGGCAGTTTAAACCGCTGCCGATTCCTAAAAAACCGACCTGATCACCTTTTTCCAGAAATTCCCGTTCTTCTGCAATGGCAGCGGTGATAATCAACGACACGGTGCCGATATTGCCCAGATGGCGAAAAGTTGTAAAATCTTTTGAATCCGGAATATTAATAGCGTTCAAAATGGTCTTTCGGTGGGTGGCGCCCACCTGGTGGCAGATGATTTTGTCCGGTTTGTCATCGTCCCATGCCAGTTCCCGGCGCAGGGCGTTGAAGGTTTCAATGCCCAGAGCCACCCCGTTTTGCAGAACTCCCACGGAATCGGTGTGCATCACATGTCCGGCAGTGGCCGGTATGCCGGTGTCAGGTCCCCAGATGCATAGGCGGTGATGACGTACGGCGTTATTTACCACTCCGCCCAGGAGTCGGTGGGCATTGCCTGAAAAAGAACCGTCCGTTAAAACAACCGCGGCCGCACCCGACCCGCCGGTCAACGTTGCAACCGTTTGTTTGAAAAGGTCCATGTCCCGGGATTTGACCAGGTTATCGATGGTGGTGTCCACAATCTGGCGGCAGGATTCACAGGCCAGGACAACGCCGGCCCTGATCTGGCCAAGGGCGATGGCGTTGGCTACCTGGAGCATGCCGTTCAAGATGCCGATGCAGGCATTTGAGATATCATAGACCTGGGCTGTATAGCCTATGCCCAATCCGTCGGCCACGACACAGGCAGTAGCCGGTTCCAGGTTTTCCCGGCAGACTCCGCCGTAAATCAGCATACCGATTTCTTCCG
>NBLJ01000031.1 GCA_002084545.1 Desulfobacteraceae bacterium 4572_123 | reverse complement strand
TCCACCCCTGGTTCCCATATAGGCGGCACTCATCAAAGGATCGGACGCCACATTCAGTCCCACCTGTTTCATGGTTACAGAGGCACGCAGGCCGCTCATGCTGCCTGCATAGGCTATCTCAAATGCGACCTTTTCATTGACGGCCCACTGGGTATGCATGGGAATGCCGTTTTGTTTTTGAAACACGGCCACGGCCCCGAGAATTTCAGACGCCGGAGTTCCCGGATACGAGGTGGCCACGGCACATCCGTTTTCCACAAGCCCGCGTGCAATGGCCTCATTACCCAGCATTAACTTTCTTTCTGTCACCATAATCCTCCCTTTAAATAAAAAAAGCCGGAGTTTTTTGCAGAAACCCCGGCTTTTAAACCGAAAGAGCCGTGAACTGCTTCTGCGTTAACCGCCAAAAGCTGCCCACAACCCTGATATTAATTTTATTCAGACTGGTGAGTCAGCTTCCAAATATGGGCCACCACCAGTACCAAAGACCATTTTTCATGATAATCTCTCTATGGCTAATCCTTAAGTAATACCGAAAATTACCTGCTTTGTCAAGTATATATTATTTGAATTTGCCAGAAAGGATACCTTCAAATGGTAAAAAATTGTTTGAAGCAGCATTTGGGTAATGGTATGATAAATGAATAATTTGTTTTAGAAATTTTTTCTATTTTTTTGACAGGCCATCCGACAATTTTTGATAATGGAGGAAAATATGGAATTAAAAACCGTAAAAATCAAAAATCCCGATGAATTGAACCTGATTTTAGGTCATTCGCATTTTATCAAAACGGTTGAAGATGTTTATGAAGCCGTGGTCAACACTGTTCCCATGGCCAAGTTCGGCATTGCTTTCTGCGAGGCTTCGGATGTCTGCCTGGTGCGTTATACCGGCACGGATGACGAACTGGTGGAACTGGCCAGGGAAAACGCATATACCCTGGCCGCCGGCCACAGCTTTATCCTGTTCATGAAGGATATGTTTCCGGTCAACATATTGAACACCTTGAAAACCGTCCCTGAAATATGCCGCATCTTCTGCGCCACTGCCAATCCCCTGGAAGTCATTATTGCAGAAACTAAGCAGGGACGCGGTATTCTGGGCGTCATCGACGGATACGCGTCCAAAGGGATCGAAACCAAAGAAGATATTTCACAGCGCCGGCAGTTTCTGCGCACCATCGGTTATAAACAGTAAGGATTATCCCGAGGCTCATGAACGATCCTGTAATCAACATTCCTGGAAAGTTCAAACGCCCCTCTTTCCGATCCGGCTTCAGGCTGTCAGGCAAAGATCGGCAATATTCCTCCCACCTTTTCCGGGATATACCCGACAGGCAAAACACGATCGGAATTGACGCCCTTGTAAAAGACAAGGTCATGGAGGATGATTCGGACCATGACGGACACATCGTTTGCAGACGCTGCGGTTACCTGATTACACGGCTGTCCGCGCGCATGACCGTCCAGATGTCCCATGAGCACAGCTTTGCCAACCCCCATGGACTTGTCTTTCGCATCGGATGCTTCAGCACCGCCGAGGGCTGTGCATATGCCGGCCCTTTTTCAAATGAATTTACCTGGTTCAAAGGGTACAACTGGCGCATTGCCGTGTGCGGCGCCTGCCTTGTCCACCTGGGGTGGCTTTTTGTATCCGCCGGCGGATCGAGCTTCAATGGACTTATCCTGGATCAGTTGATTATCAACCAATTGCCGAGATGAAAATTTTACTCATATATCCCTTTTGCCTTGAAGCCCGCATGCATGCCGAGGATTCTGCAGTGGTGCCCATGGGGCTTTATTATATCGGTGCGCTGTTAAAGCAGCATGGATATGATGTCGAGGTTCTCAACTGGCACGATATCAATAAGGATCCTGCCGGGATCACCACTGCGTTGAAAGAAAAACAGCCGAATGTCATCGGTTTTTCCATTCTGCACGCCAACCGCTGGGGCGGGATAGAAATCGCCCGCATTGCCAAAAAACTGAATCCCCGGGTAAAGATCATTTTCGGCGGCATCGGCGCCACATTTTTGTGGAACCTTTTTCTTACCCATTTTAAAGAGGTGGATTTTATTGTTTTAAGAGAGGGTGAGTATCCTTTTCTATACCTGGTGCGGTCTTTTGAAAAAAACGACATGAAAGGGCCCGGAGAAATCAGGGGAATCGCCTTTAGAAAAAACGGCCTGCCCTTTAAAAATCCCGAGGCCGGATTTATCGAAAATCTGGACGATCTGCCCGATCCTGCCATCTGGTTTGACTTTCAGCATGTGGCCCTGACCCGGGGCTGCCCTGCCAACTGCACCTTTTGCGGTTCGCCTCGTTTCTGGAAAAGAAAGGTCAGGTTTCACTCGGCCGATTATTTTGTCCGTCAACTGGAACGGCTCTGTAAGCGCGGCATTAAATTTTTCTATTTTTCCGATGATACGTTTACCATCCAAAAAAAGATCGTGATTGCAATCTGTAAAGAAATCATAAAACGTCGCCTTGGCATTACCTGGGCCGCCATTTCGCGGGTTAATTACGTGGACGATGAAATGATGCAATGGATGAAAAGGGCCGGATGCATCCAGATCAGTTACGGCGTAGAAAGCGGATCAAGGCAAATCAGAGATTTTTTAAACAAAAACATCACCGAAAAACAGATTGAAAACGCCTTTGCCGTTACTCAAAAGCAGGGCATCATGGCCCGGGCCTATTTTATCTACGGAAGCCCCGGAGAAAACACTGCCACCATCAAAGCCAGCCTGGACCTGATTAAAAAAATCAAACCACTCAGCGCGATTTTCTACATTCTGGATATCTTCCCGGGGACTGCCCTGTACGATCAGTTCCTTGAAAAAACAAAGGCCGACGATGACATCTGGCTGAACAAAATCGAAGACATCATGTATTTTGAAACAGATCCCGGCCTGACTAAAGAGATGATTCTATCCTTCGGGAAAATTCTCAGGACCACGTTTTACCAAAACCTGCCGGCCTTTGTGGATGCCATTGAGCTGAAGGATGACAAAAAGCTGTATCCGGCCCATGCGGATTTTTACTCAAGGCTCGCCATGACGTTTTACCAGGGGGATTATGCCGGGATTGCCGATATACCAAACAGGGAAAGGGTGGCTGAAAATCTGTGTAGGAGGGCTCTGGCATATGAGCCTAATGCCAGGGCTTTCCTGGGACTGGGGATGATCCGGCAAAAAAAAAAGGATTTTACCGGATCAGTTGAAATTCTTTCCAGGGGGGCAATGCATTTCCCGGACGATGAACAGATTCACCTGTGCCTGGGCATCAGCCTGATGAACACCGGTGAATTTGAACAGGCCCTGTCATGCCTTTTAAAATTTCAGCAGTCAATGCAGGCCCTGTTTTTTATTGCCGAATGCCACAGGGCCCTGAACGATCCCGAAAATCCGGCATAATTTATTACACGAATTGAGCGGATAACTGTTGCCGGGCGATGGACCGGCAACAGTTATCCGCTCAGGGATTCAGGTTCCGGTTTTTTAGTTGCAGACGAACATCTACACGACGCTCTCTCAGTTCATCTGCGTTGCAGCGGGCTATGCCCTGTCTTACACCGAAGCCGACACCCACCCCGCCAAGGCCAAGGCCGGTTCCGATACCGACGGAGGCCCGGTCGGACCGGCGTTCGCATTTAGCGATCTCTTCCTCCAGTTGATAATAATATTTCAGCAGCTCTTCATCGGACATGCCGGTTGGATCCTGGTCGAGGATGTTGTTTCCGGTTCCGGCGCATCCGGCTGCCAGAACCAGGGCAAAAAAAATGGTGAAAATAATTATGATATGCCGCATTATTTTTCTCCTTTTCCAGTAAACGTTTTTCTCAAACTTTCATACAGCGCTATCCCTACCGTGGTAGAAAGATTCAGGCACCGTATTTTTGAAGCGATGGGTATACAAAAGGCCGCATCTTTATAGGCACTCAGGATCCGGGGAGAAAGCCCTTTGGTCTCCGAGCCGAAAATCATAAAAAGTCTTTTTGTTGACGGCATATCCCAAAAAAGTTCTGATCCGTTTTTGGTAAATATTGCGATTTCTTCCTTTGCCGGATTCATCTGCTCTTTAAAGTCTTCAAAACTGTCCCAGATAAACAGTTTTACCCGTGGCCAGTAATCCAGACCGGCCCGTTTGACCTGACGGCTGTTCAGTGAAAATCCAAGGGGCCGGATCAGATGCAGGCTGGCGCCTGCCCCCAGGCAGGTCCGCCCGATATTACCGGTATTCCAGTGCACCTCCGGTGCCACCAGTACCACATGGCGTTCAAAATTGTTTTTAATCAAATCCACGGAGTTGTTCCAATTTTCAGGTTTCAAGTTTCAAGCCATATGTGGTATTGTATAGAATTTGGATCCATAGTCAATATTTGATTCATCGTGAAGGTCCTGCATTCTCAAACGACCTGATTAATATACAGGAGGCAAAAAATGGTCATTGATTTCCATACCCATGTTTTTCCCGAAGATATCAGAAACTCAAGAGATCGCTACTTTGACGGTGAATCCGCCTTCAGGCTCTTATATGATTCACCCAAGTCAAAACTTGTAAGTGCGGAGCAGACCATTGCCGCCATGGATGAGCAGGGGGTAGATAAAGCCGTTGTTTTCGGATTTCCCTGGAAAAAGGCGGAAACCTTTAAACTGCAGAACGATTATGTGATGGAGGTAGTCGAAAAATATCCGGACCGGCTGATTGGAATGGCCTGCTTTGATCCTGCCGGCCGGGGAGCTGCAACAGAAACCGTTCGCTGCCTTGAAGGCGGCCTGGCCGGTGTAGGGGAACTGGCATTTTATGAATCCGGAATCGATGAAACAGCCCTGAACTATCTGGCGCCCATCATGGAAATCTGTCATGAAAATAAGGTGCCGGTTCTGATTCACACCAATGAACCGGTGGGACATCTCTATCCGGGAAAAACACCCAATACCCTGGCTCAGATATACAGCCTGGCCAAACGGTTTCCGGAAAATATAATTGTACTGGCCCACTGGGGCGGCGGAATCTTTTTTTACAATCTGTTAAAAAAAGAGGTCAAGGATACCCTGCAAAACATCTATTTTGATACGGCGGCGTCTCCATTTCTCTATCGCCCGGATATCTGGGCCTTTGCTAAACAGGTCGCCGGAATTGACAAAATTCTTTTAGGGACGGATTTTCCGCTGCTCAAGCCTGCCCGGTATTTTAAGGAACTGGAATTAAGCCGGCTTGGAAAAGAGGATATCGATCGTATTTGCGGCAAGAATGCGGCCCGGCTGCTCAAGATAGCCTGACCCGTACCTACCGCACGATGCATTTTTCTACGTAATTTGCGCCAATGGCTTGAAATTGCTGCAATTCGTTTTCTTCCAGTCGGCAGTCGTGACTTTCAAAAAATTCAGGGTGCAGTACCTGCGTTTCCCGGCACTCCTGCAGGGCCCAGAGCCGTGCCCCTGTTATTAAATGGGCAATATTTTCGATGGTACCTGTATCCACCAGGGGCTTGATGCAGGTGGTCTTGAATTCATAGGGCAGCCCGGATTCCATGATCAGACGAATACTGGAGACAATATGATCCGGATGGCTTTTTTTCTGGATAAACGGTGCGTAATTACAAGGATCGGTTTTGACGTCCATGGCAACATAATCGATCAGACCGTTTTCAAGCAGTTGCTCCAGCACCTCGGGCCGGCTGCCGTTGGTGTCGAGCTTTACCGGATATCCCATCTGTTTGATTTTTTCGCACAGATGCGCCAGATCCGGTTGAAGCGTAGGCTCTCCGCCGGAAATCACCACCCCGTCCAGGAAATTTCTGCGTTCTTCCAGAAATTGCCATATATTGGCCTCGGTCAGGTTTGTCGAACATGTCGCACACCCCTGGGCCAGATCGGGGTTGTGACAGTATGGACAATCAAAATTGCACCCTGAAAGAAAAATAACACAACTGATTTTTTCCGGATAATCGATCATCGAATTTTTTTGCACACCACCCAGTACCATCGACCGGCTCCTTACCGAAATAAATATTGAATAGTAAAATTTGAAAACTTGTAACCGCCGCTCAGGCAACCTTGAACGTTTTTCTCTGATCAAATTCGGCCCGTTTACCGTTGTTCCACTGCTTGACAGGTCTGAGATATCCCACCACCCGTGAATACACCTCAGTTTCGCTGCCGCATTTCGGGCATTTTTCCTGCCTGCCGGTTATATAGCCATGAACCGGACAGACGCTGAAGGTAGGTGTCAAGGTAAAGTAGGGCAGGCGGAATCCAGTGGCTATTTTACGAATCAGACCCTTGATGGCGGCAATATCGGTGACCAGTTCTCCCAGAAACACATGTTGAACCGTGCCGCCGGTGTATTTGCACTGCAGGTCATCCTGCAGGGTCAGTGTTTCATAGATATCATCGCTGTAACTGACCGGCAACTGGCTCGAATTGGTATAATAGGGAGCATCTCCGGCCTTTTTGTACTCGAATTCATTGGAACAATAAATTTCCGGGAACCGCTTTTTGTCGATCATGGCCAGGCGATGAGCCGTCCCTTCGGCAGGGGTCGCTTCAAGGTTGTACAGATCGCCGGTTTTCTCCTGCGCCTCGGTTAGCATTTCCCTTATAAAATCCATAACGCGGAGAGAAAAAGCCTGGCCCGCGGGAGTGGATATGTCTTCATTCAAAAAATTTGTACAAGCCTCATTCATTCCGATAATCCCAATGGTGGAGAAATGGTTTTTCCAGTAAACACCGTTGCGGGCCTTGATGTCCCGCAGGTAAAATTTCGTATACGGGTACAGGTTTTGATCGGTGAAATTTTCAAGTACCTTGCGTTTGATTACCAGGCTCTCGATGCCGATGTGTACATTTTCTTTTAACCGATCGAAGAAATCGGTCTCATCCTTGGCCAGAAAGCCGATTCGGGGCAGATTGACGGTGACGACTCCCACGGATCCTGTCAGGGGATTGGCTCCGAAAAGACCGCCGCCCCGCTTCATGAGTTCGCGGTTGTCCAGCCGCAGCCGACAGCACATGGAACGTGCGTCTTCCGGTGACATGTCTGAATTGACAAAATTGGAAAAATAGGGAATGCCGTACTTTCCGGTCATCTGCCACACAGTATCCAGATTGGGATTGCTCCAGTCAAAGTCGGCCGTAATATTGTAAGTAGGGATGGGGAAAGTAAAGACCCGGCCCCGGGCATCGCCCTCCATCATCACTTCGGCAAAGGCCTTGTTAAAGAGATCCATTTCAGCCTGATATTCGGCATAAGTGGTGTCCTGCTCTACACCGCTGACAATCACCGGCTGGTCTTTGAGAATTGAAGGCACATAAAGATCCATGGTAATATTGGTGAAAGGAGTCTGGAACCCCACCCTGGTGGGGATGTTGATATTAAAGACAAACTCTTGCAGGGCCTGTTTGACCTCGCTGTAATTCAGGTTGTCATACCGGATAAAAGGTGCCAGCAAAGTATCGAAATTGGAAAGTGCCTGGGCCCCTGCCGCTTCCCCCTGCAGTGTATAAAAAAAATTGACCACCTGGCCCAGAGCCGACCGCAAATGTTTGGGCGGCGCGCTTTCGATCTTACCTTCAACACCCTTGAAGCCCTGCCTCAATAAATCCTGCAGGTCCCAGCCCACACAGTAAACGGAAAGCAGGCTCAGATCATGGATGTGCAGATCACCTGATTTATGAGCCCGCCTGATTTCGGGCGGATAAATTTTATTAAGCCAGTATTCCGCTGTAACGTCCGAGGAGATATAGTTATTCAGTCCCTGCAGCGAGTAGCACATATTGCTGTTTTCTTTTATCTTCCAGTCGAGCTTGCTGATGTAGTGCTCCACCAGATCGACGCTGACCTTTGTAGTTATTTTCCGGATCTGGGCATGTTGCTCACGATAAAGGATATAGGCTTTGGCTGTTTTGTAATAGGGCGAATCCAGCAGAACCCGCTCAACTATATCCTGAATGTCCTCGACCTCGGGGACCGGCCCCAAACGAAGTTCATGGAGCAGGGTCAACACCCGAAGCGTGAGTTTTCGAGCCTCCCGTTCACTGAATTCTCCGGTTACCTCTCCGGCCTTGGCAATAGCTGTTGTGATTTTAGATGAATCGAATTCTGCCACGGAATTATTTCGTTTTTTTATTTTTTCAACCAATTGTATCACTCCTGTAGAATCGTTAAGAAATTTGAATGACCAGCGCGGAACTGAATCGCTTTGGTAAAACGCAAAATGGATCGGTTCAATAGCGGAACTGATTTTTGATCTACGCAATATATTGTTGTTTGTCAATATAAAAAATCCATATATTGCGATTTAGTTTGTTCCGGGCAATTATTTCAAACAATTCCGGAAGGCTATCAAAAGTCAAGAAATTTTAAAATTTGGTTTTCACAAACAGTCATTCGGAAGGCAGGGGGCCGAGGTGTTTATCTGGTATAAGTCAAACCCTGAAAGTTGGAATTGTGAAAAAATATTCAGCTCAGTGCCAACGCCGGGGTTGTCTGGAATTTTGCGGTGTAATCCAGATATAATCCGCACAGGAGAGATCGGCATTGCCCCCTGCCGGGATCAGGCTTATGGTTCGAAAAGAGACCCGGGTTCGTTTGTAAGCCCTGTCCGGTATGCCGAACTTATTTTTGATGTGACCATTGCCGGCAATTACGACCACCGGATGACTGCCGAGATTCAGGGCGATGGATTCGGCCATTGTGTCCTCCCATGCACACTGGGCCATATAAAAATTCTCAAAATCCTCGCGGCCGGGCAGGGTATGAAATTTAAATATTTTTTGAAGATAGGTACGATGGGCCTCAATTGTGGTGTCAATTTCAGCAGGCAGATATCGACGATCATCCTCAAGCAGGTTATCGATACCTCCCACGGAAATTTTGGGTGGAATATGTGAGGGAATGTTGAGCCCGATGATCCTTATTCGATGCTCTCTGGCAAAATCAAGAATATCGCGGTACAATTCATATTTAAATCTCCAGTTCACATACCAGTGACTTTTTTGCAGAAACTCTTTTTCTTCCAGCAGACCTTCGGACCATTTGTCCAGGACAGCCTGATAATTTTTGGCAAACATTTCCATACCAATAATGAGATCCGGGTGTTTTTTATGAATCTCCTTGATGATACCCAACTGTATTTTATGGTGTTCCAGGTTGCGGTGATTTTCACCGACATAGACAATTCGTACCGAGTCCAGATCAGCCAAAAGAGCTTCCTGTAAAACAGGTGTGCCTGATTTGCCGGAAATAATGACCCCGGCCGGGTAGGATATGGAATTATCATTGATTAACAATTTTTTTTCAGTAATTGCACAGCCGGAGATGATAAAGGCTGAAATAACGGCCGTAATGATCACGATTAAACCCATGGAGAAGCAGCGATGTCTGATTTTCCGCATAGCTTGATTTTTTCCATTAAATCTGGTTAGTAAAAGTTTTCGGGAATTGAAATATATCATAAATTAATTTATAATCGTTTACGGTTGTCGGTTCACGATTTTTTTAATGAACCAGACAGCGATTGAATCATTCCGGGTTAAGGAAAAACCAAATGCGTCTGGATCAAAACCCCGTTCACAGAAGAATCATAGTTTCCTGGTATGATTCCGAAGCAGCCTGCTACATCCTCCTTGGACTGATGCTCATGGTTCTGGTTTTCGGGTCAATCGGTATCTGGGTTGCATTTGAAACCGCAAAATACAGATCATATGTCTGGTTCCCCGTCTCCCTGGTTGTAATGAGTGCCGGGGTTATGCTCTCAACCATCAGTCGTCTTATCCGCCGCTATCTGTCCCGGTAGGGAGTAAAATTCCAACGGGCATACTTTGTTTACGCATTATCCTTCCAGATTCCCGGAATAATGGTTTGGCAAAATTTGCATCGGTTTCCGGAAAGATTATAGATGGAGATATGATAGCCCCGTCGTTTTATGAGCAGTCTGCCGCAATTGTGGCAAAAGGTATGGCTGCCTTCATGATCGGGCACATTGCCCACATAAACATATCGAATACCTTCCTTCATGGCAATCTCCCGGAATTTTGTCAGGGTCGCAACAGGTGTCGGCGGCAGGCGGTCCAGTTTGTAGCGCGGAAAAAACCGGGTAAAATGAAGAGGATGGTCAGGCCCCAGATGATCGATGATCCAGCGGCACATCTTTTTCACCATTTCAGCGTTATCCGTATATCCGGGGACCACAAGATTTGTCATTTCAAAGTGCACGCCCTGTTCATGCAGGATTTTGAAGGTATTGAGCACCGGCCGCAACCGGGCACCGTTGAGTTTCCGATAAATCTCATCGCTAAAGGATTTTAAGTTGACATTGGCCCCGTCAATAACTCTGCACAGTTCCAGCAGGGGTTTCCGATTGATATAACCTGCCGAAATCCATAGATTTTTTAATCCTTTTTCACGGGCCAGACGGGCCGTGTCAACCATGTATTCAAAAAAAGTAACAGGCTCGGAATAGGTGTATGCAATGGAATCGCAGCCGGCATTTCGGGCCGAGGCAACCGCCTGGTGTGGAAATAACTCCTGGTGACGAACTTCGTGGGGTTTGGCCTGGGAGATTTCCCAGTTCTGACAATTCAGGCAGCGAAGATTGCAGCCGGTGGCGGCCAGGGAAAAAGCCGTGGAACGTGGATAAAAATGAAACAATGGTTTTTTTTCAACCGGATCCACGTGAATTGCACAGGGGTCGCCATAGGTCAGGCTGTAAAGGGTTCCGTTCAAATTGACTCTTGAACGGCAGACACCGCGATCCCCGGGTGACAGGATGCAGCGGTGAGGACACAGACCACAGACCACCTTGTCCGATGTCGCCTTTTTATAATGATCGGCTTCCCGGGACCATTTCCACAGGGTCGCGGGGGCATCTTTCTTAAATACCCGGCCGCGGATATCCATAGTGCCCGCCCTGCCATTGCTTTCTTTTTCAAAAAACCAGGCATGGGCCGGTAAGGCATGACACAGAAAGGCCGTGCCGCAGCCAATAAACTGGCGACGGTTGATCCCGGACATCGAGAAGGTAATCTGCATGCTATGGGTAGTGCAAAAAAATGCTTTAAAAAAGGCCTGAAAAATTTAATAAGGAAGACTCGGGTTTGAGAAAAATGAAAGCAAAGAGCTTAAAAAGGCGATCTTCAGGCATTTTAAATCCTGACCAGACCGCCTTTAAAAAGAGTGTTTAAACAGCATCTTTAAGCTTTTTGCCCGGTGAAAATTTAACAACATTGTGAGCCTTGATTTTAATTTCTTCTCCGGTTTGCGGATTACGGCCTTTGCGGGCTTTACGACGAACTTTTGAAAACGTACCAAAACCGACCAGGGTGACTTTGGATTCTTTTTTCTTTAAAGCCTTGGTAACATTGTCCATAAAAGAATCGAGCGCTGCCGAAGCTGCTACTTTAGTAATACCGGCATCTTTTGCTATCAGTTCCACTAATTCTGCTTTTGTCATTCTCCTGTTCTCCTTTCTTTGGATTAATTAACTTTCTCATTCCCCATGTTGCTAAGGAATTACAGCAGGTTAATTGAAATGTCAACATGTTAATCCCATATTTATCAATGTTTTATGGGAAATATTTTTTATAAAGGCCCTTAAATAGGGATATCACGGCAATTATCTCCGGATAAAAAATAGGGCGAAACAGGAGACAAATAGCGGACGTAAGAGCAGTAATTATCTTAATTAACAAAGAAAATTAATTATAAAGGGTATGTTTTCAATATACGGGGCCGCGTGCTGCAACGCGTGGCCGGCCCACTGCAACGTCCAGTCTGTATTTTTTCAAAAAAAAGTTGCGGCCTTCTCCATGGGAATAAAAACCCCGGCCTGCTGCAAGACAGGTCGGGGTTGCGGTCAACAAGCAGGTAAATTAGAAATCAAATTTACCGGCACGGTGGCTCTTGAGATAATTCATGCAGAATTCATCTCTACCGGCCAGTGATTCGGCGGCGATAATATTAGCCATCATGTTCTTGTCCAGAGGATTGATAATCGCTCCGTCAAGTCCCTTGGCAATGGCCTGTACCATGAACATCTGGTTTAAAAATTTTCGATTGGGCAGCCCGTAGGAAATATTGGAAAGTCCACAGGTTGTATGAATACCCTTGAATGTGGTCATGATTTTTTCAATTGAATTTAAAAATTCAACCCCGAATTCCTTGTTGACGGAAAGGGGCTGTACCAGCGGATCAACATAAATGTTTTCCAGCTTGACATTGTTTTGCAGCAAACCGTTGATCAGTTTGTCGGCAATGGCCATACGATCATCTACGGTTTCGGGCATGCCATCGTCGCTCATGCACAGGGCCACTACTTTAAGGTCGCTGCCCGCCAAAATCGGCATCAAAGCATCATAGCGCTCTTTTTCCAGTGAAATGGAATTGATCATCGGGATACCCTTATGGATTGCCAGGGCCGCTTCAATAGCTTTGGGATCAGGGCTGTCAATGGCGCATACGGCGTCTACTTCTTCCTGTACCGTTTTTACCAGCCATGTGAGATATTCCGGCTCTTTTCCTACAAAAATACCGGCATTCACATCAATATAATCAGCACCGGCTTCAAATTCATCTCTGGCAATTTTTTTAACTGCCGCTGCATCCTGCTTTTCGATGTGCACACCAACAGCCTTGCGGCTGGCGTTGATAAGTTCACCAATAATAATCATTGCTTTCTCCTTTTTTATTGCATTTTTTTATTAAAACCGGAACTTAAAGTGTTACGGTTTCCCCTGAACCCTGCCACACTTGATCCTCATTTATATAGGACTCTTACAAAATTCAACATAAAAAATGAACTTTCATGTTTTTTTTATCATTTTTACACAAAAATAGTAAAAAACAGCCTACCTGCTGTTTTCTCCGGCATCATCCAGCAGGAGTGATCCATGATGCCGTTTAAACTGAGTAGATGAATATTTGGCCAGTTTCCAGTCGGGTATTCTGCAGGCCGGGCAGATGTCGTGAAACCATTTGTTGCGCAGCCAGCGGGAGGCCCTGCTGTTTCTGGAATTGTTGACCATGAAGGTTTTGTTGCAGTGGGTGGTTATTCTGGCCTGATCGCCTATCTTTTCAATAGTCCGGATGCCGTGCAGCGTGCCGGTGCGAGAAGGCCACAGCTTGATTTTGTCAATGAGCCGGAACAGTTCCACTCGTTTACGGTAGTATCTTTTAACTGGTTTTTTTATTTTTAATTTATCACTCATGGTGTTTCCCGTAGCCGGGCCCGGTTAGATTGCCGCTGCCTTGACAGCCATGCACGCCACCCCGGTCTGGAGTGGATCGTGCAGCAGCCGGCCGCCGATTCCGGCACGGGCGGCATCGCTTAGTCCAAGCGGCATGCCCGGTGCGGCAATAAAGGTATCGGGCATGATATTTTTTTCTTTTATGACTCCGGCCGAATTGGTAGCGTCAAACAGTATCCGATGATTGCCGAATGCGGATTCCAAGGATTCTTCAACTGTCATCCGCACGTCGTATTGATGGTGTATGGCTTTATGGACAGCGATACTGCGCTGCCGGTCCCGGTCATAAACCGAGACAACGGCCCCGAAATTAAGCAGTGCGGCGGCCGCGTGTTGCCCTACCGGTCCGCAGCCGATGACCAGGCATTTTTTGCCTGCAACGCCCCCGGTCATCATATCCAGGCCGGCGGCAAACCCCCGTGCCGTGGCCACGGCATTGTCGATCACCTTATATTTTTTTATATTCAGAGCCACGAAGCGATTATCATCGGCCAGCATAATAATGCCCGCCTTTTTTTCAAAAGCCTCGGCCATGCCCGCGGCATCCGTATGTTCCGTGATAAATGTATTAAAACCCATATGGGCGGTAATCCGGCCTACCGCCTCGGCAAAGCCGCAGATCAACCCCTGGCCGCAGGTCATGGGAATGATGCCGATACTGGTCACGGCAATACGGCCGGAAAGGGATTTAGAATCAACTTTATGGGCATGGCAGGCAATTTCCAGCAGCGTCCCGCCGGTTCGAGCCCGCAGCATTGCATCATACTCTTGAAGTCCGGTGCCGATATCAATGACATCGGTACTTTTCAACCGGGTCATTGCTTTTTCCCCTTTGTTATTTCCGGGTCCGCATCCTGCACCCGGCTGATACCGAATTTTTTACAGATCCGGTCAACCACTCCGCACCTTTTGACCAGGGCCTTTTCCCGATCGGGTGCGGCCGTAATCAGGGTTGCAACCCAGTTGTTACGCCCGGGGAGATAGTTGGTAAGGGCTTCATCGGCCCCGAAAAAATCAGTATGCAGGTGCAGCGGTCCGCCCGTGGCCATTATATGCTCACCCGGAAATTCAATTAAACCCGGGGACACCCGGATATGTTCATATATCACTCCCATCTGCCGTGCCGGGCAAAATGGTGCAACAACTCCGGAAAGTGTCAGTTCTCCCAGCATCCGTACCATATTAAGGCCGGTTGACCAGAAAACAGCAGTGGGTGTCTGGCTTGGAAGCCTGGCATCTATCTCCAGCACCTTAAGGGTATTGTCATGAAGTATAACTTCCACATCCATGATACCCTCAAGAGCTACGGCTTCGGCCAGGGATATGCCGATGGCGTTAAACTCGGAAACAAGGGCATCGTCAAGAACGGTTGGTGCGGTCACCCGGTTGCAATCATATTCAGAGTCCATACCCAGGTCCGTGACCTGAAAGACGGTATAATTACCGGGCCGGCCGGCGACTTCCAGAGAATAGGTGGGGCCCTCTAAAAATTCCTGCACGACCAATTGATCCTTTGCGGATTCAATATGACGGCTGAGTTCATCCGGATTATTAAAAATCCGGACACCGCTGCTTCCGCTCCCGGTGCTGGGCTTGGCCAGTACCGGAAAAGTGCAGCCAGGCCAGTAGCGCGGTGCCGGGACACCGGATGCCATGAAAAGTCGATCTGATTTTAACTTGGATGAGGAGATAACATATGCTTCCGGATCAAATGCCAGGGGAACCTCAACGAATCGGGCGCGCCGGGTAACAGCGTTAAGAGCCGCATCGTTTTCCATGGCCGGAATAATCAGGTCGGCGTCTTTCAGTATCCGGTTCAATTCATTTTCGGCTGTTACGTCAGCATTTACAAACTTATCGCACAGGCTTGATGCAGGCACATCCAGCCGCCGGTCAATGATCACCGTTTTCCATCCGGCTTTGGCGGCCAGGTAAACCGCCTCGACGCCCTGAAGTTTTCCTCCGATTATTACGCACAGCATGAGTGCTCTTTCCGGGCATAATGGTGAATGACGATTTCCCGGCGCTGCCTGACCCAGTCTGTATATTCTTTTCTCGATGCAGGCTGCAGGCCGTTTTTCGCCAGTATCGGCAGTACACCGCTCATTGTTCTGCGGGCATCTTCAATGTCGAGAGAGTTCTGGGCTACACCGGCAAGGCCCTGCCCGGGGGGAACCAGCGAGGTCACCACGTTGGCGCCGGCATCCAGCCGCTGCTTTAATCCGTCCAGACCGTCCACATCCAGAGAAGCGGGTATGCACCGGTCAGGGAAAAGCAGGCGCATCACAGCCATGATCATGAACTCGCGCATGGGGTCCGGCGGCAGGGTGCCCTCCAGCGGTGTTCCCTGCTGGGGAACAAAATTCATAACCCTTGTCTGATCCACATCCAGATCACGGATCGCGGCAAATGAGTCAGCCACATCCGAATCACTTTCGCCGATACCGCACAGCAGCCCCTCTTCGGTTAATATGCCGGAGCCGTGGGCCAGATATTTTGTATTCAGCCGATCTTCATAACTCTGGCCGATCCTGAGTTTTTTAAATAAGGCGATAGAGTGAGTTTCCTGGTAACAGGCAAACCAGTCGACATCGGCCCTGCCCAGCTCTTCCATTGCATGATCCGGGATTACACCCGGGGATATCATGACCGGCAGGCCGGTTTTAGCTTTAACGGCGGCCACCAGTTCGGACAACTCATTAAAGCCGGGCTTGCCGCGATGAAAAAAATGGGGATCTTCGCCCATGGTAAGGTCAATGAGGTGCACTCCGGAATCCGCCAGATGGCAAGCGGCATCAATAATTTCATCCGCGCTTTTTCGATATCGCAGGGAATCCGAATTGGAATTTCGATAGTAACAGAAGCGGCAGTTGTTGCGGCAGTAGGTACTTATGTATAAAAATCCATATAGAAAAATTTTATCGCCGAAAAAACGTTTGCGCAGATTTCTGGCGGTTTTAAAAAGAACGCCGACATCTTCGGGCGCTTTAAGGCCCAGCAGGAATGTAATCTCGGTTTTTGATAAAAACCGGCCATCTTCCGCTTTGTCTATGATCGTTTTCAATTTACTGTTATCTGGTTTCATTTTTTTCAAACTTTATCACTGCGTTTTTAAATTCACCGGGAACCGGTACCGGTTTGCCGGTTGTGCTGTTAATGACAACCGATACGGTATGGCCTGAGTTTAAAAACCGGTCGGTTGTCTTGTCAAAAATAAAAAAATCGTTGGTAAAACTGGTATTGCCAAAGGAACTGATTTTTGTATGGACATGAAGGGTATCGCCAAAAACAGCACTGTCCTTGAATCGGGTCAGGGCTTCGGCATAGTAAAGGTTCATTCCGTTTTCGACAAACCAGTCGAAAGAACAGCCAACTGTTTTGAAATATTCAAACAGGGCCATATCAAAATAAGTCAGATAGTTGCTGAAATAAACATGGGCGTTGGCATCGGTATCGGCAAAACGGGGTTTAACGGTAATAAAAAAATCAGGTCGTTTTTCCATATTTTCCGGCTTCACCGGCTCCATCCTTATCCATGCAGTAAAATTTATTTAATTTCCGCTAATCTGTAGCTACAGCTTGTAGCAGCCATGCTAAATATTCAACCGGATGCCGTCCAGATAGGTCAGGCTGCGGCCCATCCTGGCCAGGCTCTTTTCATTTTCAGCGGCCATCAAAAGCCGTTCGAGCCCGAAACCGATGCCCACCCATGGCTCGGCTATTTTCCAGGGACGGTCAAGGGGGTGAGGCCCCATGGCACCGGAACCTACTTCGATACGATCTTCACCGCCGACTACATCAAGGGTTTCACCGTAAACTTCCGATTTTTCAGTTTCAAAATCATAATCTTTCAGCCCGGCGGCGTCCGCCATTAACCTGGCCAGTTCCCGGAGTCTCCGGGGGCAGTCTTCAATGGGCAGCCCAAATTCAGTCAGGTTTAGCATGGTAAATTCGCTGGCATGTTTGGCTCCCTGAGTTTCTTTACGAAAACAGGGGCCGATCTCGAAAATTGAAACCGGTTTTTCCCAAAGACGCAGCAAATCTTTCAGGACATAATACAGGTGAGGGGCCAGCATGGGGCGCAGACATTGGTTTTTTTCAAGCCAGTAAACCTGAGCTGCAAGAGGGTGGTCATCACCTATGGTCATTTTAGCCAGCAAGCCCTTGGCCATGATAATCGGTGTGGCAACTTGAACAAAACCATTGTCCAAAAGTGCCTGGGTCAAACGGGTCTCAAGTTTGAGGAGCCGGGGCCGGAGCCGTATTTCACGGTATTGCCTCAGTTTTTCCCTCTGGCGTTTGACCAGTTTTTTTTCCAGCACCTGATATTGTTTATCGCGCTCGCCGGATTTGTCGAAAAACAGGCTTAGTAACGGTAACCAGACTAAACCGGCATCTATCAGCAGACTTCTTAAAAAGCAACCAGGAGAATCTCTGCTTGGTAAATTTTGCCGGTGCTATACACTCTTTCAAACTGCTTGTCAAAGCATCTGTTAAGAATATTAAAAAAATGTTCAACCTGATTCTATAGTAGACTTTAAGACCGTGATAGTGTTTTTACAACTCTTTTTTTTAATTCTCTATTAACAAAAACTAAATTATACGATTAACAGGAAAAGGCTGAAGGGTGTAGATTTGCTGTTTGCGGCGTACGCCTTTTCAACAGCGCCG
>NBLJ01000145.1 GCA_002084545.1 Desulfobacteraceae bacterium 4572_123 | reverse complement strand
GTCTGGCCCGATATAACTTCAATATCCCGGGCCTCCTGCCGCTGGTGCGGTGTTACCGAACGGTCCAACACTGTCATGCGGTAGATACCCGGCACCAGTTTGAACTCCGCCGGTTTTTTGCGATACCATGTATTTTTGTCGCCCATGCGTTTGTTGTCACTCTGGCGGTAAACATCGGCCCTGGCATCGAAAGGCTGCCCCTCTTTCATCGTCTTGATGCACAAAATACCCGCTCCGCCAAAGGACAAGGTTTTTTCCACCGTCTGGCCGGACACGATCTCGATATCCCGGATCTCCTGCTTTTGCTTTGGTGTCACAGATCGGTCCGTCACCTTCAGATAATAGACGCCCGGCGCGAGCTTGTATTCCGCAGGCTTCTGCCTGTACCATGTATTCTTGCTGCCCATGCTCTTGTTGTCGCTCTGACGGTACACGTCCACACGTGCCTCGAATGGCCGGTCATCTTTAAGAGATGTTATTTTCAGGTACCCTCCGGTAAAGGCCGGCGCCTCCACCACTTCCCGGGCAGCCGCAAAAAACTCACCGGCATTACCGGCCGTGTAGTACTTTCCTTCACCGGCTTTGGCCATGCACTCTAATTGTTCACGTTCCTCTTCGGTAACGTCGAACCCGATGACGTGCATGACGAATTTAATACCTGCCGCCTTGAGTTTTTTTACCAGACCGCAAGGATCCGGGTCGCAGGTCTCCTTGCCGTCGGAGATCAGGATGATGGTGGTTTCGTCCTCCAGGTGTTTGATACGTTCGGCGGTCAGGCGTACGGACCGGCTGATGGGCGTCTTGCCCCTGGGGCTGAGAGCCTGTATCCGGGCCGCCATCTTTTTCTTGTCCAGCGGCCCCAGGGCGATCAGTTCTTCAACGTCGTCGCAGTCCCCCTTGCGGCGGTGGCCGTATGTCACAAGCCCGACTACGGCATCATCCGGCAGATCCCGGATCAAACCGGTGAGCACCTCTTTTGCGATGGCGATCTTGGCCGTTCCCTCCACCTGCCCCCACATGGAGCCGGAAGCATCGAGGATGAATATGATATTGCCGGTAGCCGGTGTTGTAGATGCAGCTGCAGGAGGTTCAGGAGTCGCTGTCACTGGAGCCGTTTTTGATCCTCCGGCTTTGGTATAGCCCGACGGAATCCTGAAAAGCGCGCCATCAACCGGCCCCTCCTTGATGTTTTTAAGTTCCATCACGGGATTGGCATTCAATCCATAGGTGACTTCTTTGACTATAAAATCGAGTTTTTTGGAAAACCAGACTCTGGCCGCTACCGTGGATTTGCCCGGCTCCCGAAATTCGGTGACGCGGCAGGTTAATCCTTGAACCGTTTCAGTCCCGGCCGCGGTTTTCTCCAGGTTTTTTCGCATATAGGCCCATCCGGCGATGGGACTCATCATCATGGTCTTTACCGGATTTTGCTCTTCCATATATTGTTTCATCTGGGAATTGAGACCCCAGGTGACGCCGGTAGCGCGGTTGACGATGGTTGGAAAAGGCGGAACGGTCATGGGTCCCTTGATTTTTTCAAGGCGGTAATGGGTGTCGGTGACGGATAATTTATACAGAAAATTTGCCTGGGGTGCGGAGATATGAAGATCTGCTGAAAACTCCGATGCATGAAGTAAAATCGGGAACAGGCAGGCAAAGCCGGTTGCCAGAACAATGGTCACCCTGAAAATTGATCTCATTATATTCATAATTTCTCCTGTTTGTACGGGTAGGATGTCGGGAAAAATTGCTTGTTTTGTACATTGCCGAATCTCGGATTGATCATTTTCAGAGAAGTTCTGATAAATGAGAATATCGGCATCCTTCTAACAGGCATATATTTTTCAAATTCAGGATACCTGAATTTGAAATTAAAAATTGAATAACATCCTTACATACTTCGATTTTTCCTAAATTTCAAGTTTTAAATTCCCACTATCATCGCAGAGGATACACACCGGTTATTTATTTTTACAAATTTATAATATTTGGGTGCGGCATGTTGTTTTTTTCTTGGTTTTAGCCGAACTTTACTGTACAGAGGCGCAAGTGGTGTTTTTGTTTTTTTTACAATGATCAAACAGGGCTTATTTTGCCCTGAAAAATCTGGTCCCCTGGGCCAGGAGTTCTTTATTATTTCCGGCTTGTCCGGACTATATGAAAGGAATGGGACATGCAGATAGAAAAAACCGGCGTGGCCGCCATGAACGGCCTGGGATTGAAATGTTTGACCCGAGACGATTTGGATAACATTCATCACGGTGCGTGCCATATTTTAAAACATACCGGCGTTCTCGTGGAGATGGAAGAAGCGGCCGAACGATTTCACAGTGCAGGAGCTTTGGTGGACCGGAAGGGGAAATACTGGCTCGTCAGAATTCCTGAATGGATGGTAACGGAAAGCCTGTCAAGCGCCCCCAAAAGTATCACCTATTACGCTCGGGATCCTGAAAAGAATTTTTACCTTGAAGACAACCGTGTCGGATTCAGTACTTTCGGTGAGCAGGTCAATATCATCGACCCGGTTACCCGTGAATATCGCAATTCCACAAAACAGGATTGCTGTAATGTTTACCGCCTCATCGACGCCCTTGACGGACTTGCTTTCTGTCAGCGTACCCTCTGTCCGGGTGATCAAATGCCGGTTGTCCAGGCCGTGCATAATTTTCACGCCCTGATTACCCATAACAGCAAGCACATCACCATTGGAATGGTGGATAAAGCCAGCGTGGAGGCCATTGTTAAAATGGCGGCTGCGGCGGCAGGAGGCATGGACAAGCTGCGTGAAAGGCCTATCTGTACCTGTTCCTGCTGCCCCACCAGTCCGCTGGCCCTGACCGTGCAGTTCTGTGAAACACTCATCACTGCGGTGGAGGCCGGGATAAACGTGGATATTATGGCAATGGCCCTTTCCGGCGGTACCGGGCCAGTCACCCTGGCAGGTACGATCGTTCAGACCGTGGCCGAGCACCTGAGCGGTCTGGTTCTGGCCCAGATTACCCGAAAAGGAACCACCGTTACCTTTGGTTCATGCAGCACCATCATGGATCTCAAAACAGGAGTGGGAGTGGTGGGGGTTCCGGAATGGGCGCTTATCGGCTCGGCCATTGCCCAGATGGGGCATTACTATCAAATCCCCTGCCGTATCGGTTCCGGTGTAAGTGATTCCAAACTTCCCGATGCGCAGGCTGCTTATCAGTTTACCATGAATGCGCTTACCCTCTCTTTAGCCGGAGCCAATATGCTTTTCGGTGCCGGAGGCATTGAAAGCGGGATTACCTTTGATTACGCCAAGCTGATCATGGACCATGAATGTATTCTCAATATCCGCAGAATACTGGAAGGCGTCAAAGTGGACAACGAATCAATGGCCCTGGATCTTATCGACGAGATCGGTCCCGGCGGAACGTTTCTTACCCATCGCCATACTTTTGATCGGGTCAGAACTCAATCGCAGGCATTTTTGTTTGATCGGCGCTCACGAGAGGCCTGGATGGACGCTACCGACGGCAAGGACCTCACTGAGCGTGCATATGAAAAGAGCGTTGAAATTCTGGCAAACCATCAACCCAAGGCACTGCCTGAAGGTGCCGGGGAAACCATCGACGGATTGGTGGCGGAATTCGAGGCCAGGGCAAAAGCGGGGTGAGGCATGGGGCATCTCACCTGCTTGCCGGGCCTTCTCCCGCGGCAGATCTTTTTCAAAAGCGATGATGGATTTTGATTTTTTTCGCTCAGGTGTCATAAACGCCAGGTGATTGCAGGCGGTTTGCGCAAAGGCAGTCTATGATACCTGAACTTTGGATACCCCACCATCATGGCGCCCATGCACTGGTTGCCGTCGGGAAGGGATAAAGCCTCCATCATCGGGGGGAAAGTCGTTGCCGCTGCATGGAAATAGCCTGCCCAGCAGCATCCCAGACCCATGCCGCTTGCGGCCAGTTCAAGGTATGTCAGGGCGATGGTGCAGGACGTTGGGGCCGTGCGGTCGTTTTTTGCCGCATGGGCAATTATGACGACCGGCGCATCGCGAAGGACGATATCTTTTCCATCTTCCCATCCGCGAATCGCTCTGTCCAAATGCAGAGACATGGCAATTTCCGGCATGTTGTCCTGCATCCAGCGCATCCAGTCCACGGTGATCCCGGCAAGATGTTTTAATTCCTCCCTGTTTCCCGAAACAAGCCATTCCACGCTCTGAGAATTATGTCCGCTGGGTGCATATCCGGCCAGCTCAACCAATTCCAAAAGCGTTTTTTGAGGCACGGACTGATTTTTGTATTTTCTGATGGATCGCCGGGCACGTAAGAATTGTTCACATTGCGCCATGGAAATGCGCAGTTCCTTTTTTATGGGCGGGCATTTTTCAGCAGCCATCTCACGATGAGAGAGACTGGCCGTCGGGCAGACTGCCACGCAATGACCGCATCGGATGCACATATCTTCCGCCCCGGTTACGGGAACAGGATATCCGTCTTCCGATATCTCAATAATGCGGGCGGGGCAGACGGCGGCACATATGCCCTCTTTGTCACATGTCTGTGTGTCTACTTCAAACAGGTTCATATATTACCTCGTAAATTATTGTTTGTTTTTAATTTTTGCTGCATCGGCAGTCACGATTCAGTTTTTTCCGTCCAGCACTTTTCGTATGGTCGCGGCAATCTCTTTTATTATCACGGGTTTCATTATGTATCCCTCAATCCCAAGTGCCCTGCTTTTTTCTTCATTTACCTGGTAGCTGAAGCCGGTGCATAAAATTACCGGAATATCCGGCCGGATTTTTTTTATCTCTCCTGAAAGCTCGGTACCGGTCATATCGGGCATGGTCATGTCCGTGATAATCAGATCAAATGAACCGGGATCGGCTTTGAATGTTTCAAGGGCTTCTACACTTCCAGTGCGTATGGTTACCCGATACCCGATACCCTCAAGCACCTGCTTCTCCATATCGACAATCGCCTCTTCATCGTCAACCAGGAGGATATTTTCAGTGCCGCCCTGAATGGGCATGTTCCGGTCGGTTTTTATTTCATCACTCTTTTGATCCATTATCGGCAGATACACATGAATCTCAGTCCCTTTACCCGGTTCACTGTAAATGTGAATGTCCCCGTTACAGCTTTTGACAATCCCCTGCACTATGGAGAGCCCCAGGCCCGTTCCTTTGCCTGTTTTTTTTGTTGTAAAGTAGGGGTCGAATATTTTGTCCAGAATATTTTTTTCAATACCGCTGCCCGTATCTGCAACGGTAAGGAGAGCATATTCCCCCGGAGTCAGTTCCGGAAAGAGCGCCTGATCCGATTCCAGCCAGGTCTGCTGCAGTGTCACCTTGAGCCTGCCGCCGGTTTCCTCCATGGCGTGATAGGCGTTGGTGGCCAGATTCATGACGATCTGATGAATTTGAGTGGGGTCGGCAACGACGATGCCGCAGTCGGGATCTATATTTTTTTGAAAATCTATGGTGGTCGGAATCGAAGACCGAAGCAGTTTCAGGGCTTCTTTGACAATCGGCTGCAGCTTGATTGGTTTTACTTCCTGGTCGCCCTGGCGGCTGAACGTCAGGATCTGTTGTACCAGATCTTTTGCCCTCAGGGCAGACGTAACAATTGCCTCAACATGGCGAAGTAACGGGCTGTCCGCCGGTAATTCCTGCTTGAGCATTTCAGGATATCCCAACAGAGGGAACAAAATATTGTTAAAATCGTGGGCTATGCCGCCGGCCAGGGTGCCTATGGCTTCCATTTTCTGGGCTTGTCTGAGTTTTTCATCCATTTTTTTAAATCTGTAATATCGGTTGCCACTTCTATTCGGACATCAATGTCATTAACTTTAGAACCAGCTACATGGATCACCATGGGCATAAAGCGTTTGACAATTTTTTTTCATATCTCAGCTTTTTTTCTATTTATGTTTGCCACGGAGCCACAGTGGACACAGAGAACCGCACATTTTGTTTTAAATATTTTTAATATGAATTTTCTCTGTGTCCTCTGTGGCTTTGTGGCTGATTTATGCGTTTCATAGTAAAAAAACCGGGGTTGTTTTTATTAAGTTAATGACATTGGGGTGTTATATATCGCATATGTCTATTTTGTACCTAATTCCAAAACAGTCAAGGCTATTTTGGATTAAAGGTACAGAAATAAAAAACCCCACCGGTTCCTGAATGAACCGCATGGGGGTATTGATTTCAGCGTACCGGCCGTAAACGGCCCTGGAAATTCCTTGCAGAGTGAGTACAGACAGGCATCGGAAATAGAGAACGATTTTAGCGCCATTTCACAATCGTTAACCCCTTCAAACGGCGAAAACCAGGAAATCCTTGATATTCACATGCTTTATTCCTTTGAATTTGCCGCCTGTCATCTCGTCCATGGAGACAACGATTTTGGTGAAATTGTCCTTGATTCTCAAAAGGTTGCCAAACTCACGGTCATGAACCCTTTGATCAGTAATCATATAAGCTACTTGCACATAGAGCCTTTCTCCCTCTTTTTCACACGCGAAATCAATCTCTTTTTCACCAATCCTGCCAACGGTTATTGAATAACCGGATCTCTTAAGATGAAGGAAGACAAGGTTTTCCAGAATCTTTCCGATATCAGCCTGCCGGTAGCCAATAATCGTATGTCTTAGTCCCAAGTCTTCAAAATAGTATTTCTCACCGATCTCAAATATCTTTTTACCTGCGATTTCAGAACGTCTCACTTTTAAGATAAAAAAAGCCGATTCAAGATGTGAAAGATAGTTGAGAACAACATTTGGTGAAATATTTGTTTTCTGGGACTTAAGAAAATCACTGATTTTTTTTGCCGAGACCAGGCTCCCTGCATTATCAGCCAGATATATGGTCAGCCTCTCAAGAAAGGCGATGTTTCTGATTCTGTGCCTTTTAACAACATCCTTAAAAAGGATCGTATTATAGATATTTTTTAGATAGTCATAGACAATATCATCTTCCAGTTTCAGATTGATCAGGTAGGGAAGGCCTCCGTATTTAATATATTTTAGAAATGTACCGGAATTGTTCTGAAGTTTATGAAAATCCAGGAATTCAATATAGGATAAACAGAATACCTTTATCTCAACATAACGCCCGCTTAGATATGTAGCCAGTTCCCCGGAAAGCAACCCGGCATTGCTGCCTGTGCAGTAGATATCATACCCGCCCTCGGCAGAGAGGCTGCGCAAGGCCTTTTCAAACTGATCGATATCCTGAATTTCATCAATAAAAACATAACGATTCTTTTTGCTTTTGGCCTTATTTTTGATATATTCCAGCAACGCCCTGTAATTATCTATAAAATCAAACTCGTATAGTTCTTTGTTGATATAAATAATCTGCGCTCCGGGGTCAGAGGCGGTGATTACATCCATAATCTGAAAAAGGAGATAGCTCTTACCGACTCTCCTTTGGCCTGTTATAACTTTAATGATATCCTTGCCAATGTATGGCCTTACCCTGTCAAGATAATGTTGCCTGGTAATATATTCCTTTATCATAGACCACCTCCGAGAAAAGTTTTAAGTATAGTTAAAACTTTTTAGATATTAAGTCAATCTTTTAAACATATATAGAATAGAAAGAGGCGCCCATCAATTATAAATACTCTCCCGGAGGAAAAATTGAAACAGGTATGTGATGCTATTCAATTTGCCCTTGGTTTTATTTGCCACGGAGACCCAGAGGGCACGGAGAACAGCACGATTTTTCCCGGATACCGAAAATGCACCTTACCTGTTTCGCAGCTTCTGTAATTTGAGGTCAGTATAAAAATGACAGCAGGATTCAAATCGCGATGGGTAGAGCGGAACAGAGGATGGGACCATGGCAAACACAGGGACCTCTTGGGGAACATCCTTTACTTTTACAGTTTACAAAAAGAATAGGGGGCAGGTAAAGCAATGATGAATTTTGGATTTTGAAAGCGTACCAGAGGTCAGAGGTCGGAGGTCGGAAGTCAGAGACCGGAAGTCGGTGGTCAGGATTTCAGGATGATCACATATCTGGATGTCACTCCAAGTATTCTTTTTTCGGCAGTCCTGATATGCTGTTTTTGTCATAGTCACCGGCCTTTTTGTCAAAATATGGCGGATCAAAAATAATCAGGTCTGCTTTTCCCTTTGAACTTACAGGCCAGGACAGTTCTTGACTTGATGAAAGTGTCCATGTGTATGGTTCGATTTCAGGGCGTGTCTCCGGCCGATCAGACATATCAAATGTCCAGCATCTGCGGTTCAGGGCAAGACAGGTGTCGGGAGTTACGCCTCCGCCGGCCATGGGGTCGAGGATCAGGTCATTTTGTTTCGAAAAATAAAAAAGGATGTGGGCGATCAGTTGCGCGGGGATGCGGCCCGGCCAGTCATCACCAAATCTTTTATCACAATCATTCCATCCCCACTGATCCCATGTTCTCAATCCCCAGCCAAGTTTCTTGAATCGTACGATATCTTCTTTATCTTCCAGGGCCAGTGACCAGACCATCGGTTCTGTCCAGTTGTGCTTTTCCGCTACCTGGGAGACGGTGAAGCCTCTGGATAAATCGGTATTTGTCGAATTTGCCAATACCGGCATTTTCGACAAATGGTGATGGAGTGATGTCCGAATCAAGCCCAATCTGTTTGCAATCCTGTCTTGTGGAATGCCGAGACGGTTCATGCGGAATATGTTTATGTCAAGTCCCATCTGGGTTACTGCTCGAAGATCGCTTATGTAGGAGTCCACTGTCTGCCTCGCACGTCCGATGGCCTTTCCGATTGCTGCAGATGTCAGGGATGGCTTTTTTTGCGGCATAGAGCAGCGGGTCTGTTCCATCCAGGTTTTTTATAACTGCTTTTGTCTCTATGATTCCGGTTGATTTATAGGCGCTCCATCTGTGTGCGCCATCGAGCAGGCGGTATTTACCGGGCCTGCCCGGGGCTGGTTCTACTTCGATGGGCTCGAACTTGAAACCGTCCCTGATGTTTTCGGCGAATATTCCGATACGCCGGGGATCTATTGCCTTTCTTGGGTAGATTTTTTTATCTAGTATTATTTGGGATATTGGGATTTTGGTTGTTTGCTTTGCCATTTATTTCGACTGGATTGTCAGGATATTTTTTTAGATAGGATTAACAGGATATTCAGGATTTAAAATCTTCCAACCAGTAGGCAGGAAACGAAATTCAGTTCCTCCATTTTCAATCCTCCATGTGAGCATTCTTGTCAACGCTTTATCTGTTATTTTATAGCACAAATCTATCTTAAGAGAAACAGGAAAGCAAGTAAGTAAAACTCCATAAACTTTTAATTCTAAACGTTAACCCCTTCAAACGGCGAAAACCAGGAAATCCTTGATATTCACATGCTTTATTCCTTTGAATTTGCCGCCTGTCATCTCGTCCATGGAGACAACGATTTTGATGAAATTGTCCTTGATTCTCAAAAGGTTGCCAAACTCACTTCAATTTGGTTCCGGCTTTGCCAGGTCAGGTAATTTCGATCACGCGGGTCACCTCTTTAATCAACTCCTTCATATTAAAGGGCTTCATGAGTCTGCCCTTAAATCCATAATCACCGTAATCGGCCATAACAGGATCAGTGGCGTAACCGCTCGAAACGATAACCCCGGCATCGGGATCAATGGCCATGAGGTTTTTAATCGCTTCCTTACCGCCGATTCCGCCGGGGATTGTCAGATCCATAATAACCAGACTAAAAGGTTCACCCGCCTCCATGGACTGTTTGTACATCTCTATCGCCTGTTTGCCGTCGGATGCCGTTTCAGCGGCAAAACCGAATTTTTCCAACATTTCCGTGGTAACCGAGAGTACCACCTCCTCATCGTCCATTATCAGTATTCGGGGTTTTTGTTCAATGGCCGGTATCGCGGCCGCCGGTGGTTCGGCTTCATGGAATTGGCGTGACTCGGAAGCTGGCAGATATAGGGTAAAGGTCGCTCCATTACCGAGTTTTGAATCAGCGGTAATGTGCCCTCCATGCTTTTTTATAATGGAAAAAACCGTTGCCAGGCCCAGCCCGCTGCCTGCCTGTTTGGTACTGAAATAGGGGTCGAATATCCGGTTAAGATGCTTCGGGTCGATACCGGTTCCTTCGTCTTGCACCGTGACCTTGATATATTTCCCCTGCTTCAGACCGGGCGGCAATTCCGCGGAAACATCCGCATTCTCAAGGGTAATTAATAAATGACCGCCATCGGGCATTGCCTGGCCGGCATTGATCGTGAGGTTGGAAAAGACCTGCTGCATCTGCCCTTTGTCCACTTCAGCTATCCACAAATCTTTTGCCGTGTTAAAAACAGGTTTGACATTACTGCCGGAAAGATCAAAAGAAACCACCTCTTCCACGAGGGCGCCAATACTGACATCCTCTTTAACCGGGTTTCCTCCTTTTGCAAAGGTCAGTAACTGTTTTGTCAAACGGATTGCCCTGTTCATGGACTTTTCCGCCTCTTCGAGGAATTTCACGGCAGGGTGATCTTTGGGAAGTTTTCCTCTGGCAAGTGAAATATTGCCGAATAACCCCATCATGATATTGTTGAAATCATGGGCAATACCGCCTGCCAGGGTGCCGACACTCTTGAGTTTTTCTATTTTTTGCAGTTCATTTTCAATATGCTTTTGTTTTGTAATATCACGCAGGTGCTCCACGATATTGACAATTTCGCCATGTTCATTCAGAACTGGATATGTTCGACAATCAAGCCAGACATTTAATCTTTTTTCAAATTTTTCTATCTTTTCAGGTTTCCTGGATCGGTAAGACAATGTCGTGGCGCAAATCTCACAAGGACGGTCGCGGCCAATCAATTCATAGCACTTTTTACCAACAACCTGTTCATATGACATATTGAGGAAATCATACCCTGCCGCGTTATATCGGATAATGTTATGCTTTTTGTCTTGAATGCCGATCACATCGGGAATGGCATTGAGAGTGGTTTCAAGCAGATTTCTGGTTTCTTTAAGCTCCTTTTCCGCCTGCTTGCGCATGGAAATATCCACGGATACCTCGATAGCTGCCGTCATTTTCCCGTCATCACTAAAAACAGGGTGAGTTGTAAATAAGGCAGGGAATGTTTTACCTGATTTTTTTACAAGAATTGATTCACCGCTAAAGCCTGTTTTATTTTCATTCATTGCTTTCAGAATTTCCGGGAATTTTTTTACATCTTCCTGCAAGTGAAGAATGGAGACGGGCCTGCCGATGACTTCTTTTTTAGCGTATCCAAAAATTTGCTCCGCACCGGGGCTGAATTCAATAATTTTTGCATCCTCATCATTA
>NBLJ01000144.1 GCA_002084545.1 Desulfobacteraceae bacterium 4572_123 | reverse complement strand
GTGTTTTTCTTTTTGTGCGAGGTGTTTGTCGTTTTTTACAGCAACATTCCCGAGCACATGGATCATCTCAAATATCTTTTTGTCGGCCTGCACGGCAAAACGGCCTATGTTCCCTGGATGTGGGCGTCTTTTTCCCTGATGGCCGTCGGAATTATCCTGACGGTAACCCCCATCACCCGAAAAAACGAAGGGGTGCTGGCCGTGGCCTGCACGGTCATTTTCCTGGGAACCTGGATCGACAAGGGCCTGGGGATGATCGCCGGCGGATTTACGCCCTCGCCGCTGCACCATGTCATTCCCACCCTGCCCGAAATCATCATCGCCCTGGCGGTGTGGGCGACGGGATTTTTTATCCTGACCGTGCTGTTTAAAATCGCCGTGGGTGTTAAGGAGGAAGTCCAGTAAGTTTGATCTTGAAGTGAGCGTTTCAAATCACTGGCTCTTAAAACAGGCCCTCTGATTGCAGGGGGCCTGTTTTTTATTCTGAGTTTAAGAAGAAAGCCTGACAACGCTCAAAGCGTTGCGGCGCTAATTGAGCTCAAAGCGAATCGGCACTTTAACCCACATCCCTGCCGGGGCACCGTTGATGGCACCCGGTACAAAAACCCATTTTTTTACGGAAGCAATGGCCGCTTTGTCCAGGATGGCATGGCCGCTGGACCGGAACAGTTTCAGATCCTCCACCATTCCGTTTCCATCCACCAGGACCTCCAGCACCACGGTGCCTTCGAATCCCTTCTGTCTGGCCCGGCGGGGATATCGAGGAGCGGAGTTTTGTACATACAACGGTCGAGCCATTTTCACGGCCGTTGTTGCCAGCGGTCCTTTTTTACCTGGCGTTGCCGGGGTGTCATCGGGCCGGGAGATGTCTGCGGCAGGCACAGTGTTGCCGGAAACCGGAGAAGGCTGAGGCTTGTTTTTTTGTAAAATTGCAGATGCCGTTGCGGATTCGACCGGACGGACCGGCCCAGGGGCCTGTTGCGGCCGAATTTCAGGCTTTGGCCGGGAAAGTGTGGCCGTCGGCTTTGTACGGGTCAGCCGTTTAAGGCTTTTTTTGGGTTTACGCGGCAGGGATATTTTCTGTGGCGTGGGCTGTATCACCGGCTTAATGGTTTTTGCATTCGAGTGTAGCTTTGACGGTGGAGCTGAAATTTTTTCAGGTTTGTCGGCAGGGGCTGTGCCCGTTTTCCGGTCCACCCGGTTTTTATCCGCCTGCAGGTGGGTGCGGACAGCCAGGCTGATAGTGACAGGTTTCGGCGGGCCCGGTGGCGGTGGAAAAACATTCATCCAGCTCCCGCCCAGGCTGAAGGCCAGCCCATGGATTGCCAGGGCAATGATAAATGCTGTCACAAACCGTTTCACTGGGGATTTTCCTGGTCGGCCTGCAGGGAAATGCGGGTTAACCCGGCCAGCCGGATTTTATCCAGAACCTGGAAAAGTTTTTGATAAGGCAGGACCCGGTCAGCAAAAAGAAGAACCCCTGGCTGTTCGGACCCCCCGGCCCTGGCCTTCAGCACCGCGGTCAGGTTATCCAGATCAACTCGCTGTTTATCCACGTAGATGGCTTCATCGGCGTTGACTGTTACCGACAGAATTAATTTTTTGTCAACCTGTACTGTTTCCGATACCGGTAAATCCACCGGCATGCCCCGATGCACGGCCATGGACAGCATGGCATATATAAAAAACACCAGCAGCAGAAATACAATATCGATCAGCGGCAGCATTTCAATGCGGGCTTTTTTAACCGGCAGCTGAATTTTCATCCTGAAGACTCCCTGCCATGGCGGTTTGGGCGACCTGCTTTTGGGAAACAACTTCCAGGCCGGTGGCATACTGTTCGATGGTCAGTACGGCATTTTCAACACGGGAATTAAAGTAATTATATGGAAATACGGATAAAATTGCGATTCCCAGCCCGGCGGCGGTGGTGATCAGTGCCTGGGCAATTCCAGCTGTCACGGCCTGGGGATGTTCGATACCCGCCGTACCCAGAATTTCAAAAGAAGAAATAATCCCGATAACGGTTCCGAAAATTCCCAGCAGTGGGGCAACGGTGATCATGGTGTCCAGTACGGGCATGAATCGCCGCATGCGCTTGATTTCTTCTGTCGCCGCGGCTTCCATGGCCTTGACCATGGAAAACTCGCGATGAACGATGCCGCTGACAAGAACCTTAACGACAAAATCCCTGCATCCGGCGGTTTTTTTTCGGATCGCTTCGAGTTCTCCGCGGCGATAAAACTCCAGGATTTCGGCGACCAGCGACGGTTTTCTCTGCAGGCTGTGTTTTATCCAGAAAATTGTTCGGTCAATGATGACGCTCAGTGCAATGACCGAACAGGCGGCAAGCGGATACATGACCGGTCCGCCTTTGCTGAAAATTGTCCACATGGGTTTTCCTTTCGTACGGAATTTATTCACTCAAGTTCGTGCCTGTGTTGCCTATAAAATACAAGGGCACTTTAGTGCTCGATTTAATCTGCCAGCGGCGGACGGGGTTAAATTCGCCGCCCTCCGGGACAATTATAAATATTGCAATTGATAACCCGTTGCTTGCAGCGGGGGGTCATTCTAACCCCGCTTTGGGATTTAAATATTTCCGGGGTACCGGGGTCACCCTGGGAAATTTTCCCAGCGGGCTTTCATCCACCAGAAGTTTGCACCCATAGGCATGTTCCAGGTCCTGGAAGTTCAGCACCTTGCCGGGTTGGCCCTGTTTAACGATGCGCCCTTTTTTAAGCAACAGCAACTGATCGCCATAGATGGACGCCAGGTTGACATCATGGGACACCATGACGATGGTCACACCTTTTTCCTGCTGAAAGTTTTTCATCAGGTCCATTACCTGAATCTGGTGGGCAAGGTCCAAAGATGCCGTGGGCTCGTCCAGCAAAATAATCTTTGACTGCTGGCAGATTGCACGGGCGATCAGGATGCGTTGACGCTCGCCGCCGCTGAGCTGGCTCATCTTGCGCGCAGCCAGGTGCTCCACGGCGGTAAAGGCCATGGCCTGCCGGGCGATTTCGAAATCGGACGCCTGTTCGAGTCCCAGGATGCCCAGATGGGGAGCGCGCCCCATCAAGACGAACTGTGACACCCTGAACGGAAAATCAAGGGCTTCCAGTTGGGGCACCAGGGCGATTTGTCGGGCCAGGGCCTTGCGGCTAAAGCTTTCGATGGGTTCATTTAGGATCTGAACCTGCCCGCTGCGGGCTTTCAAGGTGCCTGCCAGCATGCGCATCAGGGTGGTTTTGCCGGAGCCGTTGGGCCCGATGATGACAAAAAAATCCCCCTGGGCAACCGCAAACGAGACCTCCTGCAGGACGGGCTCGGTTGCGTAAGTAAACTCCAGGCGCTCAACGCTGACGGCAGTTTTCATTTTGCAGATCGCTTTAATAAGAGGATAAAAAGCGGTGCGCCGATCAGGGCGGTAATCACCCCGGCCGGCATTTCTCCCTGACGGGGCAGGGTCCTGGCCAGCACGTCGCACAAAATCATGTAAGTCGCTCCGCCCAGCACACAGGCCGGAACCAGCACCCGGTGGTCGGATCCCAATACGAAACGCAGCAGGTGCGGCATGACCAGCCCCACAAAGCCCAGCAGTCCGCACTGGCTGACCGTGGCGCTGACCATCAACGAGGTCGTCACCAGCAAAATGACGGTGACGGCGGCCAGGTTGACCCCCAGGCTCCGGGCGGACTCTTTTCCCAGCAATAGCAGATTCATGCTGTGGGAAAGCCAAAACAGTACGGTCAGGCATGGTATCATAATAGCGGTCAGGATGAGGACCTGCCGGAAACCGACCAGGGACAGGTCTCCCATCAGCCAGAAGATGATATTGTGGATTCGGACATCCCGGGTCATGGACACCAGAAACATGATTACCGCCGAACAAAAGGCGTTGACCATGACGCCGGACAGCAGCAGGGAGTCTTTGTGCAAAATCGTTCGGCCGGAGGATATCAGCAGCAGGACCGCCAGGGTCATGATGCTGCCGAAAAATGAAAGCAGGCTGACGCCCGGAAACCGGGAAAATCCCAGCAATATGCCAATGATGGCGCCAATGGCCGCTCCGCCTGAAATACCTAAAATGTAAGGCTCCGCCAGGGGGTTGCGCAGTAAAGCCTGAAAAACAAGCCCCCCGCAGGAAAGCGCGGCGCCCACCAGCGCAGCCATCAGTACCCGGGGGGCACGAATGCGCCAGATGATGTCCTGCAGCGAGGCATCGGCGGGTGAGCTGCCGAAAATCGAGCGAATGACGGTTTCAAATCCACCGCCGGCCGACCCAACGCAAATTCCCAGTAAGGCCGCGGCCGTCAGGACAAACAGCATGCCGGACGAAATATAGAATACGCGTTTTAACACGGGCGTATTAAGGGCGGTCACCGGGCCTCCTCGAACAGTTCGGGATGAATCAGTCTGGCGATCAACTCCAGGCTGTCCACCAGACGCGGCGATGGCCGGTTAAACAAATCGGCATTGACGACATGGATGCGGTTATGGCGCACCGCCGACAAATTAGACCACCGGTACCATTCTTTTCGGATTTTTTCAAATGCCGCCCCCCGGGCCATGGAAGAAATGATCATGACATCCGGATTCAGAACAAGGACCTGCTCCCGGCTGAAACGCGGATAGGCCGTTTTGCCGGTTACGCAATTTTTCCCGCCGGCATAAACGATGAGCTCGTCAACAAAGGTATCGGTGCCCGCCGCAATGACGGGCGCAATGCCGACCTGGAAAAATACGCGCGGCCGGGTACTGGCCGCGGCCACCCGGGTTCGAACCCGTTGGATTCGAACCCGCATGGCTTGAACCAGTGAATCTGCACGTTCGGCGGCATTTAAGATGGCCCCGAGATCGTGGACGGTCTGTATGACCGATTCCAGGCTCTGGGGATCCACCGCGAAAACCGGTATATGCAGCGATTCAAGCCGATCGATCAGGGCCCTGGGGTTTCCGTCCCGGGTGGCGATGCAAAGATCCGGCTTTAAGGCCACAATGCGTTCCAGGTCCAGCCGGATATAAGATCCGACCTTCGGGATTTGTTGGGCTGCCGTAGGATAATCACTGTAAGTAGTTACCCCCTTTAACCGCTGCTGCTGTCCAAGAGCAAAAATGATTTCCGTAATGTTCGGCGCCAGGGCAACCACCCGCCGGGGATCGGGCGGCAGATCAACGGTGCGTCCGAGCTGGTCTTTTACGGTTGCAGCACCGGCAGTCATGGGCAGTGCCAGCAAAACCGCGGCAATAATTACAGCGGCCGGTAATTGTCGTTTATTTCGCATGGCGGCATCTCCTCGTACGGATCCGGAGCACCGCCGGGCAGATAAAAAGCAAGGCCAGGGCGGCAATCGTCATTGGAATCGGCATTTGCCCTGCCACCCTGCTGCCGGCTGTTGTGATGAAGCACATGGCGCTGCCGCCGTTGATGCCCGAAGAGCCGCTTTTGGGTTTGTCCGCAGATTCGGAACCGTCATCGGCGGTTCCCGCGCCACCGGGATCGATCAGGATGCCGTTTGTCAGCCCGTCCGTATCACCGGCATCGCCATCGGTCAGCGTGATGGCCAGCGAGCGCCGGTCCGAACTGAAAACCGCGTCCGAAAAAACATACCAGCCTTTTACCGGACCGTATTTATACCATTGATATCCAGACGGCGCCGGTTCGGAAAGATACACCGTTATGGACTGGGCGTCACCGCTGTTTTGAACCCGTATGCGAAAGTCGATCAGTCCCAGAATGGTATCCTGGGGCGCGGCGGTGTCACCTGTATCCGGGAACTGATCCGGATCCGTGGCTTCCAGGTATTCGATGACCACGTTGGGATTGGCGACGGAAATCCCCACCTGCCCGTCACCCACCACCGTGTTGAGGACCTTATACTGATCGGTGATCTGATCGACATCCGGTATGCCGTCGTCGTTGAGGTCCACTGTGCTGGAAGGATCCAACTCCTGGTCGTCGGGTATCCCGTTGCCGTTGGTGTCATTGGAAGTGGCGGTGGTGGTGAACGAAAAGCTCTGGGACCACCCGGAGGCGGCGTTCTGGCTGTCAAAATATTGAATCCGCCAGAAGTAGGTGGTGCCGGTTTGCAGCAGGGTGGCACTCAATACCAGCGTGGTCAGTGACGTCGGACTGGTGACGTCCAGCACCAGGTCTGTGAAAGCGGTATTTTCACTGATCTGCCAGCGGGTTTGATAATGAAAATCCCCGTTGGGCGTGTCGGGATCCGAGAAGGGGCTTGCAGTCAGGGTGGGATTCAGGGGCACATTCACGGCGTTGTCGGTTGGGAAAACCGGAAACGGTTGATCGGGCGCCACATTGACCCTGGATTCATAGCGGACCCCCACAGCGTCCAGGTCAAGGCCGGCGCTTTGATTTGTGGGATAGGGGTCATAAATGACGTGTCCCGAAGTGTCGAAATCGGATGCGTCACCGACCACGTCGACCAGGCGCACATGGGTGATGGCCGACAGGTCGACGGCCCCGGAGATCACTTCGTTACGGGTGGCCAGGTCGGACAGGTCAAAGGGGGTGCCGTAGGCCTGACGGTATTTGCCGGCGAAACCATCGATATCGGTGGGATCCAGCGACCCGAAGCCGCCCACGGGATTCGGCGTCAACGAATCGTTGTTAAAACGGGCAAAAGTCATCCCGTCCGAGGAGACTTCCACAAAGGCCAGCTCCAGGAAAGTATCGCTGAAGGAATTTTCAAAGACGGCAAAATCCCATCCCAAACCGTTGGTGATGGGTTGATCAAATGTCAGGGTGATCTCACCGCCGCGTCCCAGGCTGAATGGCTGAGACTGTCAAGGCAAGAATATATTTTAAAATGACCATTGAATACCCCCGTAGTAATTGCGGGTCGGCATCGGAAAATAGGATTCACTGAA
Organism: Desulfobacteraceae bacterium 4572_123; assembly: GCA_002084545.1. Taxonomy (GTDB): domain Bacteria; phylum Desulfobacterota; class Desulfobacteria; order Desulfobacterales; family 4572-123; genus 4572-123. The sequence goes on along the minus strand of NBLJ01000144.1, from coordinate 4,043 downwards.
AGCGACCGTTGAATACGACTCATCGAAAATGTTGTTGACACCGGTAAACAGCTTAAATTTTTTCCAGGTATAGGACAGCTTGGCATCATAGACCTGGTAGGCATCCAGTTTCGCGAAGCTGTTGTTGTCGATATCATTGCCGTCATGGCGTTCGCCCACCAGGGTGCCGGTAAATCCCAGCAGCAACGGTTCGACAATTCGCCACTCCAGGCCGAAGGAGCCGGAATGGTGCGGCACCAGGGGGATGCGGATATCCTTGTTTTTAAAGCGCGCATCCATATAAGTGTAGTTGCCCCACAGGTACAGGGTTTTGAAAGGGTGCAGTTTTAACGCTGTTTCCAGGCCCCGGCGTCGGGTGGTATTTTTATAATTGCTGTTAATGCGCAGCACCGGGTCGAACTGGATTTCATCCTTGATTTCCATTTGAAAGAAGGTCAGGGTGACTTCCGCCAGGCGTTTGAACCGATACCGCAATCCCGCGTTGAAATGTTTGCCCTTCTGGGGCTTTAAATTATCTTCGGCCAGGGCGAATTCGTCCACGTTGGGAATCCGGAAGCTGGTGGCAAAGCTGGCGAAAACGGACGTGTCCTCGCGCATGTCATAGACGGCGCCGACATCAAAGGCGTTGTCGTCAAAATTGCGGTGAAACTTTTTCCCGTTTACCCACCGCGATGATCCGTTGAAATTTTTCTGCTCGTCATTACGAAATTGTCCTTTAAAAATATTATAGCGGTAGCCGATGTTGGCGGACAGGTCCTTTAACAGCTGCGTCTGGTTGGTGAAGAAAAACCCCAGGCTTTCGGTCTTGCTGTTTTTGCGCTCGTTTTGATCCATGCGCTTGCTGACGTAATCGGTATAAGAATAATCCGTGCCGAATTGAAAGGTGTTTTGGGTGGGGCCCAGGCTGTATTCTTTGGCATAGCCCAGATCAGAGACCAGGGTGTGATCGTTGATATGGCTGGTCTGGTCGCTGCGCGATTTCAAGGGAGTATAGCCCAGGATGAAGTCATTGCTTCTGTTGCGCAGCCCGCCGTTGATTTTAAGAACCCCCCAGGGGCCGAAATCGGTTTCCACTCCGCCGCGCAGCCGCCCTTCGGTGGTTTTGCCCTCATCATGCGGGCTGGTGGTTTTGCGCCGTCGCCGGCTCGAATTGATATCATCAATGGGTACCCCGCCCGGGAAACCCTGCTTGTCATGGTGGTAGCCGGCGTCAAAGGAGAAGGTGACGGCGTCGAAAGTGTCACTGTTAACATATTGCGAGGCATCGTAACCCAGCCGGATGCCGGCATCTTTTTTGCGCAACAGGCCGTTGTCCCGGTACCCGTTGGTGTCGTAGTAATCGGCGTTGGCACTGGCCCTGAGATTTTTGTACTGACCGCCGCCGGAAGCCCGCCCGTCAAAGGTATCGTAGCTGCCGTAAGACGTATACAGGTGGGCAGAGGGTTTTTTCCTGCCTTTTTTGGTGATAATGTTGATCACGCCTCCCACCGCCCCGCTGCCGTAAACCACCGACCCGGCCCCGCGGACGATTTCAATGCGTTCGATTTCATCGATGGGCAGGGTGGAAAAATCCGGGGCCGCCATGATCACGGTCACGTTGCGCGGGACATTACGGATTTCGTCTTTCATCCGGGTGGCGGTGACTACCACCTCCTGCATCTCGAAACGCGTTTCTTCCGGTGGCCGGCCATCGTCATTGTCATCCTCGGCATTCGACGGTCCGGCAGCCAGCAGAACAGCCAGCAGGAAATACAAGATGACTTTTAGATTCAAATGACCGCCCATGGGATTATCCGGGTCGAGCGGTTCAGGGTTCAACACGGCGGGCTGTAACCGTTGAACCCTGAACCGATTAGTTAATTTTTTCGAAATCGGACAGCTCCGATAAAAATCAGCAAGGCCATGAGGCTGCCGGTGGCTGTCTTCCAACTGCCGGCCATCCGGGCGGAAGCCACGGTGCTGATAAAGCATCCACCCCCACCCCCGCCACCACCCCCGCCGTTGCTGCCGGAGGATGCTGAGGATGGTAACGTCCACAGTTGATGGAAGTTGACGGTTCCGGAAAAGTCGGACATCTTCAACTGGCTGACCAGCAGTGAATAACCGTCAAAGGCGATGCTGCCGGTCTGCTCTTCCGTGGTGTCGATCAGGGTTGGGGGTTTGGAATCATTCTCAATTTCATAGACGGCATTGCCGCCGCCGGTGGTGACATAGATCCGATTGTCAGCATCATGGACCGCGCCTGCCAGACCGCCGTCGAATGCCAGGTAATCCTGGGCAATGAAAACTCCGGTGTTGGCGTTGATCAGGTGGAAATACCCCTTGTCAAACCCGTCGAAGAAACCTTCAACTTCTCCGTACAGGATGGTGTTGGCGTCCTTAAAAATGATGGGTCCGTTGCCGCTGCTGCGGTTGGCATGTTTTTTTTCAAATGAAAATTTTTCCGTTACGCCGGTAAAATCGGCGCTGACTTCATACAGGTACATGTGGGTGTTGTCCGATGAAGAAAAGAAGATCGCCCCGGTCCAGGGGTTTACAGTCAGGGAAAAAATGCTGCCGGCTGTGAGGGTGTCAAGCGACTCGCACCCATTTTGAGGATTAATCAGGTCAAGGCGGAAAACAAACTGGGTGGGAAATCCGTTGTCGTGAAAGTAAAGATAGTCATCATTGCCGACAACAAAACCGGCCGCCCCGAAAGCACTGGGGCTTTGCAGGGTGGGCTGACACAACTGCCGGGTGTCGCCGGTGTCAAGATCATATCCATTGACGGTGGCATCGCCGCTGTCGTAGTAGATGATCTGGTTGTCGTAATAGGCAATGGAGCTGTTCCAGGCCTGCACCGCGGGATCGGGAGCACCGATCAGCCGGGCCTGGTAGGCACCGGCAGGATCATTCCACATAATGGCGTCGGGGTTCCATAATTTGTCGAAGCTGACGGCGCCTTCGTTTGCACCGCTTGAAAAGGGCACCATCTCGCTGAGGTAAAACGTATCATCGCCGAAACTCAGGCCGCCGGTTTCTTCGTCGGTCGTTGCCAGCAGCGTCTGATCATGATCCTGGATGGCAAAGATACTTTTGCCGGCGCCGGTGGCCACGCTGATCGTGTTGTTATAGCCGTAAGTCGCAGCGGCCAGGCCGTCACTGAAAGTCAGGTAATTCTGTTCAATAAAATCTCCGGTAACGGCGTTGAGCAGGTGGAAAAACCCGTTGCCGCCGAATACGGATTCCCCGTACAGCACGGTGTTTTTGTTCTTGAAGATGATGGGTCCGCTGCCTCCACCGTTGGGCGGATCAAAGGCGGCCCGCAGAGTGGCGGCGGTGAAGGCGGCATTGACCTCGTAAAGGTACATCGTGCCGCCGAATTCGGCCGCGGCGAACCAGACCGCCCCGGTCCAGGGGTTCTGGGTAAAAGCATAAATATAGCCGCTGCTCTGGGCGTCAAAGGATTCATAGCCGGTCGGCCACGAATCCGTGAGCCGCAGGCGGTAAATTTGAGAACTGTTGCCGTTGTCGTGAAAGTATAGATAGTCGTCAGATGAGACCATGAACCCGGTGACAGCGGAAAACGTGGTAGCCAGGGAACTGGTATCGCTGATCAGGGTGGAAGGCGCAGCCGGGTTGTCCAGATCAAAAGCGTAAATCATGCCGTTTGCTCCAGTGTAAATCACCCAGCCGTCGTAATAGGCGATGGAACTGTTCCAGGTCTGCACCGCCGGGCTTGGATCGGATAGGGCCGCCCCCTGGTAAGGGGCTACCGGCGTTACAGCCGCCAACGCAGGCAGGCCGCTTAACATGATCAACACCAGCCAGATGGCGATGGGTCCTGATTTTTTCAAGCCACGATTCGAGTTCATACAATTCCTCCTTTTAAACAGATCCCCCCAAAGACTTTTATGATATTGCGTCAAATTTGCCATAAAAAAAGCCCTTCAAGCATTACTTGAAGGGCTGCACCCAGTTTCTTTACCCTCAGCGAACAACCTTAGCCCTCCTGTTGCCACGCAGGAGATTCGAGAGCCGGCTCTCGAATGGCCATGGTTCCA